>JBIOFT010000252.1:0-4051 GCA_044447375.1 Terriglobales bacterium | reverse complement strand
GCGCCGGCCACTGCCTCGGCGCCTGCCCCGGGCAAGAAGAAGGGCTTCGAGCAGGTGGAGACCAAAGGCCAGCCCACGGCCTCAACCGATGTGAGCGTGGATAACCCGCTTCCCTCGGCGCCCGGCGTTTCCGACCAGTCCGCCAGCAACACCGCGTACCTGATCCCCGGGACCATTGCGCGCGGGGCCAACGTCATGGGCGCCACCTCCGACCCCAACGCGAGCGACAACTCCGGGGACGACTCCGAATCGGATTCCTCCAAGAAAAAGCACAGCCACGGCAGCGGCAAGCACAAGGACGCTCAACAAAGCGGATCCAGCGGGCTGAGCCTCGACGAACTGGCGTTCAACCAGAAGATGAAGCACCTAGGATCGAACCGCGTCCGCTTCGGCCTCTACGAGAGCTATGGCAACTCGGTGGCCGACGCCACCCCGTTCAGCATCACCGACCCCAATGCCAAGAAGCTGCCGGTCTACCGTGAGCGTTTCGGCGCCAACGCGGGGGGACCGCTGGTGATTCCTCACCTTTACGACGGCCGGGAGAACACGTTCTTCTTCGTCGACTACGAGCTGGACCGGCATACCGATCCGGTCAACAAGTTTGACACCGTTCCCACGGCGGCCGAGCGCGGGGGAGACTTCAGCGGGCCCGGCCTCACGCTGTACAACCCCTTCTCCAACATTGCCGGACCGCGCACGGTCTGGGGCAGCCAGGTACCCCAGCAATACCTCGACTCGGCCGCGCAGGGGCTGCTGAAGCTCGTTCCTCTGCCCAACCTGCCGGGAGACATCCTGAACTACCATTATCAGCAAGTCCTGCCGCAGTCGATCGACAAGGTGAACACCCGCATTCTGCACAGTGTCTCGCCGCGGACCACCCTGCTGGCCGCCTACAACCTGGTTTCACTGCGCAGCGATCAGGCTCCCATGTATCCCACCCTGTCGGACCACCTGAGCGTACTGGACCAAAACGTCACCCTGGGCATGACGGTGAACATCAACCCGCGATTCATCAATGAAATCCGCTTCAACTTCAATCGCTCCAGGGTGCAGGATAACAGCGGGTTCGCATTCAACAACAACATTACCGGCAATCTGGGAATAACCGGGGGGGCGACCGCGCCCATCGATTGGGGAGCGCCATCGATCAGCCTGGTCAACTTCACCGGCCTCAACGATGCCACCCCGGAGTTGACCCGCAACCAGACCTTTCGCCTCGGCGACAATGTCTCGCGGTATTTTTCCAAGCACACCCTGCGCTTCGGGGGCGAAGTGCGGCGGCGGGAGCTGAGCAGCTTCGCGCGCGTCAATCCCCGCGGCAGTTACGATTTCAGCGGCATCATGACCAGCCAGCTCGACGCCCAGGGAAACCCCACCAGCGGCGGATCGGACCTGGCGGATTTTCTGATCGGTCTGCCGGACACGACGACCGTCGACACTTCGGTAGCCTCTTATTATGGCCGAGCTTGGTGGCTGGTCGGCTACTTCGAGGATGATTGGCGCATCCATCCCCGCTTCTCCATCAACCTCGGCTTGCGTTACGAGTACGTAACTCCCTACACCGAGAAATACGGCCGGTTTTCGACGCTGTTGCTGAACCCGACGATCACCAACGTGGCCCCGGTGCAGCCCGGACAGCCTTCGCCCTTCGGCGCCGGAGTTGTGCCGGCTTCGATCCTGGGGGTGAACTCTCACAATCTGGAACCGCGCATCGGAATCGCCTGGCGGCCGTTGAACCGCGGTCCGGTGATTCGCGCCGGCTACGGGATTTTTTACACCGGGTCGGTTTACAACTTCCTCTTCGCGGAACTCACCGGCCAGCCTCCCTTCGCGCAGACCTTTTCCCCAGTCACCTCCGCCACCTCGCTGCTGACCCTAAAAAACGGTTTCCCGCCCGTTGCTCCGGACTTCATCCCGAATACCAGGGCAATCGATCCCAACCAAAAACTGGGATATGCGCAGATATGGAATGTGTCGATGGAGATCCCGATCTCGAACTCCACCACCACCGAAGTGACCTACACCGGAACCAAGGGCACCCACCTCGAGATGGTGTTCTCTCCCAACTCGCCTACTCCCGGCCCGCTCATCGGCTCCGATCAACGCCGCCAAATACCCAATGTCGGAAACTTCAATTACGACACGTCCGGGGGAAACTCCATCTACCACGGAGTCCAGGTCCGCTTCCAGCGTCGCATGGCGCATGGAGTCCGATTCCTCGCCTACTACACTTTCTCCAAGTCGATCGACGATACCAGTGCCATCGGCACCGGCACCGTTAACTCGATCGTCCAGGACTGGAGAAACATCCCCGCCGAACGAGGGCTCTCCGACTTCGATATCCGCCACCAGCTCCGTAGCTGGATGACCTGGGAGCTGCCCTTCGGCGAGCGGGGACGCTGGCTCCGCCAGGGCTGGATCGGCGATGCCCTCAGCAACTGGCGCATCGCACCCAACCTGGTCTACAACTCCGGGTCGCACATTACCCCATTGATCAGCGATGCTGCCGCCAATCCCACGGGTGCGCTCTTCTCCCAGCGGCCCGACCAGATATGCGATCCCACCCTGCCCGCCAGCCAGCGCAGCCCGCTCCAATACATCAACACCTCATGCTTTGTCATCGCACCCATCGGCCAGTTCGGCAACGCGCGCCGTGGGTCCATCACCGCCCCCAGTATGACGGTGGTCAACCTGGAGCTGGCCCGCCGCCTGCACGTTGGCGAACGTTATCGCATGGACCTCCGGGTGGAAGGGCAGAACCTGTTCAATCATCCCAACTATCTGAACCTGGTGAACACCGTGGGTGCGTCTGACTTCGGCGCCATCACCGCCGCCGCACCTATGCGCACCGTGGATCTCGTGCTGAGGTTACATTTCTAATGCGCCGCCTACTTGCCACACTCGCTGCCGCGTCACTGCTGGTCCCCTTCGGACCGGCGCAAGATAAAACCCCGTCCGGCCCGAAGCCCGCCGGCTCCGCCCAGGCGGCCTCTGCCTCGGAAGATCAGGCCGTGTTTCGTGTGACGGTCAACATGGTGCTGATCGACGCCCGGGTCACCGACCGTTCCGGCAAGCCCATCAAGGGACTCACGCCGGAGCAGTTCACCTTGCTGGAAGACGGCAAGCCGCAGAAGATCTCGTCGCTCGATTACCACGACCTGGATGCCATGGAAGCCGCCGGCCTGGCCAATCAGCCCACCCTGGTGGTGCCCCTGGGGGTGGTGCAGCCGCCGCCGGAAGTGCAGAAGAAAATCCGCGATCGCCGCCTGATCGTTCTGTTCTTCGACCAGACCGCCCTGCAGCCGGATGAGCTGATGCGCTCCAAAGAAGGATGCGAGCGTTTCCTGCGCGATCAGATGTCGCCCGCCGACTTGGTGGCGCTGGCGGTTTACGGCAACCAGCTCAAGATCACCGTGCCCTTCACCAATGATCGCGAGCGGCTGATGAAGGGAGTGCAAAGCCTGCTGCCCGGCAAGGACTCCCAGCTTGCCGCCATGCAGGAAGCGTCGGTGCTCTCCGGGGAGGATTCCACCAGCGAGGATACTGGCGCCGCCTTTACCCCCGACGAGATGGAGTTCAACATCTTCAACACCGATCGCAAGCTGGCGGCCCTGGAATCGCTGGCCGAGGTGTTGCGCGTCATCCCCGGCCGGAAGAACGTCATCCACTTCACCGGAGGCATCACCCAGACCGGGGAAGAAAACCGCTCCCAGCTTCGGATTTCCACCAACGCCGCCAACCGCGCGGACGTCTCTTTCTACACCGTCGATTCGCGCGGGTTGTTTCCCACCGTGCCCGGTGGGGAAGCCCGCATGGGAGCCTCCGCTGGTTCGGCGCAGTTCAGCGGCGAGGGCAAAGCCACGGCGGCCCACGAGTCCAGCCGCGCCATGTTCAACGGCACCGCCGTCTATCATCAGGTGCAGGCCCGGCATGCTTCGCGGGAAACCCTGGCCACCCTGGCCATCGACACCGGAGGCCGTCCCTTCTTCGACCTGGGCGACTTCAAGGACGTGTTCCGCACCGTGCATAGCGACAATACCGGCTACTACCT
>JBIOFT010000251.1:0-4096 GCA_044447375.1 Terriglobales bacterium | reverse complement strand
CCATAGCTCTGCGGGGGCGGGCCGGGATAGGAAAACATCTCGAAGACGAAGTTGTCACTGGGCGGGCGGGATCCCGTGCAAGCCTGTCCCGACGGCCCGGTAGCCGAGCAGCCGATGTAAACCCCAGCGACTCCGTTGTTCCATGCCCCGCCGAAATCGATCTGATTGCCGGATCCAGCCCGGACCCACACCCCGTAAACGGAGTTGTTATAGGCGCCAAAGCAACTGACGTTGTTGTTATCCGCGTCTTTCAGCAGCACGCCCGTGGTGTTGCCGGAGAAGTAGAAGCCTTCCGAGGTCACGTTGTCCGCTAGACTCTGCATCCCGTATTGCCAGCCGCTGGCCGTTGTGTACGTGCTGTTGGGGCCCGCGGCGGTCAGGAAAAGACTGCCGGCGCTCGACAGCAGGTTGATGCCGATACCGGTTCCAGTCCCGGCCCCGGTGATGTTGTGACCGTTGGTGAAGAGTTTGACGTTGGCTGCGGCTACGTCGATGCAGCCGCCGCGAGAAGTGAGACCCTGAGCCGCACTCAGATCAGAGTCTACGGTGTAGGCGCCCGCTGAGTTAATGGTGCATCCACAAGCTTGGATCGAACTGCTGCAATTCTGCGCGTTTGCCACCCCAACCGCCACCAGCATCAACAGCGTCGCTGAAATGGCAAGCCTGCTAACCATGGTTTTCATTTGCATTGTCCCTTGCGCCGAAAGATCGGCCCTGACTGCACCCCTTATGGTGCAATCCCCGGACCAAATCGTCGCCAAGCCTAACCCATAGAAAAGACCGACTTTTTGGCAGAAAAGCAAGCCGCAGGACGGTTGGCAGGATGTGCAAGGTTTTGCACAACCCGGGCCTGAAAACTATTGCAGCAGCGGTTGGAGCGCTGCCTGGAAGCGCGCGATGAAGTGTTCTTCCAGGAAATGCTCTTCCACGCGCTGGCGGGCCGCGAGCCCCACGGCGGTGGCGTACGCGGAATCGCCCAGCACGCGCACGGCGGCTTGGGTGATGGTGGAAGCCAGAAGGTCGTTGACCAGGATGGCGCCGCCGCTGGGAAAGAGTTCGCTCATCACGGTTCCTGCCAGCCCGATGACCGGAACCCCTGCGGCGGCCGCCTCCACGCCTGCCAAGCCGAACCCCTCCTGCTTCGAGGGAAAGAAGAACAGGCGGCAGCGCGCGTAGAGCTGGTCGCGTTCCTGGTCGCTCAAGCGCCCGAGGAATTCGACTCCGGCGATCTGTTCCTGGGCAACGCGCCGCCGCAGCCGGGCCTGGTCGTTGCCGCTGCCGACGATGAGCAGCCTGGCGGCGGGAATGGATTTGCGCACTTCCGGCCAGGCATCGAGCACGGGATCGTGTCCTTTCAGGCGCTCCACCGAAGCCATGCGCCCGACAATCAGCCCCACGGGCGGCAGTTCGCCGGCCCGCACCGCGGCTTGGCGCCGCGGCACTCCCAGCCAGGTCACTTTGACCTCCGGCAGCCAGGGGTTTACCGCGCGCGCGGCTGTCACCGTGGCCGCGGAGTTGGAGAGCAGGATGTTGGCGAGCAGCAGCGCCTCGCGCCGTCGCGTGACCAGCGGTTCCCACACCTCGATGCCGTGCAGAAAGACGCCGTATGGCACTCCCTTCAGCCGGGGGAGCAGGTGGTGGATGGCGGCCAGATGAACGTGTTCGTAGAAGACGAAGTCGGGCCGGCTCAGCGAGCGCCAGAGCCCGCGGGCGGCGAATGTCCCCTTGCGCAACGGGCGCGGCAGAGCGACCGGATGCCGCCACAGCGCCACCTCGTGCTCGCCGGCCAGCGCCTTAAGGATCGATTGCGAAACCACGCCGATGCCGCCGTGTGCCGTCCCCAACCCGGAGGTCACCAGCACAACTTTGCGACGAAGTCGCGCACTCATGGCAGAATGGGGATCACTAGTGAAACGAGAGTACCACAACTCATTCGCGAGCCTTCCGGCATGAAGGTTCTG
Source organism: Terriglobales bacterium (assembly GCA_044447375.1). GTDB lineage: Bacteria > Acidobacteriota > Terriglobia > Terriglobales > Acidobacteriaceae > JAHFUA01. The sequence continues at coordinate 2,135 of JBIOFT010000251.1, read as the reverse complement.
CACATCGTGCCGTCTTTCTATCCCGCCTTCAACTACGGCGGCCCCATCACGTCCGTGTACGAGCTGTGCGCCGGACTGGTGCGCCAGGGCTGCGAAGTGCGTGTGCTGACCACCGACGCCAACGGCCTGGGCGCCGTGCTCGACGTCGCCAAGGACGCGCCGGTCACGCTGCCGCCAGGCGTTTCCGTGCGCTATTGCCCGCGTATCCTCCGGCATTCCGTCTCTCCGCAACTGGCGCGGCGGCTGGCGCCGTCGATACGCTGGGCCGACCTGGTCCACCTCACCGCGGTTTACAACTTCCCCACGCTGCCCACGCTGGCGGCGTGCCGCTGGCTCCAGAAGCCGCTGGTGTGGTCGCCGCGAGGCGCGCTGCAACGCTGGCCAAGCTCGCGGCGCCCGGGGCTGAAGGCCGGATGGGAAAGCCTCTGTCGCCGGCTCGCTCCGCGCGACATGGTGCTGCACGTCACCTCGGAGCAGGAGGCCGCGGAGAGCGCGGCCAAGTTTCCCGGCGCCCGCGCCGCGGTGATCCCCAACGGAGTCGAACTGCCGCCGCGGCTCGATCACCGCAACGGTTCCGGAGGCTTGCGGCTCCTGTTCCTCGGCCGCATTGATCCCAAGAAAGGCATCGAGAACCTGCTCGCCGCCTGCCAGCGCCTTGCTAACGTTGGCCGGCCGTGGTCGCTGGCCATTGCCGGCTCCGGCGACGCGGCCTATACCGCCGGCCTGGAGGAGAGCGCCCGCGGTCTGGGATTGCGCGAACGCGTCAGCTTCGTGGGCGAGGTGCGCGGCCAGGCCAAGGCCGATCTTCTCTCCGCCAGCGACCTCGCGGTCTTTCCCTCGCACACGGAGAATTTCGCCATGGTAGTGGCCGAGGCGCTGGCGCACGGTGTTCCCGTCGTGGCCAGCAAGGGCACGCCGTGGGCCGGCGTCGAGGCGCACGGCTGCGGCCTCTGGGTGGAGAACGATCCCGCCAGCCTGGCGGCAGCCATCGAGCGCATGAGCCGCATGCCGCTCGCCGAGATGGGCCAGCGCGGCCGCCGCTGGATGGAGGAGGAATTCGCCTGGGAAACAGTCGCGCGGGAGATGCTGCGACTTTATGGTAAGCTCGTGCTCAAAGAACAAAGTGCTCCCTGACTCTGGATTTTTTTGCTGTTCTACATCACGGGCCACTCACACCAAGCCGAGCCCATCGAGCCTGTGCGTTTCCATCCCTTGCAAGGAGTCGTGACCGACTGAATGTGCGGAATCGCCGCATTGCTGGGGAAGCACAAACCGGAATCCGCGGCGGCCATGGTCCACACCATGAACGACGCCCAAGCGCACCGCGGTCCCGATGACCAGGGCGCGGTGGTGCTGCAGGTGGGCGGCGGCATCGTGGGCCTGGGCAACCGCCGGCTGGCCATCCTCGACCTCTCTCCGCATGGGCACCAGCCTATGCACAATCCCGACACCGGCGACGTGCTGGTATACAACGGCGAGATCTACAACTCGCCTGACCTCCGCCGCGAGCTGCAACAAGCGGGCTTCACTTTTCGCGGCCACAGCGACACCGAAGTGCTGCTGCGCGCCTATCAGCATTGGGGTGTGGATTGTCTGCCGCGCTTGCGGGGCATGTTTGCCTTCGCCCTCTGGGATGCGCGCCGTTCCCGCCTGCTGATTGCCCGCGATCATCTCGGCATCAAGCCGCTCTACTACGCCGCGCGCGAAGGCGAATGGTTCGTGTGCGCCTCGGAAGTCCGCGCCCTGATGAGCAGCGGCCTGGCGCCGCCGCTGGTCAGCCAGCGTGCTCTCGCCGGCTATCTTGCGTACGGTGCGGTGCAGGAACCGCTCACGCTGTTCGAGGGCGTGTTCACCCTGCCGCGCGGCGCGTGGAAAGAACTCGACAGCCTCGGACGCGCGACCGCCCAGGGCACGTACTGGCAATTCCCGCGGCCCGACGGCGAACGCAAGCGCAGCCTGGAGGAAGTGGCGGAAGAAGGCCGCGCGCTGCTCGAGCAGTCGGTGCGCCGCCACCTGCTCAGCGACGTGCGCGTCGGTATCTTCTTGAGCTCCGGCCTCGATTCCACCGCCGTGCTGGGCATTGCTCGCCAGTTCCAGTCTGCGACCGATCACCTCAATGCTTTCACCGTCTCTTT
>JBIOFT010000250.1:0-4135 GCA_044447375.1 Terriglobales bacterium | reverse complement strand
GTCAGCCCCAATCCGTTGATGCGCCGCTCGATCGTGTCCAGCGACTGCTGCATGGTCTGTTGCTGGCTCTGTGCGATGGCGCTCGGCCGCATGGTCAGCAGGTAGCCCGACAGCTCCCCCGCGGCCGGCGTGAGCTCCCACACGCCGCCAAACCGATCGTTTACAAAGTCGCGGAACGCGCCGGTCTGTTCCGTGGCCACATTGCGCACCAGGATGTGCGTGTCGTCCACCCGGCGTATTTCATCGTAGCGGATACTCTTCTGCCGCAGGTCCGAGGTCAAATTGTCGATGGTCTGGTCCGTGTCCTGGGCGATAGCCTCTTGCACCTGCACCTGCAAGATCAGGTGGGTCCCGCCTTGAAGATCGAGCCCCAGCTTAATCTGCCGCGAGAAGTTCTCTTTGACTTGGGCGAAGGAGGTGGGAAACACCGGCAGGCCGAATAATCCGTACACGCAGGCTAGAATCACGCCCGCGATAAACAGCGCCTTCCATTTGAGATTCGGGTTCATCGTTCCGTTTCGCGTTTCCCCGAAGAAGCGGCTGGGGACCTTGGCTCGCCCGGCCGGAAGCGGCGACTTGCCGTCGTCCGCCGGGACGCTCCGGTCCCGGTTACTGTGCTCCTTCTTCCTTTTCCACCTGCGCGATGGCGGACCGCAGCATCTTGACCTTCACCTGGTCCGCAATCCTGACGATTACCGTGTCTTCGTCAATCCCTGCAACCGTCCCGTAGATGCCCGCGGAAGTCACCACTTTGTCGCCCGTTTTGAGCGCCCCCAGCATGGCCCGGTGCTGCTTCTGGCGCCGCTGCTGTGGCAGGATCAGCAATACGTAAAAAATCCCCATGACAACGATCATCATGAAGAGTGGACTTCCCAGAACACTCGCGGGGCCTTGTGCTTGTGCCAAGAGCATGATGATGTTCACTGGTATTCCCTTTCAGTGGGCGCCCCGGAAACGCGCCTGCCTCGTCCAACAGGGCGTTGGCGACGCTCCGCACAAGGCTCGCCGCACTGCCGGTCTTTCCTAAGTTGTACCGCCCGGACAGCTTCTCAACCCTTTCCCTCTGCCTGCCCGCAGCAGGGACGGGCCACGAAGCGTGGATGCGCCTCGGATGGAAACCCGCTCGCTTCCCAAAACAGATAGACTCTCGAATTTGGGGCCTTCTGTCAAGGCAAAATCTGCGCGAGGCTCAGGCCGGCGCGCCGGCCAGTTGCTCCCGCACCGCGCCGGCAAACTGCGCGAGCCTTCCCGCCGCAATCGCCTCGCGGATGCGCTTCATCAGATCGAGATAGAAGTGGACGTTGTGGTGGGTATTGAGGATCGCGGATAGCAGTTCGCCCGCCACATAGAGATGACGGAGGTAGGCACGCGAATACCGCGCGCACACCGCGCACGAACAGTTTTCATCAATCGGCCGCGCGTCCTCCGCATAGCGTGCGTTCCGGATGAGCACCCGCCCCTGGCTGGTGTACAGGCAGCCGTGCCGCGCCGCGCGCGTCGGCAGCACGCAATCCATCATGTCGATACCGAGGCGCACGTATTCGGCCAAGTCTTCTGGCTTACCGACGCCCATGAGGTAGCGTGGCCGGTCAGCGGGAAGCAACGCGGTCACTTCAGAGGTCATCGCGCAGGTCAGCTCGTGCGGTTCCCCCACCGCCAGCCCGCCTACCGCGTATCCCGCAAAATCCAACTCCACGAGTTGGCGCGCACTCTCGCGCCGCAAGTCCGTGAACGTGGCTCCCTGCACGATGCCGAACTGAAGCTGGCCGGTATTCCCGTTGCGACTGGTGCATTCCTGAAAATACGTGCGCGCTCGCCCGGCCCACTCCGTCGTCCGCCGGACAGCCACCTCAGCCGCAGCGCGCGGCGCCGGGGTCTCAATGCACTCGTCGAGGACCATGGCGACGTCCGATCCCAGCGCCAGCTGAATCTCCACCGCTTTCTCCGGCGTGAGCAAGTGTTCCGAGCCGTCGAGATGCGAGCGGAAGCGCACACCCTCATCGGTCATTTTTCGCAGGTCCGCCAGGCTGAACACTTGGTAGCCGCCGGAGTCCGTCAGGATCGCCCGCGGCCAGGACATGAACCGATGCAGTCCGCCCAGGCGGCGGATCACTTCGTGCCCCGGCCGGAGATAGAGATGGTAGGTGTTGGCTAGCAGGATTTGGACGCCGAGCAACTCGAGCGCTGCCTGCGGCAGGCCCTTCACCGTCGCAGCCGTCCCCACGGGCATGAACACCGGCGTGTCCACGGCGCCATGCGCGGTGGTGAGCTTGCCGAGCCGCGCCCCGCTCGGGTCGGTCTTCAGAAGTTCAAATGCTGCGCTCACGCCGTCAGTGTAGCAGGCCCGCCGGGGAACTAATGCCTCGAACACCTGCGCTACAGCGCCGCCCAGGCCACCTTCCCCAGCACCCACACGCCCCACAGCCCGAATACTACGATCAATGCCGTGCCCATCTTCACTTTTTTCGGGCTGGCCGTGACAAAACCGACGGCAAAAAGGGCCAGTATCCAGATCATAAAAACATCAAGCGAACTTCCCAGCGTCTGCAGCCACTTGGGAGCGTCAGTCGGCAGGAACGCTCCCACGTTCGTCGCCAGCAGTCGCTCCGGGTCCACGTCTCCGCGGCTCTTCAGCGCCAGCGTAACGAGCGCCAACAACGAAGCGACGGCCGAGGGTACGAACGCGTGCGCTCCGATTCCGAAGGCCGCGCCGAACCTCACGTCCGCGCTGCAGAACAACCGGAAGGCACCCCAATAAATCAATACGATGATCAACGCACCGATGCCTGGACCCGCAAGGCCTGCTACCCAAACGATCACAGGCGTGATCTTCTCAGAAACCTCCAGCCTGGACGTCTTTTGTTCCTCCGACATCTGCGCAAACTGCGGGTTTTCTTCTGCCTTCTGGCGAATGAAACTTCCCCAGTCCATCTTCTGCATCAGCAGTGCGGTAACCGCCAGGCTGAGCACTGTGAGCAGCAAGATCGGCACCACCCAGCTTGGCTTCCGCGCAATATCTGCGAACGTTTGCTTCGGGCTGAACAACACACCGGTCAACCGCGCCAAGGCACTCATTGGCGCAGGGGCTTCTGGGGTCGGCGGAATCGTCGTGGCCATGGACATACCTCCTCGGTGAGTAGCTTCTATACCATGAGAATACGTCGGGGCAGGCGCAAAACATCAGCGCCACGGCGAATCTCAATCGCTCACTGGCCGGCGGTTACGAGCCGCGGCACGGCCTCAAGCAGCGCCCGCGTATACGCGTGCGCCGGCCGCGTGAGGACCTGCTCCGCCGCGCCGACCTCGACAAACTCTCCCGCGTGCATCACCGCGATGCGCGTGGCCAGTTGCGCCACCACCGGCAGGCTGTGCGAGATCAGCACGTAGGTCAATCCGAGTTCACGCTGTAGCTCCGCGAGAAGCTCCAGCACCTGCGCGCCCACCGAGACGTCCAGCGCCGCTACAGGCTCGTCCGCCACCACCAGCCTCGGCCGGAGCACCAGCGCCCGCGCGATCCCGATGCGCTGCCGCTGCCCGCCGGAAAACTCGTGCGGAAATTTCCCGAGCGCGTCCACCGCGAGCCCCACGCGTTCGAGCATTTCTCTCGTGCGCCGGCGCCGCTCCGCGCGTCCCAGGCGCGGCTCGTGAATCGCGAGCGGCTCGCTTACAATCTCGCCCACGCGCATCCGCGGATTGAGCGAGGCGAACGGGTCCTGAAACACCATCTGCATTTCGCGCCGCAGGGCGCGCAGCTCCGCCCCTTGGGCTGCCAGCAGGTCTCGGCCATCAAAATAGAGTTCTCCCGAGTCGGGCTCGATGAGACGCAGCAGCATGCGAGCCAGCGTCGTTTTCCCGCAGCCCGATTCGCCCACGATCGCCAGCGTTTCGCCGGACTCGACCTCCAGGCTCACGCCGTCGACGGCCGCGATGCGCCGGCCGTCATCCGTGGCGAACGCCCCCGCTCGTTGCCGGAAGCTCTTCCTCAATCCTTTCGCTTCGAGTAGCACTTGCTCTGTGCTCTCCTCGCCCCTCCCCATACTTTCACACCAGGATGCATCTTGCGGCATGTTTCGGCGCCGCCGCGCGCATTTCCGGCACGCGCTCGGCGCACTCCGCTCGCCGCAGCGGGCAGCGC
>JBIOFT010000249.1:0-4143 GCA_044447375.1 Terriglobales bacterium | reverse complement strand
TCCCCAAGGGACTCCAAAGACCGGCGGAGGAACTTCTGGTGGATCGGGCGCAGTTGCTGACGCTGACTGCCCCCGAGATGACCGTTCTCATCGGCGGCATGCGCGCCCTGTATGCAAACTTCGGACAATCCAAACACGGCGTCTTCACCAACCGACCTGAGACGCTGACGAACGATTTCTTCGTCAACCTGCTCGACATGAATACGCAGTGGCAGGCCTCCTCTACATCCGAAGGCGTGTATGAGGGGCGCGATCGCGGGACGGGCAAAATCAAGTGGGCCGCCACCCGTGTCGATCTTGTCTTCGGTTCGAACTCCCAGCTCCGGGCAATCGCGGAAGTCTATGGATGTGACGACGCGAAGGCGGCATTTGTGAAGGACTTCGTGGCTGCGTGGAACAAGGTGATGAACCTTGACCGCTACGACCTTGCCTGAGCTCGGCGGAAGAAGAGAGCTGTCAACTTGGTACTAGCCCGGTTCCTATTGTTTGGATCGGCAAAACCGAAGTTCGTCGCTACTGGCAGTCACCGACCTGAAAGGCAAGGCCGGTCACACGCGCACCGTGCCGATGCCTGGATAGGTGAAGTGTGTCCTCGATGACTGGCCCCACAGCGCAGGAGGCACACTTCTCCGCAAACGAAGAGATCCGTGCACAGCGAGGCGGTTAGAAGTTCTGGAGGCCCTGCCAGACCCAGACGCCGGCGATCACCACGATCAGCAGTCCGGAAGCCACACCGAGAACGCGCAGGAAGGGCTGAATCTTGCCCATGCGCCGTTGCAGGGCCATTTGCTCTTCCTGCATGTGCATCGAGGAATCGTCCAGGAAGAGTTGGTCGTCCTCATGCATGGTGAGGGTGCTGCGATAGATGAGCAGCACAATCAGGACCACGGTGATTCCGCCCCAGGCAATGAACAGCATCATCAGGTGAGACACAAGCCACCTCCACGCCGGTTACACGGCCCAGTCCCGCGCTGAACCCGGGCCAGGTGGAGAGCCGGGCGGTATGGGACCTTGGCCGAATTATAGCTCTGTCCAGCAATCCCCTAACGGTTTTTTCCACGGCCAGAACCGGGGAAGGCTTGGAGTTGCCGAAAACAGCGACCTGGGGCCGCGGCCAGCATCTAAAGATGCAGGAGGGCCAGCCCGCCGCAGCCGGCCATAAACCGCTCGGGAACCGGGAACCCTTCTGTTATACTGACCTGCAACCCAAGGATTCCAAGGAGATAAAGGATGGCGACGACGACAACCCCAGGCGTGGATACTGGCAAGAAGTTCCCCCTCAACCTGACCCCGAGTGCCATATCAAAGGTGAAGGAGATCATGGCGCAACAGAACCCGCATCCGGCGGGGCTGAGAGTCGGAGTGGTCGGCGGCGGTTGCTCCGGGTTCTCCTACTCGATGTCCTTCGAGAACACCGCCGGAATGATGGACAAGAGCTTCGAGTTCGACGGACTGAAAGTGTTCGTGGATGCCACCTCCATCATGTACCTGAATGGCTGCCAGGTCGACTACGTCGAGACCCTGGAAGGCGCCGGCTTCAAGTTCGAGAACCCCAACGTGAAGAGCACCTGCGGCTGCGGCTCTTCGTTCAACGTGTAAGCCAGATTTTCCGGAACGCGGAGGCCTCGTCTGCGGACGGGGCCGTTTGTTTTCTCGGCGTTTTCAGGCCCGCCGGGTAAGGGAATGCATCGGTTATTAATCAACCGAGTCCCGTAAGGACGGCACCCGCTGGCGTTTTCCCGGTCCGAGGCGTTAAATTATTACGCGCGTCTCGCCAGCCATGCCTCTCGTTGAGAATCACGCCGTGCGCTACGACTTCTCGCTCTTGAGCGACTACGACCTCCACCTGTTCAACGAGGGCAACCACAACAGCCTGTACGAGAAACTGGGGTCGCACGCCGCCACCGTCGATGGCCAGCGCGGCACCCACTTCGCGGTGTGGGCGCCGAACGCCTACTCGGTCTCGGTGATCGGCGAGTTCAACGCCTGGAACAAGGACAGCCATCCTCTGCGCACGCGCGGCGACTCCGGCATCTGGGAAGGATTCATCCCCGAGATGGGCCCGGGCACGGTGTACAAGTACCACGTGGCGTCGCGCTATCAGGGCTACAGCGTGGACAAGGCCGACCCCTATGCGTTTGCCAACGAGCTTCCGCCGCGGACGGCCTCCATCGTCTGGGACCTGGGCTACGCATGGGGCGACGAGGGCTGGATGCACTCCCGCCAGCAGCACAACGGCCTCAACCGTCCCATCTCGATCTATGAAATGCACCTGGGCTCATGGATGCGCGCCTGGGAAGACGGCAATCGCTGGCTCACCTATCGCGAGATCGCACCCAAGCTGGCCGAGTACTGCAACCGCATGGGCTTTACCCATGTGGAATTCATGCCGGTGATGGAGCATCCCTTCTACGGCTCCTGGGGATACCAGGTGACCGGCTTTTTCGCTCCCACCCGCCGCTACGGCACGCCGCAGGACTTCATGTACCTGGTGGACCACCTGCACCAGCAGGGCGTGGGCGTGATCCTGGACTGGGTGCCCTCGAATTTCCCCAACGACGCGCACGGGCTCGCTTACTTTGACGGCACCCATCTCTACGAGCACTCCGACCCGCGCCAGGGCTTCCATCCCGAGTGGAAATCGCACATCTTCAACTTCGGGCGCAACGAGGTGCGCAGCTTCCTGCTCTCCAGCGGGCTGTTTTGGCTCAACCAATATCACGCCGACGGCCTGCGCGTGGACGCGGTCGCCTCCATGCTCTATCTCGATTACGCCCGCCAGCACGGCGAGTGGATTCCCAACAAGTACGGCGGCAACGAGAACCTGGAGGCCATCAGCTTCCTGCAAAAGCTGAATGCGGACGTGTACGGCGCTCATCCCGACGTGCAGACCATCGCCGAGGAGTCCACCGCCTGGCCCATGGTCTCGAAGCCCGCTTATGTGGGAGGGCTCGGCTTCGGCCTCAAGTGGGACATGGGGTGGATGCACGACACCCTCAAATACCTGTCCAAAGATCCCATCCATCGCCGCTTCCATCACAACCAGCTCACCTTCCGCGGCCTCTATATGTTCACCGAGAACTACGTGCTGCCGCTCTCGCACGATGAGGTGGTGCACGGCAAGGGCGCGCTCATCGGCAAGATGCCGGGCGACGAGTGGCAGCAGTTCGCCAACCTGCGCCTGCTCTTCGGATATCAGTGGGCGCAGCCGGGCAAGAAGCTGCTCTTCATGGGCTGCGAGTTCGGCCAGAAGAAAGAGTGGTACCACGAGGAAGGCCTGGAGTGGTGGGTGCTGCAGTTCCCGGTGCACTCCGGAGTGCAGAAGCTGGTGGCCGACCTGAACCGCGTCTATCGCGAACAGCCCGCGCTCCACGAGCGCGAGTTCGATCCCGCCACCTTCGAGTGGGTGGACGCCAATGACGGCGACACCAGCGTCTTGAGCTTTCTGCGCCGCGGCCACCACGACGTGATTCTGGTGGTGGGCAATTTCACTCCCGTCCTGCGCAAGAGCCACCGCATCGGCGTGCCCGAAGGCGGCTGGTGGCGCGAGCTGCTCAACAGCGATGCCGGCATCTACGGCGGCAGTAACCAGGGCAACGGCGGCGGCGTCATGGCCGAACCCATCCCCCACCACGGCCGCCCTTTCTCCCTCAAGCTCACCTTGCCGCCGCTGGGAATCCTCTACCTCAAGCTCGAACGGTAACACCCTTCAGCAGCACCCGTCTGCAAAGATACAACTTGAACCTCGTCTCGCTCATCTAAGTCTGCTGGGGGCCTCCAGGCGACGAAGTGCAGAGGAGGTTCAAAGACTATGAACATTTTCGGACGTGACGCAGGGTTTTCGCGGCCTCGATGGGGCCGGCAGATTATGGTTTCCCTGATGTCGTTGGCTCTATTGTTTGCGACTTGGCCTGTGAACCTGTCGGCACAAGACCAGCAAGCCCCGCCGCCGGCCGCGCCGGCGCCGCCCGCACAGCAGGGACCACCTTACGCGCAACAGACTCCCGAGCAGTTGCAGCGGTTGGTAGCGCCGATTGCGCTGTATCCGGATTCGCTGGTGGCGCAGATTCTGGCGGCGTCCACCTTTCCCGAGCAAGTCGTCGAGGCCGACCGATGGGTGCAAGCGCATCCTGATCTGAAGGG
>JBIOFT010000248.1:0-4167 GCA_044447375.1 Terriglobales bacterium | reverse complement strand
GTATCAACCTGGGGGCCTCCTATACGCTGACCGCCTTCCAGTACCTGCCGCGGCAGGATGGCAGCGCCTGCGGCTGGATCAAGCAGTACGAATTCTACGTGAGCACGGACGGCGTGAATTGGGGGACCTCGGTGGCCACCGGGAGCTTTAACTACGGCAGCTTGCGCACGCAATGTCCGGGACCGGGGGCGGCAGTGCCGGCGCCGCTGCAGATTGCATTCCCACAGACCACAGGACAGTACATCCGCCTGCGTGCCCTGTCGGAGATCAACGGCAATCCCTGGACCTCGATGGCCGAGATCAACGTGCTAGGGCAGTAACGCCCGTGCGGTGTTCAGTTCAGGATTTGAGCCCGACGGTCTGCGCTCGGCCGTGCTGGAAGGCACCCACGAACGCCTCGACGACCTTGCGATCGAACTCCGTGCCCGCGCGCTCCGCGATGTTGCCGATGGCCACGCTGGGCGGCATCCCGCCGCTGCCGCTGGTGAGGGTCTCGTAGGCATCGGCCACCGCCAGGATGCGCGATTCCAGAGGCGTGTCCTGGTAGGAGGCGGGCTTCCCGTCGATCGGCTCCGAATACGCCAGCAGGATGGGGATGACGCGCCGCAACGATCCCCCCACGGGAGGCAGCACGGCCTTGCCCTTGGCCATGTCGCGCTGGAACTTGCGGAAGTCGGCGGCGGTAAAGTTCGCCGACTTGTAGAGGATCTCGCGGCTGATGCCCAGCTTATCGACGTCGTGCAGCAGGGCGGCGGTGCGGATGTCCTCGATCCGCTCCGAGCTCAGGTCCATGCGCTCGGCAATCTTGGTGGCGCAGATGGAAACGCGATAGGAGTGGTTCTGGCTGTATTTGTCGTTGGCGGCGATGTGCTGCAGGATGAGCAGGATTCCGCGGTAGCTGTCGCGCAGCTCGTGCAGGTTCGATTGCGTGCGCTCGTAGAGCGTACCCATGGCATAGGCGATCACCAGCAGGATCCCACCCCACAGCGCGATGTCGAACCACTTCTCCTGCGGGATCACGAAGGGCCGCCGGTGCAAGAACAGAGGATGGAAGTAAACCACCAGCACCACCAGCAGGGTGCTGGCCAGCGCCGTCATGACCGCGTGCCGGCGCCCGTACTTGTAGGCGGAAAACATCGTGGGCAGCGTATACAAGGCCAGCACCATGCGCTGGCCCTCGACCACGAAGTTGGAAAGCAGCGCGATCAAGAAAAGAGAAAGCAGCAGCCAAAGCTCTTTGTTGGCGCCGTTCGCCGGGCGCGCCCGGGATGCCTTTTGTGGGGAATGGACGTCGTTGATCAGGGCGGTTGCCATGAGATTGCTCGGGACCAATATGGGAAAAGTAGGTCCTCACAGAATCGTAGCGGCGTGGCGGATGCCTCCCAAGTTACCAAGGTCGGTGCACAAGTAGGGGCCACCCAGAGTTGAGTCGCGCTCACCTCAAGTGAAGGGGCGTCCTGAGCGAAGCCGAAGGACCTTGGGCGTTCCATATAGGGCAAGTGAAGGGGCACGACCTTGGTCGTGCCATTAACGGGGCTTTTAAAAGGCGGGCTTTAGCCCCTGAGTCTGGTTTTTCTGTTCGCCAGTACATTCCCGACAATCCGGTTCGGGAGGGGGAATGGTAGCGGGTGCAGAAGACTTCAGCTCGGCCCAGGCCAAATTCAGAAAACCTCAGGGGCTAAAACCCTCGACTTCTTAGGCTCTGTATGGCACGACCAAGGTCGTGCCCCTTCACTTGTATGACCCACACGGCAAAACGGCGTCACTTGGCCCTGGGATGGGTCTGGTCGTACACCGCCAGTACGTGCTTCATGGAGAGCTGCGTGTAGCGCTGCGTGGTGGAGAGCCGCTCGTGCCCGAGCATCTCCTGGATGGCGCGCAGGTCCGCGCCCTCCTCCAGCATGTGGGTGCCGAAGGCGTGGCGCAGCGTGTGCGGGTGGACGTCGGGCGAGAGCCCTTTGGCGACGGCGATCCGCTTGACGATCCTTCCCACGCTGCGCGTCGTCAGCCGCGTGCCGCGCGTATTAAGGAGCAAAGCGCGCGTGGACTGCTTGCGCTCCGCCAGCTTCTGCTGCCGGACGGGCACATAGGCATCGAGCGCCGACTTCACCGCGTCGCCGAAGGGGACATAGCGCTCCTTGCGTCCTTTGCCGCGGACCAGGATGGCTTCGCCCGACCAGCGTATGTCGTCCAGGTCGATCCCGATCAACTCCGAGTTGCGAATGCCGCAGCCGTAGAGCAACTCGAAGATGAGCCGGTCGCGCTCCGGCCACGCGGCAAGCTCAGGCATTTCGCCGTCGAGCACCGTGTTCATCTCTTCGATGGTGGGCACCCGTGGCAGCTTCTTGGGTAAGCGCGGCGTTGCCACCAGCGCAGCCGGATTTTGTTCGACCACGCCTTCTCTGGCCAGCCAGCGATAGAGCGAGCGCACCGCCGCCAGCGCCCGCGCCACCGAGGTCTTCGATAATCCCTGCTCGTAAAGCCGCGAGAGAAACCCACGGATGCGCACGTGGTCAATCTGCTTCCAGCCGGCTTCGCCCACGTAGGCGGCGAACTTCTCCAGGTCGCCGGTGTAGGCCTTGATGGTGTGCGCCGAAGCATTGCGCTCGCGCAGCGAGCGGAGAAAGCGCGCGACCGCTTTAGGAACGGGCCCCACTCTGTGCCTCCGCTTGTAGCGCCGCCGTCTCGGCGGCTGTCGCGTGGGCGTCTCGCCCACGCCGCGCCCGCGGATGGTGCTCGCGGTAAACACTCTTCAGCCGGTCGAGAGCCAGATGCGTATAAACCTGCGTGGTGGAGATGTCGGCATGGCCGAGGATGGTCTGCACCGTCCGCAGGTCGGCGCCGCCTTCGACCATGTGCGTCGCACAACTGTGGCGCAGCATATGCGGGCTGGCATTGCGGCCGTTGCGCGAGCTTGCGGCACGCACCATTTTCCAAACCCACTGGCGGCTCATCTTTCGTGCGCCGCGCCCGACGAAAAGTAGCGGCGAACTCTTGCCTTTCGTAATGACTTCCCTGCCCGCGGCCAAGTATTCGCGGATCGCCTGGATCGCCGGCATGCCCAGCGGCACGATCCGTTCTTTGTCGCCTTTGCCGCGCACCAGCACGTATCCCAGGTCGAGCTTGAGGTCTTCGAGCTTGACGCCGACCATCTCCGACACGCGCAACGCGCCGCAGTAGAACATCTCCAGCATGACGCGGTCGCGCAGTGCGATGGCGGCAGCGACTTTGCCGGTTGGGACGCAGCGCGGCTCGAGCAGCTTTGCAATCTCGTCCCGCGCCAGCGCCTTGGGCAGCACCTTCCAGTGCCGCGGCGTTTCCAGGTTCAGCGTGGGGTCGTGCGTGATGTGGCGGTCGAGCAGCAAATACTTGTAGAAGTGGCGCAGGGCGGAGAGCTTGCGTGCCACCGAACGCCCATCAACATGGTTGGAAAAGAGATGGTCGAGGAAGTCGCGCACGTCCTGCCGCCGCGCCGCCGTGAGCGGCCGTTTCTTCAGGAAGCCGGCGAACTGGGTGAGGTCGCTGGTATAGGCCGTGACGGTAAGGCGCGCCAGGCCCTTCTCGATCTTGAGATAGTCGATGAAAGAGGCGAGTTCGTCCTGGATGGGCTGGCTGGCCACGCCGCTAGTATGCGCGTTATCGGACGTGCGCCTGTTGACCGCGCTGGTTCGCAGTTGAAATCGGAAAACAGTAACGGTGTCATTCCGACCGCAGCGAGGAATCTACTAGCAGCCTGCCCAAAACTCCAAGTGAAGCCAGTTTTGAAGGGGCGCGGCTTTCAGCCGCGCCGAAATCTGCCTCAAGGAGTTGTCATCCCGAACGAAGCGCGACCGAACAGAGTGAGGAAGCGCGAGTGAGGGATCTGTAGTGCGGGCTCTAAAACTGCAGATCCCTCGCTGCGCGCTCGCCTCGCAACCTCGGTTCGCGCTTGCTCGGGATGACAATTTGATAAGTTCAGCATAACGGCGCGGCTGAAGCCGCGCCCCTTCAAGGCAGCCCCACTCTGTACTCTTCAGCCAACTCATTCGCTTCACGCCGCTCCTCCCACGTCGCTGGGCGTCTTGCGCGCGGCCAGAGCCTGCACTGCCTCTTTGAAGGCGCGTCCCCGGTGCTCGTAGCTTTCGAACTGATCGAAGCTGGCGCAGGCGGGGGCCAGCAGCACGATGT
>JBIOFT010000247.1:0-4193 GCA_044447375.1 Terriglobales bacterium | reverse complement strand
GAGATAAACGCAGCCACCACGATCACGCCCGCCAGGAGGGCGAGCGCCGCTATCCACCGGCGCCTGGGCAGGCGCTCCGGACTCTTTCCATTCAATGGCATACAGCGGGAAGTACAAGTACCAATGTATCACCGGCGAGCTGCCCGGAGGCGCACAATAAGCCATCCGCCACGTACCCGGTTAGATGCATCCCAAGGGGCCTTCGCGCCAGCGTATCGTGCAATGCCGCGCGCCGCGGAGGACTGGGTACAATAGCCCCATGCCGAAACCTCCACGCTACACCGCGGCGCACGCCCGCGCCGGGCTCGACCACGCTTTTCCCGAGATTGAAACCTGGCCCAACCAGTTTCCAGGCTACGAGGTTGTGGTGGACGACCCCGAGTTCACTTCGGTGTGCCCCAAGACAGGATTGCCCGACTTCGGTACCATCATGATCCGCTACATGCCGGACAAGAAGTGCCTGGAGTTGAGATCGCTGAAGGAGTATTTGCAGTCGTATCGCAACCTCGGTATTTTCCAGGAGAACATCGTCAACCAAGTGCTGGAGGATGTGGTGCGCTGGGCCAAGCCGGTCTGGGCTGAGGTGAAAGGCGATTTCCGCCCACGCGGCGGGATCTCGACGGTGGTGATCGCGAAGTGGCCGAGGGCGAAGAGAGGTCAGAGGTAAGAGGTGAGATTGCAGAGGTAAATTCAAAGCAGGGCAAGTCGAGTGCACTTTTGCAATCTGACTTCTTACCTCTGCAATCTGACCTCTGACTTCTGCAATCCACGCCGTGCTATATTCGCTGGCCTGTGGCCGACCGAAAACTCTATCCCCGCACCGCGCTGCTCGAGCTGACCGCGCTCAACCTGCTCAACTATGCGGACCGCAATGTCCTATTCGCGGTGCAGCCGCTGGTACAAGACGAATTCCACCTGACCAAGGCGCAGATTGGATATCTGACCAGCGCGTTTCTAGGGTTTTACATGCTGGCCGCGCCGTTTGTCGGGCCGCTGGCGGACCGGTACTCGCGCAAGCTGATCATCGTTCTGGGTGCGATCTTCTGGAGTGGCCTCACCCTGCTCACGGCAGTCACCCACACCTACACGCAACTGCTGATTCGTCACACGCTGGTCGGGATCGGCGAAGCCACCTTCGTCACCATCGCCCCGACCTTCGTCGCGGACCTTTTCGCCGAAGAAAAGCGGGGCCGCATTTTAGGTGTGTTTTATCTGGCGATACCGGTGGGATCGGCCGCGGGCTACCTGCTGGGCGGCAATCTCGCCCCGTACTACGGCTGGAGATTTCCGTTCTACATCGCAGCGGCTCCGGGGTTCCTGCTGGCACTGGCGGTGCTGTTTCTCAAGGAACCGGAGCGCGGGCAATTCGATTCGCTGAAGGAGACTCCGGAACGCGGCACGATTGCTGGACTGGCGCGCAACCCGGCGTTCCTGACTGCGACCCTGGGCATGGCGACCATGACATTCTCTCTTGGGGGCATCCAGGTCTGGATGCCGCAGTTCCTGTATAGCGAACGCCACTACTCGCTGGCGAGCGCCAACTTTACCTTTGGCATCATCGTCGTGGTGGACGGCATTCTGGCCGCGCTGGCGGGCGGCTGGCTGGGCGATTACCTGCTGCGCCGGATGAAAAGTTCTTACTACCTGGTCTCAGCCGCCAGCATGGCGTTGGGTGTGCCCGCGATGATCGTTGCGCTGTTTTCAAGGGGGCGCCTGATGGTGCCGGCGATCGCGGTGGCGGCCTTCTTCCTGCTCCTGAACACGTCACCGCTGAACGCCGCCGTGCTCAATTCTGTCGGCGCTCACATTCGCGCCACCGCGATCGCGGTCAACATTTTCATCATTCACATTCTGGGCGATGTGCCCTCGCCCACGATGATGGGTTGGGTCGCGGACCGGCGCTCGTTGCAGGCAGCGTTCATCCTGCCGGTTATTGCAATGGTTATTTCTTCGGCGATCCTGTTTTACGGCATGCGTTTTGCGCCGCCGCTTCGGGTGGATGGCGAGCCCGCGGTATCGCCCGAACCTTCGGGAGCATCTTCCTAGCAGAATGACCTGGCAAACGATTCACTGGATTGCCGGCAGCGTCATCGGGCTGGCGTGGTTCTCTCGCATCGTGGACGCCGCTCTCGGCATGCCGCGCGTTGCCGACATCACGCGCCCGGAGTGGGGCCGCAAACCAGCGACGGCGGAGGACGAGCCGCGCGTCAGCATCATCGTCCCCGCCCGCAACGAGGAAGAGCATATTCGCGAAACCCTGACCCGCCTGCTGGCTCTGGAGTACTCGAACTACGAAATGATCGCGGTGAACGACCGCTCTACCGATCGCACCGGACAGATCATGGACGAGATTGCGGCCGGCGCTGAGTGTGACGCGGACATTCCCTTCGACTCGCTCCGCTCGCTCAGGGCAGGCTCTGTCCGCGTGTCGGCAGCATCAGCATTGCAAACAGAGGCGCACAGGAGTGTCCGCCCCACACGGCTGAAGGTGATTCATATTTCGGAACTGCCTCCGGGCTGGCTGGGCAAGACCCACGCGATGTGGACAGCCGGCAAACAGGCGAGCGGCGACTGGCTGCTCTTCACCGATGCCGACGTGCTCTTCAAGACCGATTCGTTACGGCGCGCAATGGCTTACGCCGTGGCTGAGCAGGCGGACCATGTGGTCCTGTTTCCGCGCATGATCATGAAGAGCGCGGGTGAAAGAATGATGATCGCTTTTTTCCAGGCGCTCTTCGTTTTCGCACATCGCCCGTGGAAAGTCGCCGATCCCGATGCCCGCGACCACATGGGCGTGGGCGCTTTCAATCTGGTCCGGCGTCCGGTTTACGAGGCGGTCGGCACCTACGAGGCCCTCCGCATGGAAGTGCTTGACGACATGAAGCTGGGCAAGGTGGTGAAGAACGCGGGATTCTCGCAGCGCAATGTTTTCGGCGAGGACTTGATCTCGCTGCGCTGGGCTGAGGGAGCCTTCGGAGTGGTCAACAATCTCACCAAGAATTTCTTTGCCGTCATGTCGTTCCAGTGGTGGCGCACGGTAGCTTGCATCTTCGGACTGGCGTTCTTGAACCTCGGCCCGTTTCTCGGCGTCTGGCTTGCCCAAGGATGGGCCCGGCTTCCTTACGCCGTTGCTCTGGGCTCACTTTTCGCAATCTATTGCGGGATGTCGTCCAGGTCGGCAGTCCCGCCCCAGTACTTTTTTCTGCACCCCATCAGTACCAGCTTGTTCATGTACACCCTGCTGCGCTCGATGTTCCTCACCCTCTGGAACGACGGCATCGTGTGGCGGGGAACGAAGTACCCGCTGGAGGAGTTAAAGAAGGGGCTGGTGTGAGGGATCGGATCAATCAAGAACCGGATCGCCTTGGGGTTCGATCACCCGATGACCCGATGGTCAGATCACCCGATTCATGGTTCACTCGGATCTTCGATCCCGATCGGGCGGCCCTGCTTCTTGTGCGTGGTCTTCGCTTTCTTGGGGTGTTTGAACTTTCCCGCGTTGTAGTGGCCCTGGCGTTCGACGTCGTAGGCCCCGGGTGGCGTGGGCGCGAGGTAAGCGTCTCTGGGCAGAGGAGGCAGCAGGGAAGCGCCTTCGCCTAATTGCCGGGGATGGCGCAGGATAATCTCCGCTCTCTCGTCGTACTCTTCCACGGTGCCGTTGATCTCAATCGCTCGCCCGGTGAGCTGGCGAACGTCTCCGACTTGCTTGAGATCGCCGGGGAACACGACCACGGTGAAAGGGCAGGTTTCGGAGTCCTCGCAAAAGCCCAGCAGCGTGACCCCGTCGCCGCCATCTTGCACGTGCAGCACAGTTCCGCGAATGCACTGCGTCTTGCCGATGTGCTGCCGCGCTTCGGCGAAGGGGACGCAATTGGTGGCCAAGGCTTGGACGGCAAACAGAATCATGGCTGCCGCCAAGATCGTCTTCATCAGGGGGGGCACGAAAAAGGAGGGCATGGCCGAACCCGGCGCCAGCCAGCGGCGCCCTTTCATGTTCCATTGTACGGGCGCAGAGCGCGGCGCTGACGGGGGGCAGGAAGAAAATTCGCTGGTGGTTCCCGAAACGGGAACCGCCGGGCCGGAGACCTGCCCCGGCCCTCCGAGATTGTCTTCCCATCAGCGAGAAAAAAGACCGGCTACTTGTCGAACGCCTTCACGGCTGTGGCTTCGTCATCCTTGATATCGAAGACGGT
>JBIOFT010000246.1:0-4194 GCA_044447375.1 Terriglobales bacterium | reverse complement strand
TTCGACGCGCGAGATTATCGAGAAAATCTCGGCCTCCCCGGTGCCGGTGATCGTGTATGTAACGCCGACGGGCAGCCGCGCCGGTTCAGCGGGAATTTTCATCCTGGAAGCTGCCGATGTGGCCGCCATGGCTCCTGGGACCAACGCGGGAGCGGCGCATCCGGTGACTCTGTTCGGCAAGCCCGACGAGACCATGATGAAAAAGATCGAGAATGACGCGGCCGCCCTGATGCGCTCCGTCGCAGCCAAACGTGGCCGCAATGTGGAGCTGGCCGAAAGCGCGGTCCGCGAATCGAAATCATTCACCGAACAGGAGGCGCTCGACAAGAAGCTGATCGACTATGTCGCTGCCAGCGAGCAGGATCTGTTCCGGCAACTGGACGGCAAGAGCTTCAAGCGATTCAACGGGCAGGCCGTCACGCTCCACCTCGCCAACCTGCCAGTGCGCGGCTTCCCCATGACTCTGAAGCAGCGCATCCTGTCGTACATCATGGATCCCAATATCGCGTTCATCATTTTGGTCATCGGCGCGCTGGCTCTCTATGTGGAGTTTAACCATCCCGGCGCGGTGATCCCCGGGACGGTAGGAGTCGTTTTCATCCTGCTGGCGGTATTCTCTCTGAACCTTCTGCCGATTCGCTTCGCGGCGCTAGTGCTAATTGTGGGCGCCTTCGCGCTGTTCGCGCTTGAGGCGAAGTTCGTAACGCATGGGGTGCTGACGATCGGCGGGATTTCACTGCTCGTGATAGGAGGTCTGCTGCTGGTGGACGCCCCGATTCCAGAAATGCGTGTGCGCCTGGTGACGGCTCTGGCCGTGAGCATCCCGCTGGGAGCGATCACCGCATTCCTGATGGGCATTGCCCTGCGCGCGCGCCGCAACAAGATTGTCACGGGCGAGCAGGGCCTGGTCGGTGAGACCGGCGTCACGCAGACGCCTCTGTCGCCTGCGGGGAAGGTCTTCGTCCACGGCGAACTTTGGGACGCTGTCGCCTCAGTGGATATTGCCGCCGGCCAGCGCGTCGTCGTAAGTCAAGTGGATGGACTGACATTGCACGTAGAGCCAGTCGCGGCACGGAAACCGGTGCTGGCGTGACCTGTGCTGTGTGCTGCTAGCTGTTCGGTGGCTGCCCGTAGCTCGCGGCTCGCAGCCGCTTCTCGTTCCCCGAATCACCTTGAACAATGCACTAATACCGCGTCCAACTCGCACTTGCGCTACAATCCGCTCAGAGCTTTCTTATAACATTCCACCCGGAGGCGCATATGCAACTCGGGTTCCCCGTAAGTACGGTCGCCGTTGTCATCGTGGTCATTTACCTATTGAGTTCCATCAAGATCCTGGCCGAGTACGAGCGCGGCGTCATTTTCCGCCTGGGACGGTTGCTGCCTGCCGCCAAGGGCCCCGGGATCATCCTGGTCTTTGCGCCCGTGGACCGGATGGTGCGCATTTCTCTGCGCCAGGAAGCACTCGAGGTCCCGCCACAGGACATCATCACCCGCGACAACGTTACTTTGAAGGTAAATGCGGTCATCTTTCTGCGCGTCATTGAGCCGAACAAAGCCGTGGTCGAAGTCTCCAATTACGTATACCAGACCTCGCAGTTCGCGCAGACCACACTGCGCTCGGTGCTGGGCGAGCAGGAACTCGATGAACTCCTGGCGCATCGCGACAAGATCAACCTGCGCTTGCAGAGTATCCTTGACACGCACACCGCGCCCTGGGGAGTAAAAGTCGCCAACGTTGAAGTGAAGCAGGTGGATATGCCTGAGTCCATGCTCCGCGCCATGGCCAAGCAGGCCGAGGCGGAACGCGAGAAGCGCTCGAAGATCATCCACGCGGAAGGCGAGTTCTCCGCCGCACAGCGTCTGGTCGATGCCGCACACCTGCTGTCCACCGAACCGGTCAGCGTGCAGTTGCGCTACCTGCAGACCCTGACTGAGATCGGCGTCGAGAAAAACACAACCGTCGTGTTCCCCGTGCCCGTCGACTTCTACTCCGGCATTCAAAAACTGCTGGCCAACGTGCCCACGCCCGTCGCGCCGGCAGGTGGCTAGAGGTAGCCGCCAGTTCGTATGACCACTGCGCCACAGGACACGGAAATCACGCTCGGCACCGGCCGGATGCTGGCGCTTTTCTTCGGACTGGTCGTGGTCTGCGCCATCTTTTTCGCCGTCGGATTCTCGCTGGGGAGAAAGGCGGGGACGGCGGGAGGCGCCAACTCACCGGCGGGGCAGGTGCAGACTCCTGCGGCGGTGGTTCGGCCCTCGCCGGGAAAAAACAGTTCACCGCAGTCTCCCTCGTCTGATCAGTTTGGCTTTTATAAAGCCGTCGAGCAGAAGACCGCCGACACCCAACTCGCGGCCCATGACTCACCGCCACAAACCGCGGCCGCCGCCGCTCCGGCAGAAGCCCCGAGCATCGCCCCAAAGACAGCGGCTCCCGATCCCACAACTCCCCCACCGGCTAACGCCTACTACGTGCAAGTGGCGGCGGTGACTCGTCAGGAAGATGCCGACGCCCTGGTCGAGGCCCTGAAGAACAAGCAGTATCCGGCGTTCAGGACGAACCCTTCGGCTGACAAGTTCTTTCGTGTGCAGGTGGGCCCCTTCGCCGATGTCAAAGACGCCGAGGCCACGCGCGGCCGACTGGTGGCGGATGGGTACACGCCGATTTTGAAGAAGTAGCGAGGGCGATTTGGTAATTGGGTAATTTTGTAATTGGGTAATTTGAACGCCTTGCCGCGCACTTGCTTTTCCGCCGGGTCTCAAATTACAAAATTACCCAATTACCAAATTACAAAATGGCTTCCCTCCCCGATCTCACTCCGTTCCTGCACGCTATCGCCGATCCCATGCGCCGCCGCATCCTGCTGGCGCTGAAAGCGAAAGGCGGATGCTCGCTGGGTAAGGACAAGCCCGGACTCTGCGCCTCGGATATCGAGCAGCGCGTGAAGCTGGCGCAGCCAACCATTTCCCATCACATGCGCATTCTAGTAAAGGCGGGCGTAGTAGAGGCAAAACGTCAGGGACACTGGCGCTGGTACCGGCGCAACGAGAAGCTGATTTCGGAAATGACGCGGAAGCTGAAGAGGAATTTGTAATTGGTAGTTTAAGAGCCGGCAACGCCATTCGCCGCGGTTTCCAAATTACAGATTGCAGGTTGCCAAGTTACGAATTGCCCGCGCTGGCCGCAGTTGCTTTCTCTTCCGGGCTTACGTCGGTCTTGGCTTCGGCTTTCTCCGGAGTATTCTCATCCTTGCGCAGCAACTTCCGCACCTGCGCGATCAGATCCGCGACTTCGAACGGCTTAGCCAACGTCGGAGCCCCCTGCTCCTGCAGGAAGGCACGGGTCTCCGGATCCGCAATGCTGGAGAAGGTCAGCAGCAGCTTCTTCTCCATACCGGCATAGTTGGCGGCGATCCAGCGATACAGGTCCGCTGCGCTGGCGCCGCCCGGCATGCGCCCATTCAGGACAATGGCATCGAACGTGCCGTTCTTGAGGTGCTCCTTGCTCTCTTCCGTGCTCATGGCGGTTGTGACTTCCGCGCCCGCTCCGACCAGCACGTCGCGCTCGAATTCGAGCACCGCCTCTTCGTCTTCCACCAGGAGCACGCGGCCTTCGAGCAGGGCCTGGCGCCGCACGGGCGCGGTTGCCACTTCGGTCGCGGCTACTTTTTCACTTGCGGGCAGGCGTACCTCAATGGCCGCCCCGCCCTCGTCCCGGTTGCGGGCCACGATCTCGCCGCCGTGTTCTTTAACGATGCCATAGCAAATGCTGAGCCCGAGGCCGGTGCCCTTGCCCACGGTCTTGGTGGTGTAGAACGGATCGAAGATGCGACTGGTGTCCTTGATGCCGGGGCCGCTGTCATCGAATTCCACACACACGAACCGGTCTTTGCCGAAGACCCGCACTTTCAGCACGCCATTGCCACTGCCCTCGAGCATGGCGTCGAGGGCGTTGTTGATGATGTTCAGGAAGACCTGCTCCAGTTGGTGCGGGTCTCCCACCACCAACGGAACATCCTCGGGGATCTCGCGCTCCAGGGTGATGTTGTTGACCTTCAGGTCATACTCGCGCAGGGTAAGGCTCTCTTCCAGCACTTTGCGCAGGTCAACGTCCTGCTTCTGCGGTTTGCGCTGGCGGGCAAAGGAGAGCAGA
Organism: Terriglobales bacterium; assembly: GCA_044447375.1. Lineage (GTDB taxonomy): Bacteria > Acidobacteriota > Terriglobia > Terriglobales > Acidobacteriaceae > JAHFUA01. Next base: position 38 of record JBIOFT010000246.1, on the reverse strand, counting down.
TTCTGCACCACCCGGTGGGTGCGCTGCGCCTGCCGGAA
>JBIOFT010000245.1:0-4220 GCA_044447375.1 Terriglobales bacterium | reverse complement strand
GGCATTCATTTTACCTTGAGTTTTCTCGATGATCTCACTCGCTCCATTCCATCTTCGATTTTCCATTTTGTTCCGACCCAGGACGCTGTGGAGGCCATCCGCCATGCCCACGCGTGAGATTCAGCACCGCAAGGATTCGCAGCTCTTCGCTCAACTTTGCCTGGCGCTTCTCCGTGAAGGCCACAGTGTTCAATTTCGGGTGCAAGGAGAGAGCATGCGCCCCAACATTCTCGATGGTGACGCGGTCCTCGTCGCCCCTGCGGCTGATCGCGAGCTACAACCTGGCGATGTAGCCCTTACTCGCACTTCGCACGGTCTGCGCGTCCATCGTGTCACTTCCGTTTCATCGATGCTCGGACAATTCGAAACCCGGGGTGACTCCGGTCTTGAAAACGATCCTTCCGGTGCACGATTGCTCGGCAAGGTTATCGCCCTCTCGCGCGGCGGTCACGCACGGCGCATGAACCACTGGCGCACGAGAATGGTTCATCCGTTCGCGTCGCTCCTCCGGCGATTGTACCTTGCAGGGAGTCGCCGCCTGCCGCGCCTCTTGGCTCTTTTCTTCGGTGCATCCCTCCTGACTATTTGGGCGTTGCTTTCCGCCCCGGGTGCGCGTGCACAAGCTGATCTGACCATGACGCAAGCGACCTCGGTTTCCGTCGTCGACACAGGCATCAATTTCAACTACACCGAAATCGCCACCAATAAGGGCCCCAATGCGGTTCCTGCCGGAACGCTGGTCGTCTATCAGCAGACACCCCCGAATACCACGCTTCAGAGCATTACCGTCGACGCGAATTGGAATTGCCCGAACCCCGGGGCAACCGGTCCGATCGTCTGCACGTACACCCCGGCTTTGGCCAGCGGCGCAAACACGGCTGCCGACCCCATTGTCTTCACCTTGAGCGTGAACGGTGGAACGGCATACGGCACAACCATTCTTAACTCCGCCACAGTCACGTCTCAGACTACGGATCCCGTGCCGAGCAACAACACCAGCGTTGCCACGGTGCTCGTCGAGGCTGCCAATCAGGCAGACATGGCCATCTCGATGACCGCAGCGCCCACACCCGTGTTCCTGTCTTCCAGCTTGACGTATACGATCCAAGTACAAAACCTTGGCCAGGCCAACGCCGCGACGGTGCAAGTTACGGACACCATTCCCACGGGGACAACGTTCGTTTCCGCAAACGCTCCGGCGGGATGGACGTGCACCGGAACGGCTACGGTCACCTGCTCGCTTACAGGTACGATGGCGCAGGGAGCATCCGCAACCATCACGATCACGGTAACGTCGCCGTCCACCCCTGGCCCGATATCCAATACAGCGACGGTTAGCTCATCCACACCGGATCCCGTTGCTACCAACAACAGCGCGACGGTCATAACCGTTGTGCAGCCGCTGGTTTGTGCGACGCCAGGCAAGGACGGCCCAGGCGGCGTCCTCTCAGGTATGGTCAACGCCTACTACCCGCCTTCGGGCAATGGCACTCTCGCAGCTGGCTCGACCACCGTTACTCTGGGTGCCTCCTCGGGAGCGGCGACGCCGATCGCCGTGGGCGACCTCCTGCTGATCATGGAGATGCAGGACGCGTTGATTAATGCTACCAACACCGGTGCGTACGGAGACGGCACCCCAGGTGACCCCGCCACTGGCTCGACGAATCTGCAGAGCAGTGGCCAATTTGAATTTGTGACCGCCACGAACGGCGTACCCGTCGGCGGTGGCGCGTTGAACTTCCAAGGTACTGGAGCTGGCGGCGGGACCTTGAATGCCTACGTGCAAGCAGCGTATGGCGCAGGCCACGGCCAACAGCGGTACCAAGTAATTCGCGTTCCGCAGTACACCTCTGCCACGCTCAGCTCCGGCCTTGTTCCGCTGGTCTGGAATGGTTCCGTTGGTGGTGTACTCGTTCTCGACGTCTCCTCCCAACTCACTCTCGGCGGCACGGTTGCACTCGATGCTCTCGGCTTTCGTGGTGGCGGGGGCCAGCGACTCGTCGGTGCCGCGGGTGCGGTCACGGATTACGTCACGGCCGCCCCGGCTAGCAATATCACGACCACTGGCACCAATGGCTCCAAGGGCGAAGGCATCGCGGGCACGCCCCGCTATGTCGCTCCTGCCGGAATTACGCCGGCCAGCACACCCATTGACACCACCGGTGCTCTCTCGCAATCTATCCCCGGCGGCAGCTATGCGCGTGGAGCTCCGGGCAACGCGGGGGGCGGCGGTACGGATGGTAATCCCGCAGCTAACAGTTTTAATTCGGGTGGCGGCGCTGGCGGCAACGGCGGCACTGGCGGTCTCGGAGGTTACGGCTGGAACAGCTTCCTGGTCCTGAACTCCACTGACGGAGGCTTCGGAGGCGCAGCGTTTCCGGCCACGACAAGCGCCGTGGTCATGGGCGGCGGTGGTGGCGCTGGCACCACCAACGACGGCTCGTGGTACGTCTCCCCCGGCGGAGCTGGCAACCAAGGCGCCAACTGCGGCGCAAACTGCACAGGTATTTACAGTAGCGGTGGCACGGGTGGCGGAATCGTGATAGTGCACACCGGTTCCGCGGCCGGCACCGGGACGATCACGTCCAACGGACAATCGACTCTCAGCACCCTCAACGACAGCACTGGAGGGGGCGGTGCCGGAGGCTCCATCATTTTCTTCGCAAATACTGGTGGGCTGGCAGGCCTCACCGTAAACGCCAATGGCGGCAACGGAGGCAATGCGTGGGTCCCACAAGCTCCTGGGGCTTTTTCTGGTGCACGCCACGGCCCCGGTGGTGGCGGTGGTGGAGGCGTGATTCTCCTCTCTGCTTTGCCCGCCAACAGTTCCTGCGTCACCAATTCTGCCTGCGTCGCCGGTGGGATCAACGGTAATACGGACACAGTGCAGGATTCCTTTGGCGCCACTCCCGGTCAACCTGGCTTGCTCGCGGCCGCCCACGTCATCACCGAAACTCCCGGCACGCAATCCGGCGCCTACTGTGCTTCCGCCGATCTATCGGTGACCAACTCCGGTTCGCCCGCAGTCGTCCTTGCCGGCGGCCTCATCACCTATACGCAGGGTGTGAAAAACAGCGGCCCCTTTGACGCCGTCAACGCTGTCTTCAGCGAGAGCATTCCTGCCAACACCACTTTTCAGTCCATTAGTTCCGTTGCCGGATGGACTTGCGTGACTCCTGCTTTGGGCGGCACGGGCACGATCTCCTGCACCAATCCCTATTTTGCCAATGGTGGCGCTGCTTCCTTCACAGTCGTTGTTCAGGTTAGCGGCTCCGCCCCCGGCGGTGCGCAAATCATCGATGTCGACAGCATCACTTCCGGCACAAGCGATCCCAATCTCGCTAACAACACGGCCACCGCGATCACCACCGTGGGCGTCGCCTTTCAAGCCGATCTCGCGGTTACCAATACCGCTTCCTCTCCCACCGTCACTGATGGGTCCAATGTCACCATGACCGCCGTGGTCACCAACAACGGCCCCGCCGCCGCTGCCTCTGCCGTCTTTACGGAAACCATTCCAACCTACACTACTCTGGGTGCCGCTTTCACTGCGCCGTCCGGCTGGCTCTGCAACTCCAGCCCCAACCCTATTCCTGTGGGCTTCGCGGGCACAATCACCTGCACCGACAACTCGTTTGCTGCCCTGGCCAGCTCGACCTTCGCGATCATCCTAAACGTCACTTCAGGAACCGCTTCCGGCACGCTGATTTCGGATACTGCCAACATCTCCGCTTTCACTTCCGATCCGAACTACGGCAACAATTCCGCCACGGCCACCACCCTTGTTGCTGCCGCTGGCCAGGCCGATCTCGCTGTCTCCAGTTCAGCGACTCCGAATCCCGTTACGGCCGGTAACAACATCACTTACACGCAGTCCATCACCAACAATGGCCCCACGGCCATCCTCGCCTCCGCCACTACCACCGTCACGTTCACGGACGCTATTCCTGCCAACACCACTCTTGTTTCCTACACTCCTCCTGCCAACTGGACTTGCACCAACACGGCTGGCGTAATCTCTTGCAAACTGAACTCTGGTCAGACTCTCGCTGTCGGCGCTGTTGTCTATTTCCCTTTGGTTGTCACAGTCAATGTCTCGACCCCGGCTGGCACTACCATCACCTACGTTCCGCGCATCGCCAGCAGCGTCGGCGATCCCAATCTCGGTAACAACACTGTCACCGTTTCCACCATCGTCGCCTTGCCCACTCAGTCCAGTG
>JBIOFT010000244.1:0-4221 GCA_044447375.1 Terriglobales bacterium | reverse complement strand
GAAGCAGGCGGCAGGGGGCAGGAAAAAAATGGGATTGTGAGGACTTCCGCGGTTACAGGCGAAGGCATCGATGCGTTGCGCAGAGAAATTCTTCACCACGTCGCCGGTGAAGCCACCGGGCAGCGGGAGAGCGGCTTCCTGACCAACGTGCGGCACCAGGGGCTGGTGCGGGAGGCCATCACCGGGCTCGACGCCGGTCGCCGCGCGCTCGACCAGAACATCCCGCACGAGATGATGCTGCTCGACCTCTACACTGCGCTGCACGCGCTGGACGCAATCACCGGCGCAACCACCACCGACGACATCCTGAATCTGATCTTCAGCAGCTTTTGTATTGGGAAATAGCCGTCGGCAAAAAGCAGACTGCTCGCATCTTCGGTTTGGCCGACGACCGACGACTCCTTCAGCGCTGCCACGGCTGCTGCTCGACCGGCGTGACCTTAACCTGCATGAGCCCGTCGATGTCATTGGGATCGTCGGTGTCTTTGACGAAGGTGACGAACTGCTTGTCGCCCGCGGCGACATAGGGATCGCGCAACTTCATTTCGCGCACCACGAAGATGCGATGGCCGCCGCCAGCAATGTATTCGTCGTAGATCAGGCCGCAGAGCAGGTAAGCGTGGCCCTTCCAGAAAAGGATCAGCGGCCGGCCCTGGCGCATGGCGACGATCAGGTCATCTATGTTGGTCGGCGCGCCGGCAAGATAGCTCGCGGAGACTCGGACCTTGCGGCCGTCCTCCAGCGCGTACTCGCCTTCCACCAATCGCGGCAGATCCTCGAACCTGGTGAAATTGTCGTCACATACTTCACCGCCCTGCAGCTTGGTGATCAGTTGATGCTGGTCGAGCTTGACCTTCTGCAGCCGGAGCACGGTCTCCAGCGCCGCCGCCCAGGTCCAGTTCTTGCACTTCTGCGCGGCAACGGTGGCGGTAAATGCGGAGACTTCGGCGGTCTGCGCGGGCCGGACTTGCATCGCCGGGCTCTGGGCCAGCACCGGCAGAGACAGGATCGCAAGCGCGATGGCCACACGGCTCATCAACGCAGTGTAGCGCAAAGAACCGAGGACCACGGAGAAAACCAGGCCACGGATTTTCACGGATAAGCACGGATCACCTCTGATTGTTTAATCCGTTCCGATCCGTGTAGATCCGGGGCTGCTTTGGTTTATTTCGAAAGCGCGGCGAGGGTTTCCCGGAATAGGACATCGAAGGAAACCGACTTGCCGTTTCCGGCGGCAGCGGCCAGGGCGCGCTCGGCGGCGGCGCGCTGGTAGCCGAGGTTCATCAAGGCAGAAAGCACGTCTTCCTCGACCGGCGTGGCCAGCTTGGGCGGCGGGGTTTCGCCAAAACCCTCGAGCTTGTCACGCAGCTCCAGCACCATGCGCTCGGCGGTCTTCTTGCCAATGCCGGGGATGCGGGTGAGGCGGGCGATGTCTCCCGCGCGGATGGCGGCCACCATCTCCGGCGCCGGCATCCCGCTCAGGATGGTGATGGCCAGCTTGGGTCCAATACCGCTCACCTGAAGCAGCTTTTCAAAAAGCTGCTTCTCCTCGGCGCGCAGGAATCCGAACAGGGCGATCACGTCCTCGCGTACATGTGTGTGGATGTGGAGCGCCACCTCGCTGCCGGTGTTGGGTAGATCGGAAAACGTGGGGATGGTGATAGTCACGTCATAACCAACGCCGGCGGCCTCGACCACCGCCTGGTTGGGATGCTTCGAGATGAGCCGTCCGCGAAGATGGGCGATCATGGAGTGCTCGATTGCAGATTAGCGCAGACAAAAGAAGATTGGAACTTCATTCGCCGCGGATTCACGCGGACAGACCCGGATTTCAATGAAAATCGCGGAGGGCGCCAAGCAGCAGCCAGGGTTCCCTTTTTTGTCTTATTGTCCTCCGAGTCCTCTGCGTCCTCGGCGGTTCTAAGTTTATCCGCGTTCATCCGCGGCGAGTGAAGTTACGGCCTTCTGCGGTAGTAGATCGCGAACTCGAACCCCGGGTTCGGGGGAAAGAGTTCGGCGACGGCGCGCAGGCGCTCGGCCAGCGCCGTGGGGGCCAGCAGCGGGTACTCGCGCTCGCGCAGCTCGAAGTAGTCCACGTCGAGCGAGAGGGTGAGCAGGTAGATGGCGATGGCGTCGGCGAAAGTAGCGGAGAAGTAGTCGTTGCGCGCCTTCTCGGCGTCGGGGCCGCTGCCGGTGGAGAGCTTGCGCAGTTCGTGGGCGTCGAACGAGGTCTCGCCGCGGGCTTTTTCCTGCGCCTGGCGCCACACCAGATCGGCGAACGACTTGGCGACGCCGGCGCGCTCCACGAACGCGTGTCCCACGTTGATGTAGAACTCGAAGGCGACGGAGAACTTGTCCTCGGTCAGGCGGGTGGAGATGAACACGTACTGCGAGTCGCCGATGCCGAGGTTGCGATGGCAGACGGCCTGGTCGCTCAGGGCCACGTCGTAGCGGTCGGCGATCAGGGTTTCGTCTCCCTGGCTGACGGTGAGCGGCACGAAGTAGTAAGCCTTGCGCTCAAGGGCGGCGGCAATGGCGCCCGGCACGGCTGCGACCGTGCGTTCCAGGTCGCTGGGCGAGAGCGAGATCTGGCCTATGCTGGCGAAGCACACGCCATTGGGCGCCTGCGAGACCTGCGCCTGGCGGATCACCTCTGAAGCCGGCTTGGTTATGGCCTGGGCTGCCTGGGACACAAGAAGTATTGTAGCTTAGGTGGGTGCCGAAGACGGATTGGGCAAGCGCGATCGCGAGGAGCAGCCTGCTGGCGGTGGTGGCGGCGGCGCTGGCGGCGCCGCTCTCGCTGCTCGTGGGCAGCGTCGTCTTCTATGCGCAAGCGCGCCTGGGAAGGGTGGATCCGCGAGCCGGCTTCGAGCCCAACCTGTTCCTGCGGCAGGTAGGATTGCCGGCCAGCGCGGCCGTGCTGGTGGTGACTTTTGCGGTGGCGCTGTGGCGGCTGAGAAAGACGGAAAAAGCAGCCACGGATTTCCACGGATGAACACGGATTTCAGCGCGATGGCTCGAAAACTCGCAACGGTGAAGGCGGCGGCGATCGCGGCGGTGTTCGCAGTACCGCTGGGCGCGATGTTGTTCGTCCCGCTGTGGTTTGTGCTGGCGTTCCTGAGCCGGCTGATCACCGGACAAATCCACCGGGCCACGTTCGTGCTGGCCGGCTTCGCCGCGGCAGCGTTCATGGTGTGGGTTTTCCGGCTGGCGTTGTCTTATTTTCAGCCGAGGATCAGGCAGGCCCAGCCGCCGCCATGGCGCTGAGCCTCCGGTTATTTCGTCCGCGGCTTGGCGGCCTTGGGCAGCACCACCACGCAGCGCCCGGGCCCCTCGCCGCGGCTTTCCGTCTTGAGCTCGGGATGGTCGCGCAATGCCAGGTGGACGATGCGGCGTTCGCGCGCGCTCATGGGAGCGAACTCGTAAGGCACGCCGTTCTTCAGCACCTTCTCCGCGGCCACGCTGGCGGCCAGCCGCAGCTCCTCCAGGCGCATGGCCCGGTGGTTCATGCAATCGAAGGCCACCTTGTCGTGGTCTTCCGATTCCAGCCGCAGCATCTTCTGCGTGACGTGTTCGAGCGAACGCAGCAGCTCGGCGCCGCGCTCCAGCAGCAGCGGCCCGTCCGGCCCGGAGAAGGCCACCAGGATCTGCGGGCGTTCCCAGTCGCGGTCTTCTTCGACGGGCGGGTCCACGGTGATGCGGTACTTCAGGAGGAAGCCGGCGGCGCTTAGCACCTCGCGCAGCAACTGATCGATCCGTTTTGCGGCAGCGACTTTGTCCTCGAGTGGCATCGTTAGGATTATACGAACTTGTTGGCCGAATCCGTTGCGACGGAATCTGCAGCCTGACTCCCGACTCCCGACTACTGTCTCTGCGCCTTCTTGCGCGCCTGCTTCTCCATGTGCTCACGCATCTCGCGGCCGAACTTCGTCCGGTTCACGATCATCTGCTGCACGATGCCGATCCCGTTCCCCAGCACCCAGTACACGCACAGCCCCGCCGAAAGCGACCAACTGATGACCCCCAGGAACACCGGCATGGTGAACGACATCATCTTCTGCTGCACCGGATCCATGCCGCCGGCCGGGGTCATCCTCTGCAGCAGGAACATGGTGATGATGATGCCGATGGGCAGGATGTGATAGGGATCGGGCGACGATAGATCGCTGATCCAGAGATAGCGCGCGTGCCGCAGTTCGACGACCACACCCAGCATGCGGT
>JBIOFT010000243.1:0-4239 GCA_044447375.1 Terriglobales bacterium | reverse complement strand
GGCGGGGCGCCGGTGGCGGGGGGCCCCCTGGGACAGTCGGGGCCCAGCATCAACGGCAAGCCGGTGGATGCCAACGTGCCGCCGGGCGGCAACGTTTACGTGAATTACCGTGAAGCCCACGTGCTCAACGACGCCATCCTGGCTGCGGCCACAGATCTTTCTACCCGCCCCAGGGACCGGCGCAAGCTGATTTTCGTGATCAGCGACGGCAAGGAAACCGGCAGCCGCGCCAACTATGCGCAGGTGCTGAGGGTGCTGCTCTCCAATGCCATCAGCGTGTACGGGGTGGCGGTGGGAGACTCGGCGATGCCCCTGGTCCGCGATCTGGAGAAGGTCAACGCCCCCTTCAGCGGTCACGGCGACCTGCTGCCTCGGTACACGAAATACACCGGCGGGGATGTGTTCCCCGAGTTCGACCGGAACGCCATCGAAAACGCCTACGCCCACGTCACCGAGCAGGCGCGCAACCAGTACACGCTGGGCTACAACGCCAAGGCCGGCCCCAGCAATACCTACCGCACCATCGAAGTCATCGTGCACCGTCCCAACCTGAAGGTACACGCCAAGGACGGCTACTACCCTCTGCCCATCGCGCCTTCGCTGTGACCACCGGACATGTACTGATGGCCCTCGCGCCCAGGGTGCGGTTACCCTGGTGTCAATGCCCAGTTACTGGCTTGTGATATAAACAGCGCGGAAGCCATTTCCACACCTCGCGTCTGGAATCTCCCCGCCCTGGACGCGCTGTGTTTCGCGGTCGGCGGGACGACGGGGTCCCCAGCAAACCCGGGGTCCCCAACGAAGCCGGGTTTGCTTCGTTGGGACGAGAACCCGCTTGTGGTTTGCTGGGGTGATAGAGGACGGCGCTCTTGAGCTTCATCAATTTCGCGGCCCGCGAGATCAACTGCAAGATCGTCTACTACGGCCCCGGCCTCGGCGGCAAGACCACCAATCTGCAGTATGTCTACGACAAGACCGCCGACAAACAGAAGGGCAAAATGATCTCGCTGGCCACCGAGGCCGACCGCACCCTGTTCTTCGATTTCCTTCCCCTCGACCTGGGCACGGTGCGCGGCTTCAAGACCCGCTTCCACCTCTACACCGTTCCGGGGCAGATCTTCTACGACGCCAGCCGCAAGCTCATCCTGCGCGGGGTCGATGGCGTGGTCTTCGTCGCTGACTCGCAGCAGGAGCGCATGGACGCCAACCTGGAAGCCATGGACAACCTGCAGGAGAACCTGGTCGAGCACGGCTACGATTTCGCGCAGATCCCCTATGTTCTGCAACTCAACAAGCGCGACCTGCCGAATGTGCTCCCCGCCGACAACTTGCGGCGCGAGCTGATGAAGAAAGGCGAGCCCGCATACGAGGCCATCGCCTGCCAGGGCACCGGCGTGTTCGAGACGCTGAAGGAGATCGCGCGCCAGGTGCTGGCGGAGCTGAAGAAGAGCTAGCCGTCAGCACTCAGCAGTCAGCAATCAGCCTTGCCCTTCTCACGCAGTTAGCAATCTTAAACTTGGTACTTGGTACTCGGTACTTTGAACTCGGGATGGCATACGAGCGCGACTGAGTCGCGTCCCGACGGCCGGGGCCGTCCGTCTCCACGCGAGCAGAGCTTACTTCTGGTGGTTCAGCAGCGGCGTAGCGCTGAACTCGCGCCGGCCGGCGCTGCGCGTGGCCCGCGCCGCTGCCGCTGTTGTTCCGGCTTCCTGGCTGTATCTCTCCAGCAGCACGGGTACCATCGCGCCCTCGGCTTCCTTGACAAACAACAGCCGGTTGTCGCCGTTCATGTCGATGCGGACGAAGTCGCCCAGCTTCACCTGCCCGGTGGCCACCAGGTTGGCCAGGGGGAAGACGATGTTCTTCTCGATGGCCCGCTTCAGGTGGCGCGCGCCGTACTGGACGTCGATGCCCTCCTGCATCAGGAAGCTCTTGACCTTGGCGGTGCAACTGAACACGAACTGGTTGTTGCCCGTGGCCTGCAGGACGCGCTGCTGCACCAGGCCCAGCTCGATCTCCAGGATTTTTTCCACGTCTTGCGGGCGCAACGTCCGGAAGACCACGGCCTTGTCGATACGGTTCATGAACTCGGGAGCGAACTTCTTCTTGGCGGCCTCGAGCGCCGCCCGCTGTATCTTTTCGTCCAGTTGTTCATCGATCGCGGCGGGCGACTGCGCGAAGCCCAATCCCGGATTCAACATCCCGTTCATCTCGGGCGCCCCCAGGTTGGAGGTCATGACGATGATGCAGCGGGAGAGGTCGACGCGCCGGTTGTCGCCCAGCGTGAGCGTGGCTTTGTCCAGGATGCCGAGCAGCAGTTGCCACAGCGCGTCCGACGCCTTCTCGATCTCGTCGAACAGCAGAATCGTGAGCTTCAGCTTGTCGCCGTGCCATTGGTCGAGCGCTTCCTGGGTGAGCAGGGGATGAGTCTCGCGGTGGCCCAGGTAGCCGGGCGGCGAACCGATCAGCTTGGCGATCTCGTGGCTGTGCTGGAACTCCGCGCAGTCGATCTTGATGCAGGCGCGGGTGTCGCCGAACAGGGCTTCCGCCATGGCTTCGACCACGCGCGTCTTTCCCGAGCCGGTTGGGCCCAGGAAGAGCAGGTTCCCCACGGGACGGTTGGGCGCGTTCAGGCCCGCCAGGAACATCTGGTAGATCTCGGTGACTTTCTCGATGGCCGCGTCCTGTCCCACGATCCTGCGCCGCAGCGCAGCCTCGAATTCCTGCGCGTCGCTGCTGCGGAGGCTGGGATCGAGCGCGGTACTTAAGCCGGTCTTCATAAGTATCAGGCCCCTTCCTTGCGTCGTTCGGGCCGGGAGATGGAGCGTAAGTCCATTCGAACTGCAAGTACTGGCCCTCCACATCCATCCGAAATATTAGATGCGGAGAAGGTGGCCAGGAACCAGCGCGCTGTGGAAAAACCCCGTAGGTACGTTATTTTCGACGCATCCCTAACGTCACCGGCCGCGTCTAATGGGGTATCTAGAGTAGCTGCGTGTTCGTGCTACGATCGGTTTGCTGCTGTACTGGAGCGCGAAATCGCATGCAACTCGGGCCCCGCGTTGTTACCGTTAACCTGACTCTCTCCCTCCTTGGTGCGCTTCTTTTTTGGGCTACGCCGTCATTGAAGAAGTTCGAAGCACCGCGGCGGCAGGTGGCGCCGCGTGTGGCCGCTGCTCCGCCGCCGGCCGCCGTTCTGGTCACGGTGTCGCGCGAGTCCCGGCCTGCGCCCCAACCGTTGGCGCCACCTTCCACGCTTGCGCCCACGCCTGAACCGGCGCCTGGAGTCCACATCGCCAAGGCGGGAGAGAGCGTGGCGGCAGTGGCGCGCGCGTACTTGCCCGCGACCTCCTTCATCAACCTGTCGGAGCTCGAGTCCGCCCTCCGCCGGGAGAACGGCATCCAGGGCAACTTTCTCAAGAAAGGACAGCAGGTCGCCATTCCCGGATATTTGCGGGAACGCATCGTGGAGCGACCTGTCCCAGTGCCGCGCGATTTCGAGGTCCGCGCTATCTATCTGACGGGGCTGATGGCCACCAGTGAGCGCGGAATCGAGCTGATCCGGCACTGGCGGCAAGTGGGTGGCAACGCCGTGGTGTTCGACATTAAGGACAGCGACGGATCGCTCAGCATCGGCGCGCCCGAAGTCCCGGAATCGGCGGCCGGGCTGGTCGCGACACCGTTTTCACATCCGCTCGCGTCCGTGCGCCGGCATCCGCCCATCGGCAGCCTGCCCAAGCTGGCGCGCTTCCTGCACGGGCAGGGAATGCACGCCATCGCGCGCATCGCCATCTTCCGCGACGAGCAGTTGGTGGCGCAGCATCCCGAGCTGGCGGTCCGCTCCCGCCGCAGCGGCCAGGCCTGGCGGGAGAACGGCAAGCTGGTGTGGACGGATCCCTCCCGCGCCGAGGTTCAGGAGTACAACATCGCGCTGGCGCGCTATGCCGCCGCCTCCGGCGTGGATGAAGTGCAGTTCGATTATGTCCGCTTTCCCGCCGAGGGCGATCAGGCTGACGCCCAATTTGTTTTCCAGATGGAGCATCCGGACTGGAAGCGCTCCGACGTGATCGCGCACTTCCTCGACCGCGCCTACGCCGAAACCCGGCGTGCCGGCGTTCTGTTCTCGCTGGACGTCTTCGGAGTGATGGCCTGGCAGCGGCCCATCGACCTGTCGCATACCGGGCAGGACATCGTGGCCATGGCACACCGCTGTGACGTGCTCTCGCCCATGATCTATCC
>JBIOFT010000242.1:0-4270 GCA_044447375.1 Terriglobales bacterium | reverse complement strand
TGGAGGCGATCTCCAGCGCCTTGGCGTAACGCTCGGGTTCGGCGTCGCCCAGGATGTCGATGGGATTGTTGTGGCTCCAGGGCGGGGGCAGGAAGCTGTTGTAGGCCGCCATGGTCTCCGGCGAGAGTTCGGCGAGCTGGCCGCCCAGCGAGATCAGGGTGTCGGTGGCCAGCACGCCGGGACCGCCGGCATTGGTGACGATGGCCAGGCGCGGCCCGCGCGGACGCGGCTGCTTGGCCAGCACCTCCGACATGTAAACGATGTCGGAGATGGAGTTCACGCGCAGCACCCCCACCCGGCGGAAGGCGGCCTCCAGCACTTCGTCGCTGCCGGTGAGGGAGCCGGTATGCGAGGCGGCGGCTTTGGCGGCGGCGGCGCTGCGTCCTGCCTTGATCACGATGATGGGCTTGGAGAGCGACACCTCGCGCGCGGCGGAGAGGAACGAGCGCGCGTCGCCCACCGACTCCATGTAGATGACGATGCTGTGGGTGCGCGGGTCGTGGCCGAAGTAGTCGATCAGGTCGCCCCAGCCGACATCGAGCATGGAGCCCACGGAAACGAATCCGCTGAAGCCCACCATCTCGCGCAAGCTCCAGTCCAGCACCGCCGTGCAGAGCGCGCCGCTCTGGCTGATGAAGGCCACGTTGCCCGGCCGCGCCATGGCGCTGGCGAAGGTGGCGTTCAAGCCGCCCACCGGATTCATCACTCCCAAACAGTTGGGGCCGATGATGCGCATCTTGCCGCGGATGATTTCCGCGATCTGGCGCTCCAGCTCCTTGCCGGCTTCGCCGTGCTCCTTGAAGCCGGCGGAGATGACGATGCCCGTCGCCACGCCCAGCTCCACCGCCTCCTGGATGATGCCGGGCACGGTGGGCGCCGGGGTGGTGACCACGATCAGGTCAGGCTTCTCCGGCAGCTCGCGCATATCCTTGTAGGCGCGGATTCCCAGCACGCTCGGGCGGTTGGTATTGATGGGGTACACGGTGCCGCCGAAGGGCGAACTCAGCAAGTTCCACAGCACCGTGCGCCCCACACTGCCCTGGCGCTCGGTGGCGCCGATGACGGCCACATTCTTGGGCGAGAAGATGGGCTCGAGGGGATGGCCTTCCTCCCGCAGCAGGTCGTGCGCGGGATCCAACACGATCTTCCCTGCCCCGACCTTGGACTGGATCTTTGTAGCCAGCATAGTCATGCGTGCCTCACCATGATCAGAAACCTTATTTGACTCCCACGGAGCCGTGGACAGCTATGAGTAGTATCGCTCAGGAGGGTGGCTTCGCGCACATCGCGCGGGCCTCAGGCGGGTGGAACGTGTCCGCTGGTGGCAGGTTGCCTGCTGGTTACTGGCGACTGGCTACTGGCGACTGGGTTTTTCCGTCCACACCAGCACCCCGATGAACGTGGGCGCCAGAACGAAGACTACCGCCAGCACCGACCATAGAATCGTCATGCGTCGTACTCCTCGGGTACTTCATCCGGATTGCCGGAGATTTCGCTCCACCACAGGTCGCAGCGCTCGGACTCCAGGGTTTCGGCGATGTATTGCCGCCCGGCCTCCACCATCTGCTTCCACATCCTGTGAGCGCGAGAGCCATCGCGCAGGAAGAGCTGCGCTTCTTTGGCGCTGACCGGCATGCCCACTTCGCGGGCGATGCGGAGCACGTCGCTGGTGGTAATCTCGGCGGTAACTCGCTCGCTATCGGTCTCAATGCTCAACATAAATGCCACCCCACACCGGATGTCTTGGCCCGCGTTTATAAAACCACTTTGGCGGCTGGCCCGCCTATGGCAAGGGTCACAGCCGACTGTGATTTCGATCACACCGCGGTCCGGATTCGGGAGTTCCCGGAAAGGCACCACCCCGACCCTTGCGAACCCGCCCAGCCAGCGGTAAAACTACCCTGATTACACCCACTTGGCGCGGGCTGGCGGAGTATAATCACGACACTATCCCCCATGATCAAATATTCCATCGTAGTTCCCTTCCACAACGAGCAGGAGAATGTCACCGTCCTCTACGACCGCCTGAAGGCGGTGATGGAAGCCGCCGGCGAGACCTTTGAACTGGTCTTCGTCGACGACGGCAGCCGCGACGCCACCTTCCGCTTGCTGCAAGAGATTGCCGCCGTGGACAGCCGGGTGGTGGTGGTAAAGCTGCGCCGCAATTTCGGCCAGACCTCCGCCCTGGCCGCCGGCTTTGACCACGCCCAGGGCGAGTACATCATCGCCATGGACGGCGACCTGCAGCACGATCCGGAAGACATCCCCAAGTTCCTGGAAAAGCTCGCCGAAGGCTTCGACATCGTCAGCGGCTGGCGCAAGCGCCGCCAGGACAACCTGTGGATGCGCCGCATCCCTTCGCGCTGCGCCAACTGGATGATGGCCAAGCTGAGCGGCGTGGGCATCCACGACTTCGGCACCACCTTCAAGGCCTACCGCCGCGACGTGCTGCAGCAGATCCCGCTCTATGGCGAGATGCACCGCTTCATCCCCGCCCTGGCCTCCGCGTACGGCGCCAGCATCTGCGAAGTGCCCATCCGCAACGGCCATCGCGAGCACGGCAACTCGCACTACGGCATCTCGCGCACCTTCCGGGTGTTTTTCGACCTGCTGACCATCCGCTTTCTGCTGCGCTACCTCTCGCGCCCGCTGCACTTCTTCGGCAGCATGGGGATGGCCGGCATCCTGGTCGGCGGCGCCGTGGCCACTTGGCTGGCGGTGATCAAGTTCATGCACCCCATGATGGACGTCATCGACGAACACGGGCCGTTCGTGGTCTTCTCCGCCGTGCTCATCGTGGCGGGGGTGCAGATGCTTGCCCTCGGCCTGCTGGGCGAGATGCAGGCCCGCCATTACCACGAGCCTTCCCGCCGCCTGCCCTATTCGGTGGAGCGCCTGCTGCGCTCGCCCCAGAGCGAACAGTCCACCCTGCAGGAGTAATTGCTGGGCCGGGGTTGGTTCAAGGCCAACCGCTAAAAGCCGGGAACCGCCCCTCAAAACGCGCTATCATTCCCTCAGCATGGCTAAAGGGCCTAAACAATTCGACGTCACCTGCCCGTGCTGCAGCGCGGTGCTGAAGGTGGATGCGGCCACCGGCGCGGTGATCGCGCACACCGCGGCGGTGCGTCCCAAGATGTTCGCCGACATGGACGAGGCCGCCCGCGCCATGAGGGAGCAGGACGCGCGCAAGGAGTCCATCTTCCGGCAGTCGGTCGAGGCCGAGAAGAACAAGTCCGACCTGCTGGACAAGAAATTCCAGGAAGCGATAAAGCGGGCCAAGGAAGCGCCCGACATCTCGCGCGTGCGTGACATCGATCTCGACTAGCCGCCCGCTGCTGCTGGGCCATCGCGGCGCCCGCCGCTACGCGCCCGAAAACTCGCTCTCCGCCTTCGATCTCACGCTCGAGCACTGCTGCGACGGCTTCGAGTTCGACGTGCGCCTCACCGCCGACCGGAGATCAATCATCTGCCACGATCCCAAGCTGGCGGGGATCGAAATCGCGCGCCACACCTATACCGAGATCTATCCCAAGGCCGGCGGGCCGCCGTGCCTGGAGCACGTGCTGGCGCGGTTTGCCGCGCGCGCGTTCCTGGACATTGAGCTGAAAGTCGCGGGCCTGGAGGATGCGGTCTTCACCTGCTTGCGGGAAAGTCCGGCGAGGCGCGGCTACGTTGTGTCGTCGTTTTTCCCCGACGTGGTGCAGGCGGTGGCGGCGCGCGGCCTGGTGACCGGGTTCATCTGCGACACGCAGCGCGAGCTGGCGCGCTGGACGGGCCTTCCGGGCGAGTACGTGATCCCGCATTACAAGCTGGTGAGCCGGCCGGTGGTGGAGGAGATCCACGCCGGCGGGCGCAAGGTGTTGGTGTGGACGGTGAACGACGAGCGCCAGATGCGCCGCCTGGCCGAGTGGGGCGTGGAGGGCATCATTTCCGACGACACGGCCCTGCTGGTGAGGACGTTTTCCCAGGAATAAAAGAGGAGACTTCAACGCCGCGGATACACGCGGATGAACGCAGATCGGAATCAATAATCCGCGTTTATCCGCGTTGATCCGCGGCGAAAGAGAAATTGGCCGGCGAGACGCCGGCGCTACCTCGCGACCGCTTCGACGCGCCTCAGGAATCCGGCGCGCTCTTCCTCGAAGGCTTCGCGTTCGCGGGCGACGCGCGACAGGCTCCATCCCAGGGCGTCGCCGATGCGCCGCGCGGCGGAGCGGCTGCACGCGTCGCTCCAGCACGCGCCCAGGGCCACCGGCACGCGCCGCAGCAG
>JBIOFT010000241.1:0-4293 GCA_044447375.1 Terriglobales bacterium | reverse complement strand
TTCTTGATCTCCTCTAAACGATCCCGGATGCGTTTTTCCACCCCTTCATTCGTCGGCCGGTAATACGAGCGGCCACGCAGGCTCTCGGGCAGGCATTCCATGTCGGCGACCTTGCCCTCCACGTCGTGGGCGTATTGGTAGTCCTTGCCGTAGCCGAGGCCTTTCATCAGGCTAGTGGGGGCGTTGCGCAAGTGCAGAGGGACTGGTTCGGCCGCGGTGCGCTCAACGTCTGCCTGAACCGCTCCGTAGGCGGTATAGAGCGCGTTCGATTTCGGCGCCAGCGAAAGATAGACGACGGCCTGGGCCAGCGCCAGGTTGCCTTCGGGCATGCCGATGAAGTCCACGGCATCGCGAGCCGCCATCGAGAGCGCAAGCGCGTTGGGCTCGGCCAGGCCGATGTCTTCGACGGCCATGCGCACGACGCGGCGCGCGATGTAGAGCGGATCTTCTCCCGCTTCGAGCATGCGGGCCAGCCAGTAGAGGGCGGCGTCGGGATCGCTGTTGCGCACCGACTTGTGCAGGGCGGAGATCAGGTTGTAATGCTCTTCGCCGGCCTTGTCGTAGAGCAGAACGCGCTTCTGGAGCGCTTCATGGACGATCTCGTCGGTGATTGTGCCGATCGAGACGGGAGACCCCGGAGACGCAGGAGACGCAGCAAGCTGCGTCTCTACGGACGGGGAGGATTTTGGGGAGGCTGTTGGGGGCGTTTTTTCAGACAGGGACGCGGCCACTTCGAGCGCGTTGTAGGCGCTGCGGGCATCGCCGCTGGAATACATGGCAATCTTCTTCAGGACTTCATCGGAGGCCTGGAGATGAAGTTGGCCGAGACCCCGCTCGGAGTCGGAAAGGGCGCGCTTCAGAAGCGTGACGATCTGGTCTTCGGTGAGCTGCTTGAGCACGTAGACGCGGCAGCGCGAGAGCAGCGCGGAGATGATCTCGAACGATGGATTCTCGGTGGTGGCGCCGATCAGGCGGATGCTGCCTTTTTCGACGTGGGGCAGGAAGGCGTCCTGCTGCGCCTTGTTGAAGCGATGGATCTCGTCCACGAAGACGATGGTGCGGGTGCCGTACTGGCGGGCGCGGTCGGCATCGGCCATCACCTGCTTGATTTCCTTGATGCCGGCCAGAACCGCGGAGAATTCGATGAACTCGGCTTTGGTGACGCGAGCGATGATCTTGGCCAGCGTGGTTTTGCCGGTGCCGGGAGGCCCCCAGAAGATCATGGAACTGGGGTCGTCGCGCTCAATCTGCACGCGCAGCGGTTTGCCCGGGCCGACCAGGTGTTCCTGGCCGACGAATTCCTCCAGGGTGCGCGGACGCATGCGATCGGCCAGGGGACGCGTGCCCGCGCTGACGTCGTCAGGGCCCGGGATGGGTTGGAACAGGCTCACATGATCATTTCACCACAGAGTCACAGAGACACAGAGAAAACCAGGAACTGGAAAATCATTCCACCACGGAGGCACGGAGGCACGGAGAAAGCCAAGAACTTTTGCAGACGGCACGTTGCGATGCGCGTGTTCGGCGATTTTCGCAGGCTCCCTTTCAATCCGCCCAATTTTCTCTGTGTCTCTGTGGTGAAAAATCTCATTTGCGCTGCCTCGCGGCTTCGTACAACACAATGCTTGCGGCCACGCCCGCGTTGAGCGATTCGACAGGCGCGGCCTGCGGGATCACGACTGTTCCGTCCATCTGATGCAGCAGTTCGCGGGGCAGGCCGGCGCCCTCGTTGCCGATGAAGATGGCCAGGGGCAAAGTCCAGTTCACTTCGGGCAGCGGCGTGCCTTTGTGCGAGGAGGTCGCGACCAGCCGGATGCCGCGCTCGCGGAACAACCCGATCAGTTCGGCGGAGGGAATCCGCACCACGGGAAAGCGAAAGATGGATCCCGCCGAGCCACGCAGGACTTTTGCGTTGTAGAGGCTTACCGTTCCTTCGGTAAGAAAAACCCCGGCCGCACCAAAGGCTTCGGCCGAGCGCAGAATGGTTCCCAGATTTCCCGGGTCCTGCAGTCCGGCAGCGACCACCAACGGCCCGATCCCAGAGCGTTCGAGCAACTGGGCGGATGACACTGGACGCAGCTTGACCAACGCGGCCACGCCCTGCGGCGCGTCACTGGGGACGATCGAGTTGAACAGGGAATCCGCCAGGATCAGCGTTTCCACGCGGGCATTGATCTGGGGCAGGAGCTTTTCCGCCAGAGGACGGGCCGATGCGCTGAAAAACACGCCGCCCAGGCGTTGGCCGCAGCGCAGCGCTTCTTCGACCAGCTTCACTCCTTCAATAGCGCACTCGCCTTCCGCGGTCAGTTCGCCGCGGCGGAAGGCCTGCCGCAGTTCCTTCAGGCGCGGGTTATGACGGCCGGTCACCGGGCGCAGTCGAGACCGGGCTGCCGGGCTGCTGCTCGACTTGTGATCCTGCTTCATGAGTTCTTCCCAAAATCAGGATAATACGCGTCTTCGGTTTCGGCACGGAACCCGAGGTATGGTACATTTCACTGTTCACGCCGACAACAGGAAGGACACCGAGTGCGCGCGGAAATCCTGAAGATTAACGCCCATGAGCCGGAGGCGTCACTGATCAAGTACGCCGCCGAACAGATCCAGGCCGGGCAGGTGCTGGGCATGCCCACCGACACGTTTTATGGTCTCGCCGCCGATCCGTTTAACCTGCGCGCGGTGGAGCGGGTGTATGAGATCAAGTCGCGGGCGGGCCACAAGCCGCTCTCGCTGCTGATCGAGAACGTGGACCAGGCCGAGGAATTTGCGGGTCCGCTGCCGGACGACTTCCATCTGCTGGCGCGGCGGTTCTGGCCCGGGCCGCTGACCATGATTGTGCCCGCGGCCTCGCACCTGCCGCTCAAGGTGACGGCGAACACGGGCAACGTCGCGCTGCGCGTGCCGGCGGCGGAAATTCCGCTGGCGGTGATCCGGGCAGCCAGAGTTCCCATCACGGCTACCTCCGCCAACTTGAGTGGCGCGGTGGAATGCACCACGGCTGAGCAGGTGCGCGATCAGTTGCAGAACCGCATCTCGCTGATCGTGGATGGCGGGCCTTCCCCACGCTCGATTGCCTCGACCATCGTGCACTTCAAAGCCGACGGTTCCTGGCAGATCCTGAGGGAAGGCGCGATTCCCACCAAAGAAGTTGTGGAAGCCTTGTCCTGAGATGGCGGAAGACCTCAGCCAGTCCCCCGGGAAAAAATCCTCACCCGTCCTGTCTTGGCGGTTGCTGTTATTGGCAGCGGCGGGGGCGCTCCTGCTGTTTCTGGGCATTACCGGAATGCGCATCGTGGGCGCCGCCGGCGAAACGCCGTCCCAGAAAGCCGATGCGATTGTGATCTTTGGCGCCGCCGAGTATGTGGGGCGGCCTTCGCCCGTGTACCGGGCGCGGCTCGACCACGGTTTCGAGTTATTTGAGAAGGCCATGGCTCCGGTGGTGATCACGACGGGCGGGGCCGCACAGGATCCGGACTTCAGCGAGGGCGGCGTCGGGCGGGATTACCTCGCGCGGCGCGGTATCCCGGAGCAGGAGCTGATTGCCGAGACCCAGAGTTCGGATACGGCGCAGTCGGCGGTGCGGGTCGCCAATATCATGCGCGCGAACCACATGCGCACCTGCATCGCGGTGAGCGATGCGTATCACGTGTTCCGCATCCGGGCCCTGCTGGAGCACGAGGGCGTGCAGGTGGAAGTGGCGCCGCGTCCGGAGTCGCGGCCGCATTCGCTGGGGCAGAGGTTCGTTGCGGTGATGCGGGAGGCGATGAGCTATCTGGTGTGGGAACTCGGCATGTCGTAAGGAAGCAGGTCTCAGGTCTCAGGTCTCAGGTGTTAGGTCCTAGGAAGTTCTGAAACTGAGTCGTCAGATCCGGACTCCAAAAGCCATCAAGGGCAGGTACCCTTCTCGAGAAGCTCGACTCGCGCTGTCACGTCATTAGAGATCGAGCCTAAGAGCTTACTGATCTGCGGTGCGAAGGTCTCTAAGGTGGAGAGCGTTATCCCAGCGGAAGTCTCTATCACTATCACGGAGCCCATCGTGTCGAATACTCCGCGCAAGAACCCTTCGAGAGCCAGTTCGCCAGATACAGTGCGCTTGACGCGTTGCTTGGCAACGAATTCACGAGCGTACCCGACCTGCATTAGGGCGAGATCTCTGTACTGTACGATCTTCTCGCCCACCGCATAGGACGTATCGGCCTTCGCAGGGTCGATCTTCTTCAATGCTGCTTCCCACTCAGGCAACTTGCCATCGACCTCACTCAGGAAGCTCTTGTACTCGGCGTCGGTCATCAGGCG
>JBIOFT010000240.1:0-4324 GCA_044447375.1 Terriglobales bacterium | reverse complement strand
CTGGGAGCCGACTCGCTGGACACGGTCGAGCTGGTGATGGCCTTCGAAGAGGCCTTTGACATCGAGATTCCGGACGAAGACGCGGAGAAGATCCGCACCGTGCAGGACGCCATCGAGTACATCGGCAAGAATGCGAAAGGCGGCAAGTAGCTTTGGCACGGCGGGTCGTCATCACGGGCCTGGGCCTGATCTGCGGGCTGGGCCATACCACCGCCCAAGTGTGGCAAGCCCTGCTGGCGGGCAAGAGCGGGGTGGACCGCATCACCCGGTTCGACGCCTCCGCCTTTGCCTGCCAGATCGCCGCCGAGGTCAAGAACTTCGATCCGCTCAACTTCATCGAGAAAATAGAAATCAAGAAGATGGGGCGCTTCATCCACTTCGCGCTGGCCGCGTCGGAGGAGGCGTTCCGGATGTCGGGGCTTAAGGTCACGCCGGAAAACGGGGAGCGGGTGGGCGTGCATATCGGCTCGGGTATCGGCGGATTCGACGTGATTGAACGGGAACACAACGCGCTGCTCGAAGGCGGCCCGCGCAAGATCTCTCCCTTCTTTATTCCCGCGTCCATCATCAACCTGGCGGCGGGGCACGTTTCCATGAAGTACGGGGCGAAGGGCCCCAATGAAGCCACGGCCACGGCGTGCACCACCAGCGCGCACTCGGTGGGGGATTCGTTCCGCATCATCCAGCACAGCGACGCCGATGTCATGATCGCGGGCGGGGCGGAAGCGGCGATCACGCCCATGGGGGTCGGCGGATTTGCCGCCATGCGCGCGCTCTCCACGCGCAACGACGAGCCCGCCCGGGCCAGCCGTCCCTGGGATAAGGATCGCGACGGCTTCGTCATGGGCGAAGGGGCGGGCATCCTCATCATGGAAGAGCTGGAGCACGCGCGGCGGCGTGGAGCGCCGATCCTGGCGGAGATCGTGGGCTACGGGATGAGCGCGGATGCCTATCACATGACCCAGCCGGCCCCCGAGCACGAAGGCGGCTTGCGAGTGATGCGCAACGCGCTGCGCGATGCCGGCCTGGAGGCCAGCGCGGTCGGCTACGTCAACGCGCATGGCACGTCCACGCCGATCGGCGACACGCTTGAAGCGCACGCCATCCGCAACCTGTTCGGCAAGAAAACTCCGGTCAGTTCAACCAAGTCCATGACCGGGCATCTGCTGGGCGGGGCGGGCGGCCTGGAGGCCGCCATTACAGTGCTGGCGCTGCGGGATCAGGTGCTGCCGCCGACCATCAACCTGGAGAACCAGGACCCGGAGACCGAGGGCATGGACTTTGTCCCCAACCAGGCACGTAAAGCCAGCTTCGAATATGCCATGTCGAATTCGTTCGGCTTCGGCGGGACGAACGGGGCGCTGCTGTACAGAAGGTGGAACGAATAAGCTACGTCGGGACAGCCGCCCTCGGCTGTCCAGCCGCGCATAGCGCGGCGGGTTCCGGGCTAGAGAAGAATTTTGCGGAGCTTCGCTCCGCTGGACAGCCGAGGGCGGCTGTCCCTACGTGATCTACTCCTTCTGCATGCTGTCGATCAGGGCGAAGAGCTGGCTGCGGTCAACGACTTCCACGAAAGGTTTCCCGGCACGCTTGTTGCTGACCACGTAGATGGTCGGGGTGTGGTTGAGGCCGATACTTTTGCCCAGCTCCTTGTCGGCATTGATGAGCGCGGCCAACTTGCCCTCGGGATCGACGACAAACGGCAGATCGATCTTGTGCTCGGCGGCGAACTTCTCGGCGAAGCCGCGCAAGGTGTCGGGCGTGATCTCCAGCTGGTGCTCGAAACAATAGTCGCGGAAGGCATTGCCCACAGTCTTGGAATGGGTGTCGAAGTAGCGCGCCAGGATGGCGGCGTTGAACGACCAGTTGTGCGCGGGCAGCGGGAAATCGTGACGGACCACGGGAATCTTGTAGGTCCGGCCGGCATCGGCGACCAGAGGCGCGGCGCGGCGGCAGTCGGGGCATTGCAGGTCTTCGAAAACCACGAGCGCGACCTGGGCGCCCTTGGGCGGCCGGAGGGCGTCAGGAACGTTCTGCGCGACCGCGGTCAGGCAGCCGAGCAGGACGAGAGGCAGCAGGCTTTTGATGGTCATGATCATGTTGGATGCGGATCGTACCGATCTTTGCTCTGTGCTCTATGGTAACGAATCCTGGGGATTCGCGCACGCGGGCACGGTTGTCCGGGGCTCCGCAAGCGGCAGCGTCTGAGCGCTACTGCATGTCAATCTTGTCAATATTGTAGAAGTAGTAAAAACGCAGGCCGAGGTATGGATCCTTGGTTTGCTGCGAAGCAAGTGCCACAAATTCCCTGGGGAGTGGGGGGAAGGGGTTGGAAGCGGTGATGCTGGCCCAGGCGGCGCGGTCGAGCGCGACGTCACCGGATGAGGTGCGAACCATCATGCCGCTCACATTGCCATCCTTCAGGATGACGAATTCGATCGAGAGCTTGCCCTGTTTCAGGATCGGCGGATACACCGACGGCGGCAGCAGGTTGTACCAGTTCTGGCGCACGGTTTGCACGATCCGCGCCAGATAAGGTCCAAAATCCACGCCCATGGTGTCGGTCAGGATTTCCGCCTGGTCGAGCGCCTTGGGTCCGCCCCGGCCCTGGCTCAAGCCGTAATCGCCGCTTTCTCCGCCACCATACTTGCCGCGGTTGGCGGCGGCGGCCTTGGTAGCCTGATCAATGGCCGAGCCTGCGGTCATGGGAGTGTCAAAGCTCGGTTTGCGGCCTCCCTGCGGAGGGGCCTGGAGCTGCGCGATTTGGGGATTCTGCGCGGGCGCGGAGAAACCGGAATTATTGTTCTGCTGGGGATTTTCCTGGGGCGGCTGATTCTGCGCCATCGCCGGAGACTGCATGGGTTCGCCGGGCCGTCCCGGACGCGAACTTTCCAGGATGTGCTTCAGTTCCTGGCGGTCGATTTGCGGGGCTTTGCTGGTGGCAATGCGGTCTTTGTCCGAAATGATCTTGGCATCGGGACGGCGCGTGGCTTTCTGCTCGTCGGGCGGAAGTTCGAGGAAGGTGGCATCCTTCTGCTTGTCGAGATCGACGGAAGTGGTCAGAAGCAGCGTGTGATGCGGCAGGAGCATCATCAGCTTCTCACTGTTCACCAGCAGAATGACGAAGAGCAAATGCAGGATGACGGAAAGCCACAGCGCCTCGCGCTTGCGCGAACGGGAGAGATCGTCCTGCAACTGAATGAGCAAGTGGGGAACGTCGTCGGGGTTGAAGCGGCGGTACGCGGTCTCCCAGGGCTGCGCCTCAAACAATCCGGGTTGCTCCGGCGGGGGCGAAGCCGGGGCGACGGGATCGCCAGGCGGGATTTGGGTCACCGGCATCTGTAACAACTATAAAGCTTAGAGACACGGCCAACCCGTCGCGTTGCGTAAAGATGCGTAAAGTTTGGGGTTGCGGCCGTGGTTCTTGCCTTCTATTGTCGCATTTTCCCCGAAGGTTTGAGTAAGTACCTGAGGACAAGGTACTTTGGGGATAGGGCTCTGAGGGGCAGGCTTTGGGCTCTGGGCGCTAGGCTCTAGACTTTGGGCTCTCGCCACTCGGTTCTTTTCCGTGTGTCTGTTTCTCCGAGGCTGATGTTTCCCGGAGGGCCTAGAGCCCAGAGCCTAATGCCTAGAGCCCCGACCTAAAGCCCAATCCGTCCAGCGTGGCGGCGGATTTCGGCGAGGATGGCAAGGGCCAATTCGAGCGCCCGGCGCCCGTCCTCCAGAGAGACGACGGGGCGGGAGCGGTCCTGCACGGCGGTCAGAAAGGCGCGAATCTCGGCGAGCAGCGGCTCCTCGGCCGTGACCGGCGGCTTGGCCATCTGGATTTGCGGATTCACCGTCGGTCGAGCATCCGATCCCGCAGCGCCCCCGACGGAGAACACGAGCACATCCTGCCGGCCGTAATCAACCGAGATGTATTGCCGGGGCTGGAAGAAGCGCAGCTTGCGCACCCGCTCGGTCGAAACCCGGCTGGCGGTGAAGTTGGCCACGCAGCCGGATTCGAACTCCACGCGAACGTTTGCGATGTCCACCTTGCCGGAGAGGATGGGAAGGCCGACGGCGCGGATCTCCTTGACCGGGGAGTGGACGAAGGCGAGCACGATGTCGAGATCGTGAATCATGAGGTCGAGCACGACATCCACATCGAGCGCGCGCGGGGAGAAAACGCTCAACCGGTGCACCTCAAAAAACATCGGCTGGGTGACGAGGGGCAGGGTGGCGCGTACGGCTGGATTGAAACGCTCCAGATGTCCGGCCTGGGCGACGCGGCCGTGTTTGGTGGCCAGCTGCAGCAGTTCATCGGCCTCGGCGAGCGTCGAGG
>JBIOFT010000239.1:0-4331 GCA_044447375.1 Terriglobales bacterium | reverse complement strand
ATATATTGCCAAGGGTGACGGACCCAGGTAGCTTCGGGGCATGGCTCGTCGTATGCGTTGCACTGACGCCGGTTATGTCTACCACGCTCTGAACCGGGCGGTGGGATCGGTACCAATATTCGTCGTCGCGGCCTCTATGCCCAGGCTGGGACCGAGCGGCAAAACAGAGCCGATGTTGAGCGTTTGAGGAGAGCCAGCCAGAGGCGGTGGCGGGCGTGTTCTTGATCGTCTCCTTCTTGCACAGCTTTCTCAAGCTGTTTCCTTCGCTGTCTTGTTCATTCTGGCGAGGGTAGACTGGCAATCGTCGGTCTGGTTCCCCATTTGGACAAGCGCCCGGGAAGAACGGTCGTACGTTCTCCCCGGGCTGTCCCTTGGGAGATGACGCTCCCGTGGGCTCCTACCAGATTAAACCAAAGTGCCATCGTCGTGCCAGTGGACGCCGACCGCGCGCGCGGAAGTGCCTGCGCAAAGGCTGCGGACGGAAGTACCAGCCGCGGTGTTGGACCCAGCGTTACTGCCAGGATGCGGAATGCCAGCGGCAGGTCCGCCGCTGGCAGGCTGCGCAGCGGCAGGCCAGACGCCGCCTGGATGCCGCGGCCAAAGCTCAACACGCGGAGGCGCAACGCGTGCGCCGCCAGCGCGCCAAATCCGCGCCCCAAACACCGAAGAATTGCGAAGTTGCGGCGGCGCGTGGTCACGCAGCAGAAAGTTTTTTTCGACTCCCTTGTGCGCCCGGCCGGGGTGCCATGAAGCGCCGGTGAACTCGATCCGCAACCCGGCGCGCTACTGCTGCGCCGCCTGCCGTCAGGCAGTTCGCAATGTCTTGGATCGTGAACGCAAGTGGCGGTCGCGCGGGACCTTGAATGGCCGCCGCAAACGCGCCTACGAGTATCGGGCCGCCCGCGCGCAACGGTCTCGGCGCCAACACGACGCGTCCGGCCCGACGCCATCCCAAGCGTCTCCCCAGTGACGCTGCGCGCAGGCCGCGCCGGTCGTCAGTTATGGCCTGGCCCCGCAGGCTCGATTAGCTTGAGACTTGCCGTTCGATCTCGTTTGCTCGCAGGAGTCTCAAGCATGATCCAAAAACGCATTCTGGTACCCCAACGACTGCGGCGTCCACCCTCGACGGGTTGGTCCTGGTTGGATCGCCGCTTCCTGCGCGAGCATGGCGACGCGCTGTCGCGTGAGGCCGTGCTGCTGTACTTGTTCCTCGCCGCCGTGGCCGACCGGCACGGGTTGTCGTTCTACAGCGACCACACGCTGGCCAGCCGGTTGCGGCTGTCGCAGCCGGTCCTGGAGCAGGCTCGCCAGGAACTGCTGGACCGCGATCTGATCGCCCACCAGTTGCCGTTGGTCCAGGTGCTGTCGCTACCATCGCGTGGCATCAGCCGTCGCCCGGAGCCGGGCCAAGGATTGATCCTGCTTGGCGAACTGTTCCGCCAGGCGGCTGCCGCACCAGCCTCCGACAAAAGGAGGAACGCGCCATGAACGTCGCCATGTGGGCCGAGATCCGCCGCCTCACGGAGATCGAAAAACTCTCCGGCCGGGTGATCGCGCGGCGACTGCACTGCTCGCGACACACGGTGGCCGCAGCCCTGGAGTTGCAGCAGCCGCCTGCATGCCAAACGGCGCCGCGTGCCAGCCTGCTGGATCCGTACCTGGAGCAGATCAAGGACCTCCTGGCCAAGTATCCCGACCTCTCGGCCGTGCGCATTCGTGAGGAGATCGCCCGCGGACCGCAGGGCTATACCGGCAGCGCCAGCGTCCTGCGCCGCTACTTGCACCAGGTCCGTCCGGCACGCGGTCGCGTCTACCAGGAGGTGCATTACGAACCTGCCCAGGCGCTGCAGGTCGATTGGGGCGAATGCGGCCGCGTGCAGGCTGGCTCGACCATGCGCAAGGTCTCGGTGTTCGTGGCCGTGCTCTGCTATAGCCGGTTGCTGTTCATCGAGTTCACCCTCTCGCAGCGCAAGGCCGAGTTCTACCGGGGTCTGGTCAACGCCCTGACCTTCTTCGGCGGCAGTCCCCGCCAGCTGATCTTCGACAACCTCAAGGCGGCCGTGCTCAACGGCTCCGGACGCAGCGCCTGTTTCCATCCCGAGTTCCTGGCGCTGTGCGGCTATTTCTGTCTGCAGCCGGTCGCCTGCGCGCGGCGTGACCCCGAATCAAAAGGGGTTGTGGAAGGAGGCGTGCGCTACGTGAAGCACAACGCCCTGGCTGGCCGGGCCGACGAACTGACCCGCTTCGAGGACTACCTGGCCCTGGCACTTTACTGGCGCGATCAGGTGGCCAACCTGCGGAAACACGAGACCACCCACGAGCGACCGCTCGATCGTTTCCAGCAGGAGCGCGCACTGCTGCGGCCGCTGCCCGCCATACCTTTCGACACCGACGAAGTCGTGCCGGCCGTCGTCAGCCCGCATGCCCGCATCGCCTTCGACGGCAATCGCTATTCCGTGCCGCCGCAGTTCGCGCGCCGACCGGTCACCGTGCGCGCCAACCGTGATGAGCTGCGCCTGCTGCACGAAGGTCAGGTGGTGGCGCAACATGTCCGTTGCTACGAACGAGGGCAGTTGCTCGTGCTGCCGGACCACCGCCTGGCAGCGCTCACGCTCCGCCAGCGCCCACGTCAGCAGGCGCTAGAGCAGGAATTCGACGCCTGGGGACCGGAGGCACGCGCGTTCCACCTGGGGCTTTCCAGTCGTCCGTCAAGATCAGCGTCCATCTGCGCCGCTTGCTGGGCCTGGCCCAACTCTACGGCCGGACCGAGGTGCTGGCCGCCATGACCGGCGCCTTGGCATTAGCAACCTACGATGCCGCTTCTGTGGAGAATCTGCTGCTGGCCCAGCGCCGCCGCCGGCAACTCCCCACGCCAACGCTCCCCACTCCCCAACGCCGCGAACTGATCGACGACATCGAGCTGGAACCCGCCGACCCAGCCGTTTACGACCGCTTTTGCCACGACACCGAGGAGGATTCCCATGGCACGACCTGACCATACTTTGCCAACGCAACTCGACCGCGATCTGGCCGACTTGAAACTCCTGGAAATCGCCAAGGGCTACCGCGAAGTGCTGGACGAAGCGGCCCGCAAAGGCAGTTCGATGCTGGAGGTGCTGGCCACGCTGATCGGCATGGAACAGACCCTCCGCCAGCAACGCGCCCTGGAGCGGCGGTTGCGGCAAGCCCGACTTCCCAAGCAGAAGACCTTGGCCGACTATGACTTCGCCTTCCCCAAACGCGTGCCCAAGACGGCCATCGTCCGCCTGTTCGACTGCGACTTCATCCCGCGGCATGGCTGCGCCGTCCTGATTGGACCGACCGGAACGGGGAAGACACACATTTTGACCGCCCTGGGTTACACTGCCTGCGAGCGCGGCTACTCCGTCGGCTACACGCGGGTCGTGGACATGCTCAATCACTTGACCACAGCCCAGATCAACGGCCGGCTCGCCAAAGCACTCAAAACTTACGTCCGTCCCAATGTCCTCCTTCTCGATGAGCTGGGCTATCTGCCCATCGACAAGCGCGGGGCCGACCTGTTGTTCCAGGTAGTTGCTGCCCGTTATGAATCCGGATCGATCGTGTTGACCACCAATCGAACCTTCCGGGAATGGGGCACCCTGTTTGATGTGGACAACACCCTGGCCACGGCCTTGATCGACCGGTTGATGCATCACGGGGAGGCACTTGTTATCAAAGGAGACAGCTATCGCATGAAAGACAAACCTTCCGACCCACCCAGCGCCTGACGCCAGGCACCGCGAAAGCCGCCAGCGGGTCGTTCCCCGGCCCGTGAGCCTCCCTGTCGCCAGTGGTACCGGATGTCCAGCCCACCCTCCAGCAGACCGCCCCGCCCGCGGACTCCTCGAGCGGCCGATCGCTGCGTTGACAGATCCAAGTCCCCAGGCCCTGGTCCCGTTCTGCCGGCAGCTCCACATTGGGGCTTTGCCCCAGCACTCGGGCCATCCTGGAAAGGCTCCGGCCATCCAAGACGCACCGATTGGCGGTGGTCCCATCCTCTCGCGACCGGCTCAGCGGCCTCGAACGACCCGCTGGCAGCTCCGCGCCACGCCGCGTCAAGCCACCACTCCCGGTCAACCCTCACTCCGCGCACTGACCCGCGTGCCGAGCTGCGCCACCCGAGCGCGCAGCTCACTCCCAACCACGCCCGACGGCTCAAGTGGCTCCGCCTTCCCGCGCAAAACTGGCTCTGTTTTCCTGCGCGGTCCCACGCCGTCGCATTCGGATGGTCTTTCGAGTTCTCCCTGGCAGGCGCGCTCGATTATGACCAATCCAGCGAATCCAAACTCTAACGCGCTCTTCCGATT
>JBIOFT010000238.1:0-4331 GCA_044447375.1 Terriglobales bacterium | reverse complement strand
CAGGATGGTCGTGTGCTGCCCCGCGAAGGTGAGATCGGCATCTTCTCCGAGCGCACTGCTGCGCACTGCGAACCTGGCATTCCGGCTGAACGGCTTCAGCGCTTCCTTGATGGCTTTGGCCACTTCCGCGGGTGGTTCGGAGGCGAGGATCGCCTGCTGTAGTCCGGCAGCCGCGCCTTCGCTGCCGGAGCGATATTTCTCGAACTCGTCGGCGACTTTTGGACGCGCCAGCAGCAGATCGCACGCTCGTGCGGTAATGACGAATCCGTCCGGCACCGGGAGTGCGAGCCGGTGGCGAATCTCCCCCAGCCGCGCCATCTTCTCTCCCACGACATCGGCGAGTTCGGTGCCGAGTTCATCGATGGTGAGGGTGAGCGGCAGGTCGGGGTCGATCTGGTGCGGCTTGAGACTGGCCCGCACTGCCGCCCGCACTCGTTCGAGCTGGAACGCAAGATCCGGGTAGCTATTGCCGGACATCTCGGCAAGGTCGCGGACTACAGCGGTCACGGCCTCGCCCAACGCGGCCTCCAGCGACTGGAGATACTGAGTGTCGAAGAGGTATTCGCCTCCGAGCTTTTCGTTGGCATCGGCGATCAGACAGAGCACGCGATTGTTATTTTCGAGCAGGCTGCGGAACCTGACAAAGCGCGCTCGCAGCATCTCGACGTCGCCACGGCGCGCGTTGCGGAATAGATCCGCGAATTTCACCGTTGCTCCCTTCAGTGTCCTTCATTCGATTTCGACCGGAACAGCCGGCCGGTCAGCAGGCCGACGACGATCGCGATCAAGCAAGCCGCGGCGCCGTAGGCCGTGCCGTGGTCGAGCGCCAGACGCCGCACGATTCTCACGGCTCCGGCCTGCTCGATATGCAGGGTAGCACTGGCCAGGTGAACTGCGTGCTGGTCCTTGAACCCAATCAGATCGACGGAGTAGTCGCCGGCCGGCGCCGCAGCGGGCAAGCGGAAAGTCCCGCGCAGCCGCTGCGGTGACTCGGCCCCGGTAGCGACGAGCGCAGCACTTTGCCCCCTTCTCGCCAGGGCTCCCTCGCGCAGCGCGAACAACCCGTCGCGCTGCTTCAGTCCGACCAGTTCTCCGCGCAAGTCGGCCCCGGGAGCGTGGTCGGGAATCAACGACTCGTAGCCCAGCATCCACTGTGCGCGCAAGGCCTGCGGTCCCAGACCCGCCAGCGGCGCCGTACTCAGCACCTGGTAGACAACCGGTATGTTCTCAAAGGTAACGGTGCCCGCACCCATCCAAAGCAGCCCCGCCTTTTTCCCGAGTTTCTTCAACTCCAGCCGTTCGGGACGAGTCATGAGCCTGACCGCCGCCTCGTACCCGGCCGGCACTTCAGCGCCCACTTCTATGTTAGCTCCGCTGTAGGAAAGGTCGATTTCCACGCGCTCGGGAACGACCATGAGATCGCCGGTCGCGCCCGCGGTCTGACTGGCGGCGAGCCGGGGCCAGATTGCGAAGACTGCGAAAATTGCGAGGGCGATGGCTGCCAGCCTGACCTGTCGCATCGCTTTAGTGGCCCCCTTTATAGGCAACCAGGAACTCCGGCCGCAGCAGCAACCCGAGCAGCATTTTCACCATCACGGCCAACACCAGCACCGCCATCAGGATCTTGAGCTGGTCGGCCCGGAGCCGGCGGCCGATGCGTATGCCGATCTGCGCCCCCACCACCGAACCGAGCAGCAGCAACAGCGCGAGCACAAAGTCCACACTGTGATTGAAGTGCGCCTGCAGCACGGTGACATTGATGCACGTAAATAAAATCTGGAAAAGGCTGGTGCCCACCACGACGTGCATCGGCATCCGCAGCAGGTAGATCATAATCGGCACCATGATGAATCCGCCGCCCACTCCCATGATCGCCGCGAGCGTGCCCACCAGCGTCCCCAGCACCAGTGGCATCAGCGCGGTGATCGTCACCTTCGACCGGGGAAAGTAAACCTTGAAAGGAAGCGCCCCAACCAAACTCCGATAGATCGGCGACCGTGGGACAGCACCCCTGGACGGGCGGCCGCGCAGCGAGATCAAGCTTTCGAAGAACATGTAGGAGCCGATGCCCCCGAGCATCAGCACATAGACCACCGTGATGGCGAAATCGGCCTCGCCGAGACGGCGCAAAACCTTGATGAGTTGCACACCGAGCGTCCCACCGGCGAGGCCGCCCACCAGCATAAGCAGACCCATGCGGACGTCGATGGTCTTGGCGCGATAATGCGTGTAGCAGCCGGACGCGGAAGCGGCCACGATCTGGTTGGAATCCGAAGCCGCCGCCACCGTGGCCGGGATACCGTACATCATTAGCAGCGGCGTCATCAGAAAACCGCCGCCCACGCCGAACAAGCCGGACAGGAACCCCACCAATCCGCCCAAGCCAATCATCAAGAATACGTTGACGCTATTACCCGCGATGGGAAGATAGAGATGCACCTATACCTCCCTCAATGGAGAAGAAATTGGAAGGCGCACCACGAAGGTTGTGCCTTCCCCAAGCTTGCTGCGCACCGTGATCGTCCCGTTGTGCTTTTCGACGATCCCATAGCTCACGGCCAGGCCGAGCCCGGTACCGGCGCCCACTTCCTTGGTGGTAAAAAAAGGATCGAAGACGGAACCGAGGTTCGCTTCGGGGATGCCGACGCCGGTATCGGTGACCTCAACTTCGATGGCCCGGTCGCCGGTGGTCTTGCCCCGCACCGTGAGCAGTCCCCCGTTAGGCATGGCCTGAATCGCGTTCAGAAAAAGATTCAGGAACACCTGCTGCAGGTCGCGCGGATTGCCCTGCACCTTCGGCAGATCGGGCGGGAGCGCGAGGTTGAACTCCACGCGGTTGATTTCGGCTTCGTTGGCGACCAGCCGCCGCGCCTCGCGGACGACATCTTCAACCGACAAGGAAATCAGCACGGGTTTCTCGACGCGCGTGAAATCCAGCAGATTCCTCACGGTTGCGCTCGCGCGCTCGAGTTGGCTGACGACGTCGGCCAGCATTTTCAGCTTCTGGTCGTCGGTGTAGTTGCTCAACCCTTCGTGGAGCGCCTCGGCGTTGAGGCTAATGTTGTTCAGGGGATTGTTGAGCTCGTGAGCAATGCCGGCGGTCAGGGTTCCCACCGCGGCCATGCGGCTGGTGCGGGCGAGCTGAGCCTCGCGATCTTTCAGCCGGAACAACATTTGATTGATGGCCACGGCGAGCCGCGAGAATTCGTCGCGATAGCGGCGCGCCGGCAGAATCGGGGAGAAGTCGCCATCCGCAATCCGTTCCGTGTAGCCGGCGAACCGGCGCAAGGGATTGGAGACCTGGCGAGTCAGGGTGTAGGTGACCAGAGCCATTCCGAGCATGATGAATAAGAGCGAACTGGCCGCCACAATCCACGAGGTGCGAATGGCGGTGCGGAGACGAAGTCGTTCCCGCTCCAGTAGATCGGTGGCATCGGCGATGAGTTGCGCGCCGTGCCGCCTGAGCTCCTTTTCGACCTCGGTGCGCTCGTCCTGAGAAGCGGCGTTGGGTTGTCCGGCCAGGGCAGCCAGGCGCTCGAGCGAGCGGTCGTATTGCTCGAGGTTTTCCTCCATGCGCTCAAACACCTGCGGGCCGGTAAGATCGACCATGCCGTCCTTGATGCTGTGCAGCTGATTATGGGCCGCTTGCACTTGCGTCAGCGCATCGTCCAGACCCGTGCCGTAGAGCAGGTAGTTCTTTTCGTAACGCCGGGTGTTCTCGACCTCCAGAGCATAGGTGCTCGCTTTGTCGAGAAACTCCTGCAGGGTGCCGACTTTGGAGACCAGCACCATGGAGGCGACCACGACTCCGGCGACCAGCAGAAAGCACAGCAGCATGCTCAGGCTGATGCGCAGGCTCATGCTGATATTCGGTCGATCGGCAAGGGCTCGCTCCGCGTCGGCAAGCAGCCGCCGGTCTTCGTCGGCCAGGCTTGCCACGCCGTGGGCCGGCAGGGGCACGGCATTCGAGTTTCGCGTTTCCGACGCTTGGGAGGTGAGCGGCGTCATCGTCCCTGGACTCCAACTCCGAGGTGGACTCCGAAGTCCCGTACGCGAGACCCGGCACCCTTAACAGGCGGCTTGGTACCGTGGGGCGGTTTGCCGTGGATCTCCATCGCTGCACAACGAACTGGCGGAGCGCTCGTGCCACACTTCGGCACCGACAGCAGGTTTATCACATGGCCCGGCAAGTTTCCGTGACCTGCATCACCCTGCGCGGAGCGTGGTAAACACCTGCCCACAAGTTCGTTGCGGCCTGGCAGCAGGAACCAGAGTCCGAGCCCTTGGCAAGCGGCTCCGCTTTGCATCCGTAGCTAGCAGTGATAGCATTG
>JBIOFT010000237.1:0-4365 GCA_044447375.1 Terriglobales bacterium | reverse complement strand
GGCGAATGTTCATGACTTCACGCGAGTCGGCCATATCGATTTCCCCTTCCACAGAATTCAGCTCTCCGCCCGGCCCTTTTGCCCGGCGATGCTGCCGCACTTGGGAGAACCAAGGCCTCGATCCCAAATGGGCTTGAGGGCGTCTTGGTGTCCCGAGCATATCTCAACCGCAACCGAGGGTTTGTCAACGCGAATTTCCGAGTTTTGCCGGGTTTTATGCTTGTTTTCTGGAATCGGGCCCGGAGGAAGATGAGGCTAGTGTCTATATGTTGGGCTCAGTGATCGTAGTGCTACAACCCACAGTAGTATTTACGCGAAAGATGCGGAGGTCACTCCCGCGCCTGTAACCAAGGTACTAGAGACGGTACGGAAGTACTTGAACCGCTGGGAGATGACTGAGGGAATTGGGCCTTAGGCTCGGCCTCAAGCAAGCCCCTGGATGGCCCGCAGCGGCATTCTGGAGCCTCCCAGCTGTGCCCAGCCGACCCGGGGGACGACCGATTAGGTCCCCGGCGCCCGTGAATCGCGCGTCCGCTCTCTCAGGGTCAGGCCAAAACGAGGCAGCTTACCGGCCCTTTCGGCGCCGGTAAGCTGCGGTGAGGCAATCGGACTCGGTGCGTTCTACTGCGGCGTGGTGATCCAGCTCATGCGTTGTATTGAATTGGTGACCAGCGGGGTTTGCGCATTCTGGATATCGGTGGCGCCAACCGTCGTGGACGGGAACCAAGGCGGAGCAAAGCCCGCAATGGCGGTATAGCGGCGGTCGAAGTACGTGTTTTGGACGTTCAGGCAGGCGCCGAAGATATTCGTTTGAATCTGGCCGCCCACGTTGTTGAAGGTGTCGATGCAACCATTGACCAGGAACCCACACTTGTTCCCCGCGCAACTGTTCCCAACGGCGGCCTGGCTGCCATCCACTTGCACGTTGTGATTGGCGTAGGGACTGCTCATGATGATGTTGCCGGTGGCGGTAAACAGGCCGAGATCCTGGGTCATCTGAAGGGCGCCCGGCACCAGGGTGTCGGCCATGTTTTCGGTCACGGGCTCGTGCGCGTAGATCAGGTCGCCGGTGGTATTAATGTCCCCGTTCGCCGCGATGGTGACCGCAACGCCATCCTGGACGGCGGGCACACCCTGGCCAGTTCCCTTCAAGCCAGTGATCGTGCCGTTCACGTATAGCATGGTGGCCGCAGTGGCCGTTCCGGTGACCAGGTCTTCCGGAACGCCCGCCACGTTGAGGGTGGTCCCGCCGGAGACCACTGTGGTGGTATTGGCGGCAATGTTGGTGGTGATGTTGGTTGTTGTGCCACCCTGGGTGATGGAATAAGTCTGGGTCAGGTTTCCGCCGCCGTCAGTTCCGACCGACATGACGATTGCCGCATTACCCTCCACGTAGAACCCGCCCCCATTCAGGGTATTCGCGCAAGGCGGACCTCCCGTGCAGGAATACGGCAGATACACTCCGGAAGCCGCGCCCCCACTTGGGTAGGCGGTGCCGCTGATGTTTTTGAGCTTGGCGTGCAGGTCAGAGTGCTGCACTGCCGGAGGCGCGGGGCTCGTGGGGACTCCACAAACGTTGGTGCCTTCGCCGCAACCCATGCTGTCCAGCACCGCCCATTCCTGACTGAAGGAATTCTGTGGCATCGCGACCGCTGGCTGATTCAGGTTCAACCCCTGCTGGAACGTGGGCCGGATGGTCTGCCCTTGGTAGGTGTAGCTGCTGGTCGGCGATTGAATACACTGCCAGTTAAAGAAATAGTCTGCGTCCGGTTGTTGTTGACCGACCGGATCCGTGAAAATGTAGGCCCCGCCTGTCATGAACTGCCAGGCGCCGTTGGTGAACATGGGGCCGGTCATGGTGCCGGGAACCAGCGGACCCAGGCAGGGGGGATAGTTGTCGATGAAGGCCCCGAAGGCGGCAAAGCTGGTGTTGACTTGCTGTTGGCTTGAAGTCTGCGCCTTAATCGTATAAATCAGGCTGCCTGCCTCAGTGGTGACCACCTGCTGCGAGCTCTGGGCGTGGCCCAGGGAGCAGAGGGTGTAGTTGAAACGGTAAGTGTATCCGGTGTTTTGGGGGGGATTCGGGGGAATCACAGTCTGCGTGATGATGGGGTAGCCCGGCGCCAGCTTGTAGGTGTTGGTGCAGTTGTTGGCACTGGTGACATCGTGAATCTCGAAGTTCTCCGGCCAGGAGTTCACCGCCTGCCCTGCCTGCAGCGAACTGAAACTGCCATAAGTCGTCATAATGGTGTTCAGCACGGTTGTGCCGGTGCTGGCTAGCAGTGGCGGCTGATCGCACGGGGGCGCGTTGCCGCCTTCCCAGCCCGTGCAGGGCGTCATGTTAAAGGCTGTTACGGTCTGGTTGAGCAGTTGCTGGCGCGCGATATTCATCCCGGAATCGGCGGCGTAATACGATCCGCGGTAGTTCCCGTAGTAGCCGTTGATCATCATGTCCGGACTCACGGTCAACACCATGATGAGGCCCAGCGCGCTCATGATCACCAGCAACATAAGGGCAAAGAGCAGGGCGACGCCCCGGTCTCTCGCCCCTTTCGGGAAGGCGCCGAGATCCTTTTTCGCCGAGATTCGCGTGCTCCATCCAATCAGTGTCGCCTTCATGGTGTCACCTCAATGGTTCGGATTCGTCTGCCGTTCCTGTTTTCGCCTCAGTCACTCATGCTCATGTTGCGCGGGTTGACCACCACCGCAATGCCTTGGACCTGGTAAGGCCCTTTGTCGAAGCCATTGCGGTACTTGTAGGTGCCGCTAAAGTCGGGGACGGTACGGCCGATCACCGAAATACGGACGGAGCGCACCAGGCTGAAGTTGTAGGCCATGTCACCCTGGGCGGGCGGGGGAGAACTGCAGTTGAGGTTGCAGTAAATGTTGGCGTCGTACACATACTGGCCTTGGTCCGCAAATAGAGACGCGCCGCTGTTCCAGATCGTTCCTCCCGCCTTAAGACCGATGACCTGCTCCATTACGGTGTCGGTGACGCCCTTCTGCTTCCGGGTCAACACCGGATCCGCCGGGTTGGTGGAATCCACCTTGTAGATGATGGGGGCGAGCTTCAGAACCCAGTCGCTGCCACAGAACGAGTTGGTCGTCCTGGACGTCTTGTTGGGGTTCGAGCAACTGGCGGTGTCGGCGGGGTCATAGCAAAGCGAGCACGGTCTGTTGCCGTCGCAGGTGGTGATGTTGAGGGGATCGTCGCCCACGGTGTTGAGGCCATGCGGGTTGGCGGCGCCGACGTCGGTTGGGTCGAAACGCAGCCTTATTGCGTTGAGAACTACTCGGCCGTTATGCGTGAGTACCACCGTAGTGATCTGAGTGCCCTTGGCGTTCAGGAAGAGCAGTTGGTCGCCCGTTCTGTAATTGGCCGCGGTCTGCGCCAGGGTAAGTCCGGACGCAGGCTGAACATAGGCCACACCCGTAGAAGTGTCCGAACAGTTTCCCCCGCCCGGTAGGCCGCTGCTATCGGTGGCTTGCGTGGGGGGATCCGTCGTCGAATCGGCCGCGGTGATGATATTGATCTGGTCAAAACAAGTGGGGCCGTAGGTGAAGGTTCCAGCGGTATAGCAAGACTGGCCGTTTTGCACCACATTGTTCGTCAGCGTCACGCCCACCGGCCAACTTGGCATGTTCACACCCGGAAAATAGCCACTGCCGGCATTGGCCAGATCGATCTGCATCTGCGCCACCGTGTCGCGCAGCGAGAGATTGAGGCCCACTTCCCCCGCCAGGCTCTGGGACGCGATCTGTTGGTCCCGGAACAGAGTCAGGGCAAACCCGCTAATGAGCATGAAAATGGCCATGGCCACAATCAGCTCCAGCAGCGAAAACCCGTTTCGGCGCGGCGCGCTGGAATCCCTGCCGCAAACTAAGGTCGTTCTCGTCATCGTCATCGTGTTCATGGCCTCACCAGACTCATCTGAAATCTCGCCCCCGGCCGGATCGCTCCGCTCAGGAGCGTGACCAGCACGGTTACGCGCCGGGTTCCCACGACCGGCTGGTCGCCTTCAATGATCCAGCGGCGGTGGAACGTGGAAACTGCCGGAGCGTTGCCGCTGGCACTCGTGTTGATAATGCCGTCGGGCGAGTGAAAAATAGTCGTGTACGTAATGTTGCCGTTGACCACGCTCGAAACGGTTTCTGCGAAGCAACCGGCGGTCGAGTTGGGGCAGTTGCCGTTGTTTTCATTGAGGCTAAGGCTGATGTCGTCGTAGTAGGCGATGCTGTCCGAGGCTCCGCCCGCGCCCGGACAGGTCGTGGTCTGCCGCACGTCGGTAGTCAGGCTGCCCACGGTGGTACTGCCGGTGGGAATACAGACCGGCGTCTCATTTAAATTCCAGCGGTTCAAGTCTT
>JBIOFT010000236.1:0-4418 GCA_044447375.1 Terriglobales bacterium | reverse complement strand
GCATCACGTCGCTGGGGGTGTACGGCATTGCGCTGGCGGGATGGTCGTCGAACAGCAAGTACTCGCTGCTGGGCGGCCTGCGCGCCAGCGCGCAGATGGTGAGCTACGAGATCGCGCTGGGAATGTCGCTGGTGGGCGTGCTGATCATGTCCGGCAGCCTGAACCTGCGCGAGATCGTGGACATGCAGGGCGGGCACATGTGGGTCTGGATCCCGCGCTGGAACATCTTTCGCGGGCAGTTCGTCGCCTTCTTCGTGTATCTGGCGGCGGCGTTCGCCGAGACCAACCGCGTGCCCTTCGACTTGCCCGAGGCTGAGACCGAGCTCGTCGCCGGCTACCACACCGAGTACAGCTCGATGAAGTTCGCGATGTTCTTCATGGCGGAATACGCCAACATGATCACCGTGGCGTCGATCGCCACGCTGCTGTTCCTGGGCGGCTGGCACGGACCGGTTTTCGGGCCCTGGTGGCTGGTGGCCATCCTGCCTGTCTTCTGGTTCGCGCTGAAGGTCTTTGGTTTTATTTTTCTCTACATATGGATCCGCGGCACGCTGCCGCGCTTTCGCTATGACCAGTTGATGGCCTTCGGCTGGAAGTTCCTGTTCCCGCTCGCGGTGGCCAACGTGCTGGTCACCAGTTTGATTGTGGCGTTGTTGCAAAAATAAATGCTTCAGCTCGTCTTATTCTTCGTCTTTGGGATCATCGCCGTGGCCGCGGCGGTGAACCTGCTGGCGCAACGGCACCCCATTAACAGCGCGCTCTCGCTGATCGTGGTGATGGCGTCGCTGGCCGCGCTCTTTCTGTTGATGGGAGCGGAATTTCTGGCCGCCATCCAGGTGATCGTTTACGCCGGCGCCATCATGGTGCTGTTCGTGTTCGTCATCATGCTGCTCAACGCCGGCGAAGAGGAACGCACCGCCGGCAGCCGCGTGGCCAAGCTGCTGGGATTCCCCGCCGTGGTGCTGCTGGCCGGCCTGCTCGGGTGGACGATGCTTACCCACAATCCACATCCCGTTACGGTGGACCTCAGCGGGCGTTTTGTGGGCTCGCCCACCGCCATCGCGCAACTGCTCTTTCGGGATTTCCTGCTGCCGTTTGAGGTCACCTCGGTGCTGATCCTGATTGCCATCATGGGGGCGGTGGTGCTGGCCAGTCCGGCTGGGACCGCGCCCGGGCCCGGCACTCCGGAGCCGCCGGCGAAGAGGGAGGGATAGATGGTCCCGGTCTCCTACTATCTCGGGCTGAGCGCGATTTTGTTTTCGCTGGGCGTGGTGGGCTTCCTGATCAAGCGCAATTTGATCACGTTGTTCATGTCGATCGAGCTGATGCTGAACGCCGTCAACCTGGCGTTCGTGGCCTTCGCGTGGCAATGGAAATCGCTGAACGGGCAGGTGTTCGTTTTCTTCGTGATGGTGGTGGCGGCGGCCGAGGCTGCGGTCGGACTCGCCATCATCATCGCCGTCTACCGCACGCGCGAGACGCTGAACGTGGACCGCGTGAACTTGCTCAAACTATGAAGCCGCACCTCCATCTTTGGCTCATTCCGCTGCTACCGCTGGCTGGCGCCGCCATCAACGGCCTGCTGGGGCGGCGTCTTCCCAAGCGTGCTGTCGCTTGGGTCGGCAACGTGTTTGTGGGAACAAGCTGCGCTATCGCATGGCATGTGTTCGTACGCTTCCTCAGCCTGCCGCACGAGATGCTGCCCTACGTGCGCGACTATGCCACGTGGATTCGCGCGGGCGACTTCTCGGTCAGCTACGGCGTTTACCTCGACCAGCTCTCCATGGTGATGGTGCTGGTGGTCACCAGCGTCGGGTTCCTGATCCACATCTATTCGATCGGCTACATGGCGCATGAAGGCGGCTACTACCGCTTCTTCGCGTATCTAAACCTGTTCATGTTCTTCATGCTGACGCTGGTCCTGGCCAACAACTACCTGGTGATGTTTATCGGCTGGGAAGGCGTGGGGCTGGCGTCGTACCTGCTGATCGGATTCTTCTTCCTGCGCGATTCGGCGGCGTCGGCGGGCAAGAAAGCGTTCATCGTCAACCGCATTGGCGATTTCGGATTCCTGATTGCGCTTTTCCTGCTGATCAAACACTTCGGCTCGCTGGATTTCGGCCGCCTTTTCCCAATGATCAAGGATCTGGGTGTCGAGAACGCCGCGCCCGGCCTGCTCACCGCTATCGGACTGCTGTTGATGATGGGCGCAGCCGGCAAGTCGGCGCAACTCCCGCTCTACGTCTGGCTGCCAGATGCGATGGAGGGCCCCACGCCAGTCTCGGCGCTTATCCACGCCGCGACCATGGTTACCGCGGGCGTGTACATGGTGGCGCGGTCGAACGTGATCTTCACTCGCGCGCCCTCGGCGCTGCTGGCCGTCGCCATCGTCGGCTGCCTGACCGCGCTGTTCGCCGCCACCATCGGCATGGCGCAGACCGACATCAAGAAAGTGCTCGCCTACTCCACCATCTCCCAGCTCGGATACATGTTCCTGGCCTGCGGCGTGGCAGCATTCTCAGCGGGCATCTTCCACCTGATGACGCACGCCTTCTTCAAGGGCCTGCTTTTCCTGGGCGCGGGCTCGGTGATCCACGCGCTCGGTGGCGAGCAGGATATGCGCCGCATGGGCGGCCTGCGCAAGCACATCCCGTGGACTTTCTGGACGATGACCGCCGCCACCTTCGCCATCTGCGGCATTCCATTGTTCAGTGGGTTCTTCAGCAAAGATGAGATCCTGTGGAAGGCCTACTCGAGCCCGTTTGGTCACTGGGCATTTTGGGCTGTCGGCGTCGTGACGGCCCTCCTCACATCGTTCTATATGTTCCGACTGTGGTTCCTGACCTTCTTCGGCGAATTTCGCGGAACTGAAGCGAGCGCCGGCGAGCACGGGCACGGCCACATCCACGAGAGCCCGAGGGTGATGCTGGTGCCGCTGGCGATTCTTGCCGTGCTCTCGGTGATCGGCGGCTGGATCGGCTGGCCGGAGTCGCTTGGCGGAACGCAGCGCTTCGACCAATTCCTCGCGCCGGTGTTCGGCACGCACGCCGAGGAAGCCGCTGTCGCTGCTGCTGAGCACAGCAAAGAACTGCTGCTGGCGGGTATCTCGGCGCTGGCAGCGCTGCTGGGGCTGTTCCTCGCGTGGCTGCTCTATCAGCGGCGACGCGACCTGCCCGACAAGATCGCATCCGCGCTTGGCGGGCTGTACACCACGGTTCGCGACAAGTACTACGTGGACGAGGGCTACGCCGCTGCTATCGTGCAGCCGCTGATCAAGGGCTCAACTTACATCTTGTGGCGCGGCATTGATACCGGCGCCATCGACGCCACCGCCAACGAATCCGCCGAAACCGCGCAGCATGTCTCCGACGCGCTCCGCCACATGCAGTCCGGCAACGTGCGCTCCTACGCGGGATGGATCGCAGCCGGCGCCGCCCTGGTCATCGCCTACATGGTGTACCTGGGGGTGCGCTGATGAATGCCGCCATCCTCACCCTCGTCACCTTTGTGCCCCTCGCGGGCGCGCTGCTGTTGATCCTCTTCCCGCGCAAGGACGACTTGGTCCGCTGGTTCGCGCTGATCGTCACGCTGCTGGGATTCGTTCTCTCCCTGCACCTCCCGCTGCACTTCGTCCCCGGCGCGAACGGATTCCAGTACGAGTGCAACGTCCAGTGGATCACCAGCCCGAACATCCACTACCACCTGGGAATCGACGGCATCTCGATGTGGCTGGTCGTGCTCACCACCTTCCTCAGCCCGCTGTGCGTGCTGATCTCGTGGAAGTCGGTACACGAGCGCATCAAAGAGTTCTTCATCCTGCTGCTGATTCTGGAGACGGCGCTGATCGGCGTCTTCGTCTCGCTCGACCTGTTCCTCTTCTATTTCTTCTGGGAAGCCACCCTGATCCCGATGGCGCTGATCATCGGCATATTCGGCCACGAGCGCCGGGTGTACGCCGCGGTGAAGTTTTTCCTGTTCACCATGATCGGGTCGGTGTTCATGCTGGCGGCGATCATCTGGCTCTACGCGCGGACCGGGAGCTTCGAGTATTCGGCCGTCCAGCGCGCCATGCAATCCGGGCAGATCAGTTGGCAGGCCGCGCTGTGGTGCTTCCTCGGATTCTTCCTGGCGTTTGCCGTGAAGGTGCCGATCTTCCCGCTGCACACCTGGCTGCCGGACGCGCACTTCGAAGCGCCCACCGCTGGTTCCGTCCTGCTGGCGGGCGTGCTGCTGAAGATGGGAACCTACGGCCTGCTGCGTTTCAATGTGGGACTCTTCCCCGAGCAGGCGCGCGAACACGCTCCCTGGATCATCACGCTGGCGATCATCGGCATCATCTACGGCGCGCTGGTGGCGATGGTGCAGCCCAACCTGAAGAAACTGGTGGCGTACTCATCGGTGAGCCATCTGGGCTTTGT
>JBIOFT010000235.1:0-4498 GCA_044447375.1 Terriglobales bacterium | reverse complement strand
GGCTGGTTAGCCCGGTTTCTGTAGCGTCGGATGGGATGCGTTTACATCGCAGCGCGACGCGCTGGCCGGAGTGGTGGGGCCCGGTTGAGGCCCGCTGGTGCGCCCCCCGCCAGCAAAGCAGTTCAGAGGAGCGAGGAGACAGACGCCCGGGTGGGTGCATCTCCGCTGCCACAGTAAAGGTAGAAGGAAAATCTTCGGGATCTTTCGTAAGTAATTGATAGCAAGGATTGTTATCGTGAGATGCTCGGGTTGGCCTCGGGCACGTCGAAGGCTGTTGTGCCGCGTGGTGTTCAAACTGTTGCACAGTTTTGAGTGCTCGCGCGCACACTGACATGTGGCCTGTGGAGACGTTGCTGGCAAGGGCTGAGACGCAGCAAGCTGCGTCTCTACCAAGGCTACCGGACCTCGCCTCCCAGACCTCATCGAGCAGTTCGTCACAATCTATGACCAGGTCTTACACCTCGCGCCGGCCCTCCATTGCCTTCAGCATGGTGACTTCGTCGGTGTATTCGATATCGCTGCCGACCGGGATCCCCATGGCGATCCGTGTTACCCGCAGCCCTTGCCGTTTCAGTTGCTGGGCCAGGTAGGTTGCTGTGGCTTCGCCTTCGACCGTGGGATTCGTTGCCAGGATCACTTCTTCGATGCCCCCGCCGTCGACTCGCTTGATCAGATTGGCGATGCGAAGCTGTTCTGGCCCCACTCCGTGCAATGGAGAAAGCGCCCCGTGCAGCACGTGATAGACGCCGTTGTAGTGACGAGTTTTCTCGACTGCGGCGATATTGGTCGGTTCTTCGACCACGCAGACGATTTTTTGGTTCCGGGTGGGACTGGCGCAGTAAACGCAGGGATCAACGTCGGTGATGTTGTTGCAGACCGAGCACAGCCGCAGCTTGGCCTTGACGTCGCGCACGGCCGCCGCCAGCGCCTCGGCATCGTCCTCGCTC
This sequence comes from Terriglobales bacterium, assembly GCA_044447375.1. Classification (GTDB taxonomy): domain Bacteria; phylum Acidobacteriota; class Terriglobia; order Terriglobales; family Acidobacteriaceae; genus JAHFUA01. The sequence continues at coordinate 3,551 of JBIOFT010000235.1, read as the reverse complement.
GAACGCAGGATGTGGAAGGCCAGGCGCTGCGCGCTTTTGCTGCCAATGCCGGGCAGCTTTTTCAGTTCATCAATGAGCCGGGTCATCGGCTCGGCAAACTTGGACATTTTGTAATTTTGTAATCGGGTAATTTGGTAATTTCAAACCCGGCTTCCAGCTCTTAGCTGCTCGCTCTTCAGTAGAACTGGCTTCAACAATCCTTTTGAGGGTGCAGAAAGCCGGCCCCCGGGGGCTAAAGCCCGCATTCTTGGCGGATCTTAGCGGCACGGCTGAAGCCGTGCCCTACCCTAAACCGATTTTCGAAACCAGTTCTAGAGCTCAGAGGCAACCGTCTGAGACTCGAGAGTTCCGCTCGTCGGGGTTCAAATTACGAAATTACAAAATTACAAAATCCCTCCCAGTCCGCCCAGCATCCCACCCAGGCTGGACTGCATCTGCTGATCCACCTTGCGGCCGGCTTCGTTCACTGCCGCCAGCACCAGATCCTGCAGCATTTCGATGTCGCCCGACTTCACCGCTTCGGGATCGATCACGATGCTGAGCACCTGCTTGCGGCCGTCCATCTTGACCGTGACCGTGCCCCCGCCTGCCGAAGCTTCGACGACAGTCTGCTCCATCTTCTTCTGCAGCGTTTCGTACTGCTGCTTGGCCTGGGACATCAATTCCTGGAGATTGAAACCTGACATAGGCTAGATTTTGTAATTGGGTAATTGAGTAATTGGGCAATTTCAAACCCTAAATTCAGGCGGGCGACAGTCTCGGCAAAGCTCTGGGTTTTCAAATAACCAAATTACCCAATTACCAAATGAACTCATCCTTTCTCGCGATAATCAATCACGGTGCGGATTTCGGCTCCGAACTTTTCCTGCATCCGTTGCACCACCGGGTCCTGCTCGGCGCGGCTGCGCGCACTGCCGTTCGATGCCGGGCGTCGCGGGGACGATACCACCTGGGGCGCGCCACCGGGCAGCACCTGCATCCTGATCGGCCTTCCCGCACGACCGCTGGCGGCTGCGCCCGCGATGCGGCGGGCGTCGCCATTGAACGACATTTCAACGATCGTCGCCGACGCCGCTACTTTCGCGGTCAGCGTATTTCCGGCCAGCCGCCACTCGGCGCCCTCCAGCATGGAGACCAGCATGGGCTGGCCGCTCAGCGCGTCAAGGACAGCCGCGCGCAGCGGCTCCGCGCCGGCGTCAGCGCTGGGAGTGGCGCTGGGCTCGGCGCCGACCTCGGAAATCGCCGGCGCCGCCGATCCCATGATGACGACCGCGGCGGGTGCTCCGCTCAAGCTTCCCGGCCGTCCCGTGGACGCGGGCATTTCGCCGGCCATCTCCGGCTTGGGCGTACTCTTACGAGCGGAGTCAGCCGCGAACGGCGACACGGAACTGGAACGAGCGGGCGTCCGCGGTTCCGCGGCGCGCCGAACTTCAGTGGGCGGAGCCAGAGCCGGTCTTGCCGCGGCTCGCGCAGACCCGGAGCCCGCCGCTTCGCTCAGCAACTCTTCCAGCGGCAGCAGACGCTGCGCGTGCGCCATTTTGAGCAGCCCCAGTTCGAGGTGGAATCGCTGCTCCTGGCGGTAGCCGAGTTCGCTGTGGGTGCGCAGCATGATCTGCAAATGCCGCGCCAGATCTTCCTCGCTGAAAAGTTCTGCGATGCGGCCCACGCGCGCCCGCTCGTCCTGCGAAATCTGCAACAAAGCAGAATCTTTGCCGGCGATCCTGGCCACAGTCGCGTTGCGCAGGAAGCGGACCAGTTGCCGCGCGAAATGCGTCGGGCTGTGACCCTCGCCGATTAACTCGTCCACCAACAGCAGGATCTTTTCGCTCGAACTCTCCGCCACTGCCTGCATCACGCTTTCCAGCACGCTGGCGGGCGCAGTGCCAATCAAGCGGCGCACCGACTCCAGCGTCAACTGCTCGGCTGTGGAGGCGATCGCCTGGTCAAGAATCGAAAGCGCGTCGCGCATGGAGCCGTCGCCCGCTTCCGCCAGCAGGGCCAGGGCATCTTCGTCGGCGGGGATATTTTCCTGCCTGGCGATTTCGCGCAGCTGTCCCAGGATGTCCTCGAAGGTCACGGCCCGGAAACTGAAGTGCTGGCAGCGCGAGCGGATGGTCTGCGGGATATCTTCCGGCTGCGTCGTGGCCAGCATGAAAATGACGTGCCCGGGCGGCTCCTCCAGCGTCTTGAGCAGCGCGTTGAAGGCGGCATCGGTGATCTGGTGCGCTTCGTCCAGAATGTAGATCTTGAAGCGGTCGCGGGCCGGGCGATAGCGGGCCGCCTCGCGCAATTCGCGGATCTCGTCAATGCCGCGGTTGGTAGCGGCGTCAATCTCGATCACGTCTACAGCATTGCCGGCGCGGATCTCGGTGCACGAATCGCAAACGCCGCAGGGTTCCGCCACCGGCTTCTCCGCCGAGCGGCAGTTCAGTGCCATGGCCAGGATCCGGGCGACCGTGGTTTTGCCGATCCCGCGGTGGCCGCTGAAGATGTAGCCGTGCGCAATCCGCTCCTGCGCGATGGCATTGATCAGGGTGCGGGTGACGTGCTCCTGGCCGATGACATCGGAGAATTTCTGCGGACGGTACTTGCGCGCCAGGACCTGGTAGCTCATGCGGAATTCCTGATTATACAGGCTCGTGGCGAGGCGGTTCTTTGGCTCGAAATACTCAGGGTTGTCATTCCGAATCGGCTTCAGGCGGTGAGGAACCCCTACCTTGCCGCACACATTTCGAGGGAGAGTAGGGGTCCCTCGACTTCGCCGGACCGCTGGCAAGCGAGCGCCCCGGCTTCGCTCGGGACGACAAATTGAAGAAGGGTCCAGCCTGAAAGCCATTTTCCGGCTTCTGCTGCTTGCGCGGCGACTGCCGCCGCGGTAGGCTACTAACCTGGGTTTTGCTGTTGTTGGGGAGAGGAGTCTTCATATGCAACTACGGATGAGCACCCGCACCATCGATGGAGTGCTGGTGGTGGACTGCAGTGGCCGCATCGTGTTTGGCGAGGAGTCGGCGAGTCTGCGCGACGCCATCAAGAAGTTGCTGAGCGAGAGCCCGAAGGTTGTCCTCAACCTCCGTGATGTGACGTACATCGATAGCGGCGGCCTGGGAACCCTGGTCTCGCTCTACACCACCGCCCGGAACGCCGGCGGCGCGCTCAAGCTGGCCCGCCTGACCCAGCGGGTTGACGACCTGCTCCAGGTGACCAAGCTGGTGACCATCTTCGAAGTCTTCGAGGATGAACAGTCGGCGGTGCAATCGTTCAAGAAGGGCGTGGCTGCCTAGCAGAGTGCGGGAGAGGCGAAATCGCAACGGCGGCCCCTAAAGTGCGTGCGAGCTCCTGGGCCGTTCCTCCGGAGTCTGTGTCGTAGCTTTTCTTTCGCCCCTCCGGGGCTTGATCATTTCCCACTTGGGACCCACGGCTTACGCCGTGGGCTGCATTCTTACGCCGCTTCGCGGCTATGATCAGCGGTAGTCCTGCGTCTTCGCCAGCAAATCGCGGTCAATTCAGATCGGCCAATACCAGTGGCGTCGGAGAGATCGTCCCACCCTTCG
>JBIOFT010000234.1:0-4555 GCA_044447375.1 Terriglobales bacterium | reverse complement strand
CATCTGCACCATCCACGACATCGACCAGCACGAAGGCCGGCACTTCATCACCATGGAGTTGCTGGAGGGCGCGCCACTCTCGGCCAGGATCGCCGGGCATGCGGTCGCGATCGACCAGTTGCTGGAATGGGGCATACAGATTGCCGACGCCCTCGACGCGGCCCACGCCAAGGGCATCGTGCACCGCGACATCAAGCCGCAGAACATCTTCATCACCAGGCGCGGGCAGGCGAAGGTGCTCGATTTCGGTCTGGCCAAGGTCGAGGCGCGGCGCGTCCCGGAAACGGCGGCGGCCAACGCCCAGACGGTGGACCTCACCTCGGAGCACCTGACCAGCCCGGGCACGGCGATGGGAACCGTGGCCTACATGTCGCCGGAACAGGCGCGCGGCGAAGAGCTGGACACGCGCACCGACCTGTTCAGCTTTGGGGCCGTGCTCTACGAGATGGCCACCGGCTCGGTGCCGTTCAAGGGAACGACCACCGCGGTAATCTTCGACGGCATCCTGAACCGTCCGCCCACGCCGCCGGTGCGGCTGAATCCCGAGCTGCCGCCGGAGCTGGAGCAGATCATCAAAAAGGCGCTGGAGAAAGACCGCGAGCTGCGCTGCCAGAGCGCGGCCGAGCTGCGCGCCGACCTGAAGCGGCTGAAGCGCGAACGGGATAGCGGGCGGAGTTCGGTGGTCGCCGCGGCAGCGGCTCCGGCGAAACCGGGACGCAGGCTCAAGCTCTGGATCGCGATCGCGGCGGTGATCGCGGTCTTCGTGGCGGGGGCGATCGTGAGCTGGCGCCTGCAGCGGCCGAATCATCTGCCGAAGTCGGCGCAGACCACCATCGCGGTGCTGCCGTTCCAGAACCTGGGCGCCGACAAGAACCTCGACTTCCTCGGCCTGGCGCTGCCGGACGAAGCCGTCACCACGCTGAGCTACATCCCGGCGCTGGCGGTGCGTCCGTTCGAGACCTCGCGGCGCTTCGCCGGCACGGGTGTGGATCCGCAAGCCGCGGGGCGCGAGCTGCGCGTCGCCGACCTGGTCACTGGACACTACGCGCGCGAAGGCGGGCAGTTGCGGGTGACGATGGAAGTCATCGACGTGGAGAACAACCGTGTGCTGTGGCGGGACAGCATCAGCGCGGCGGGCGAGGACATGATCGCCCTGCGCGAGCAGATGGGATCGCGGTTGCGGCAGGGACTGGCGCCGGTGCTGGGGCTGGCCGGCGGCGCGGAGAGCGAGTCCAAGCCCAAAAACCCCGAAGCTTACGGACTCTACCTGCGGGCGGTGGCCATGAGCCGCGACGTCGAACCCAACAAACAAGCCATCCAACTGCTGGAGCAGGCCGTGGCTCTCGACGCCTCCTACGCGCCGGCCTGGCAGGCGCTGGCACACCGCTACTACTACGATGCCACCTATGGGGATGGCGGTGCGGCGGGGTTTCAGCGCAGCGAGGCGGCGCTGGCGCGGGTCCTCGCCCTCGATCCGAACAACGCGCTGGCAGCCCAAGGATGGATCGTGTCAGAAACCGAGCGCGGCGACCTCGGCCGCGCCTACGACGAAGCCAGCGCTTTTCTGCAGCGGCGCCCGGACAGTGGCAGCGCGCACTTGGCCATGTCCTACCTGCTGCGGTATGCCGGGCTGGTGGAAGAGTCGGCGCAAGAGTGCGAGCGCGCGATGGCGCTCGATCCCAGCAGCCGGGAGTGGCGCTCCTGCTCGCTGACGTTCATCTACACGGGCAATTACAAGCGCGCGGAGGACTTCCTGCGGCTGGACGCCGGTTCGGAGTTCTCGCGCTACCTGGGGGCCTGCATCCTCCTGCGCCAAGGCAAAGCCAAGCAGGCGGAGGAGGAGATGCCGCCCAAGCCTGAGGGCCCGCGCAGCGCATTGGCCGCGCTTGCAGCCGGACGCAAACAGGACGCCACCGCCATCGTCCGCCAAGCCTTGCCGGGGATACTGTCGCGGCGCGACCCGGAACAGAAATTCGGGGACGCAGGATGGATCGCGTATGTCGGAGAGCGCGAGGCCGCACTGCAGCTCATCCGCAAATCCGTGGAAGATAATTATTGCGGCGCCCTGGGCGCGGAGACCGATCCCCTCTACGCCAGCCTGCGTGGCAGCCCGGAGTTCACCCAGCTCATGAACCAGGCGCGCCAGTGCCGGGAGAAGTTCCTGGAACATCGGAAACTGGGGAAGTAGCCGGGATAGCTCACGGCGGTTCTCATTTTGGCGGCAGGCGCAGCACGAATTGGGCGCGGCCGGAGAAGGGCGCCGGAGCCGGCACGAGCAGCATTCCTCGTCCGAAGCAGCTCTTCAGCCTCACCAGACGTGCGCGGCGCCAGGTCCCATCGCCGGACTGCACCTCGACCATCGCTCCGGAATGCTCGCGCAGCAGCGCCGCCAGTTGCGAGCGTTGCCCTTCGTCCCGCTGGTGAAACACGACGACGGCAACCTTTAGCTCGGCGTCGGTGTGCGCCTCCAGTGCCCGGCAGGCGATCATTCCGGCATCGGGAGTGGTAGGCGGTGCGGTTTGCGCCGGCGAGAGAGCGGGTGGGATCAGAAAAAGTAGGGCAACGAGGAGAAAGATAATTCGCTTAGGCATCGTGGTATTCTAATGGTTGCCAGCCTCTTACAGGTGAAAGGGCACGGCTTCAGCCGTGCCGCTGGCGTTTGCACATGGACGGGCCTTTAGGCCCTGAGGCAGATCCCCTCAGCGGCTAAAGCCGATCTTTTATTTGCCTTTTACGGCAGGCCTGAAGGCGTGCCCCTTCACCTGCATGTTATGCCGAAGGTCAAGCGTATCCGTCCCTATTCAGCCGATGAAAGAGTGGCGGGCGTGGAGTTCTCCGAAGATTCGTTGACTGCCAGGCTGATGGACGGGCGCTCTATCTCTGTGCCCCTCGCGTGGTATCCACGTCTCCTGCACGCCACCACCGCGCAGCGTGCCCATTGGAAGATCGCCGGCGGCGGATATGGGATCCACTGGCCCGACGTAGATGAAGACCTCAGCACCGAAGGCTTGTTGCGCGGCGCGCCTGCTCCGCAGCGGATGCAAAACAGCCGGTTGCGGGGCACGCGCACCAAGTCCGCGGTTCGGCGGCGCGCCCGGTAAGGCTCCCCTGGGGCTTCGATCCCAGACAGGCTGCGCTTGTCTGGGGCACCCAATTGTGGCGAAGCTTACCTGGGCCACCCCGCCAGGGGTGCTTGCTCGGGAGTGTAAACTCTGGGTATAAACCCAGGAAGGCTGCCGCCCAAAAGGCCGGCGTAAACAGGGATACAGCTGTATGAAACGTCACCGAGCACGTACGTGTCAACCCGCCATTACAGGGAAGTCCGATTCCATGCATCGAGAAAAGTTCCAAGACTTTTTCGCGCTCGTCGGAATCGGGGGCACTTTCGCTGCGTGGGGGTGGTCTGCGGTCGCTCCCAACTCCAGCGTGGTGTTCGGATCGATATTGTTGCTCATTGCCGTTCTGGCCGTGTGGGCAGCGGTTCGTCGGATGTTTGAAAGCGGCAGGTTTGCCTCAATAGCGACTTTCTTGATACTGATGGCGGGATTCGCGGCCTTTGACTACTTCGTAGTCGTCAAGCCCCGGAGGGAGAGGCCCCTCAAGAATTTGTTGGTGCGCGGCTATCAGATCAGCAGCGAGTGTCAAGTTTTGCCCCATAACGATCAGATGCCATTATGGATGCGAGATCAATCGAAAACTTGGCAGACACAAGCGGAGCAAATGATCGCTCAAGATCTCGGCTACAAATACTCACAGATATGGAATCGGGCGGTTATCTATGGCCTAGTGAGCGATGAAAACACCGCTGGCTATCAGTGTCTTTGGCTCTCGAATAAGGTCGGTGCTCTGGAAACAATTATTGCCCAAGCCTACGATCCAACCCTACAACATCGTGCGGCAGAAAAGCCCATTCATTGGTTTGAAGCCGGCGCGGATGGGAAGGTCGATGTTTCGGGCGTGCGCGATGGAGATATTCTGCATATCGTCGGTGCCAAGCCCAAGGCCAAGTAGAATCTGGCCATCCCGCAGGTTTATCCGGGCAGCCGTCCGACGATGTCGTGGGCGGTGGGTTCCATGACGGGGTTGCTCGACAATGCATGAACGTCGGAATCGGGCGCTTGACTTCATCACGTCTTCCTACTCGCACCACGTATGCCGGGAGCATCTCGTCAAGGTCCTTCCGGACCTTACGAATGCTCTGTATGCTGACGCTGAGGAAAAAGCTGCAGAGATAGTAACCGGCGCTAAGGTGGAAATGCCACCAGACGGCCGACGACTGCTTACGGAATGCGTTCTAGACCTCGAACTGGTTTCCGGATTTGACGTTGTTGTGGAATACACCAATGACTTGGGGCTTGCCTCCTGCTATGTCGATGCTGTCATATTTGAGGCTACGGGCAGGGAGTCGAGCAGCTGATTTCGCTACTCTGATTTGGCCCACTTTGATCGTCTAATTTGGCCCACCCTGCAGAGCTAATCGGCCTACGCTGTCCCTGCCAGCCGGGACAGGGAGGCCGATGGACAGGAGATGCAAGGTGGAGCTGTTTGAACAGAT
>JBIOFT010000233.1:0-4559 GCA_044447375.1 Terriglobales bacterium | reverse complement strand
CTAAGAAGCTTCCGCCGACTCCGGCTCTTCGTCCTCGGCGCGCATGAGTCCGAACTTTTTCAGCTTGTAGCGCAGCGCGTCGCGGCTGATGTCGAGCAGGCGCGCGGCGTGGGTCTGGTTGTTGTTGGCCTGGCGCATCGCCATCTCCACCAGCGCGCGCTCCACTTCCTCCAGCGACGTGCCGCCTTCCGGAATCGACAACCGCGGCAGGCTGCGTCCGTTGGCCAGTTGCGGTCCCGTCTCGCCCCCCACCGCCTCGAACGCCGTCATCCCGTCCTGCGGGCGGCCCACGGAAAACGGCAGGTACGCCGGCCGCAGCGCATCCCCCTCTTCCAGGATCATGGCGCGCTCGATGGCGTTTTTCAGCTCGCGCACGTTGCCCGGCCAGTCATGGCTGAGCAGCAGCTTGCGCGAGTCCTCGGTGATGCCGCGGATCGCTTTCTTGAATCTTCGGTTGTAGCGCTCAATGAAAAACTCCACCATCGGAAGGATGTCTTCCTTGCGCTCGCGCAGCGGCGGCAGAAAGATGGAGATGATCGCCAGCCGGTAATACAGGTCCTGGCGGAACTGGCCCTCACGCACCGCCTTTTCCAGGTCGCGATTGCTGGCGGCGATCACGCGCACGTCCACCTGCATGTCTTTGGTCCCGCCGACGCGACGGATCACCTGGTCTTCCAGCACGCGCAGCAATTTCGCCTGCAGCAGCGGCGAAAGTTCGCCAATCTCGTCCAGGAACAGGGTTCCTTCGTCCGCCACTTCGAACAGCCCCTTCTTCATCTGCTTGGCGTCGGTAAAGGCGCCGCGCTCGTGGCCGAACAACTCGGCCTCCATCAGCATTTCCGGAATCGCCGAGCAGTTGATGGCGACGAACGGCTTCTCGTGCCGCGAGCTCTCGTAGTGGATCGCCTTGGCGATCAGGTCCTTGCCGGTTCCGCTCTCGCCCTGGACCAGGATGGTGGTGGCTTCGCTGGACGCGACCTTGCCCACGAAGGCCATCAGCTCGGTCATTTTCTTGGATACGGCGATGACCTCGTGATATCCCGTCTTGCGCCGCACCTGGCCGCGCAGCTCCTCGACCTCGGTCTTCAGCTTGGTGGTTTCCAGCGCGTTCTTGGTGGTGACGGCGAGTTCGTCGAAATCAATCGGCTTGCCGACAAAGTCGTACGCGCCCAGCTTGAGCGCCGCCTTCACGTCGTCGAGCTGCGGATCGGCGGTGATCATGATGACCGCCCTGGCGTCGCCGTTCAGCTTGAGCTGTTGCAGGACCTCGAGCCCGCCCAGGTCGGGCAGGCGCACGTCGAGCAGCACCAGGTCGGGCGATTCGGCGTGGGCGACCTTGAGGGCGGTCTCGCCGTTTTCGGCTTCCACCGTCTGGTAGCCCCACTCCTCGCACTTCTGGCGCAGCGACCAGCGCACCAGCTTCTCGTCATCGACGATGAGGACCTTGTCTTTGGGCATCTGCAATTACTGTACTACGCGGGACGCACACGGGGTGGTGATGAATGTCACGGGCAGGCTTCAGGCTGCAGGCTCAAGGCGCTTGGCTCACCGCGCAAAGTTGGAGCGCGTTCGCCCCCGAACGCGATGATGACGAACCGGCTCAAGGCGCCTGATTTGAAGGGCACGGCGGAACCTGTCCCGACCCTGAGCGTGCTAGCTGTCGTTTCCTGGCCAAAACCAATCGGGACGTCTCGGGACTGCTTTTCCCAAATTTGAATCCACCGCAAGTCTCCCCCGCAACCTTGTCACAGACAAACCGAATGACGCCGTCTACCCTTAATCTGCGCGTTATTCGCGCCGAGTCGGCAGGAAGTCCTGGGTAAAAGCCGCAAGGAGGTAACCCATGCTGTGGTGGACATTGCTCCGGCTTAGATCCACGGACTCTTTTAGCCGTTGGAAAGCGGCCACGCGGTTGGGGGAATCGGGAGACCTGCGCGCGCTGAGACCGCTGGTCGTGGCGCTCGGGGACCGGGCTATAGGCGTGCGCCAAGCGGCGAAAGAGGCACTCGATCATATCGATCCGGACTGGGCTAACTCTGAAGCCGCCAAACGGACGATTCCCACCTTTGTCGCAGCGCTACATTCCAAGGACTTGGGCGCACAGATCGCAGCGGCATATGCGCTAGGCTGGTCGCGCGACCCGCGGGCGATCGAGCCCTTGCTGGCGGTACTCACGGACATGGAGTCAACGCTGCGTAACGAAGCAAAGGAAGCGCTCGATCGTATTGACCCAGAGTGGGCTAAGTCGGAAGCCGCCAAGCGAGCCATTCCCGCCATGGTGGCTAAGCTCAGCTGCAACTATTGGCAAGCGGAACACGCCGCCGCGGTTGCACTGGGCTGGAACCCCGACGCACGGGCTGTCGAGCCCCTGGTGGCGGCACTCAGGCACGACGACGCGGGAGTGCGCGAGGCGGCGGCCCATGCCCTGGGCTGCATCGGCGACGCGCGCGCCTTCAAGCCATTGCTCGCGGTGCTCAAAGACAAGCAGGTACATGTGTGGAAGGCAGCCAAGGAAGCACTCGGGAAGGTCGCCGACGTGCGGTCCGTCGAGACCTTGGTGACGCTACTCGACGACAAGCAACGAACCGGGCGAAGCGACCGAATGCAACGAATGTTGTTACGGTGGGCAGCGGCGTATGCCCTGGGCTGCATCGGCGACGCGCGGGCTGTTGAGCCATTGCTGGCAGCGCTCAAGGACGAGGACCACAACGTGCGGGTGGAAGCAAAGGAAGCACTCGATCGTATCGAGCCGGGCTGGGCTAAGTCCGAAGCCGCCAAGCGAGCGATTCCCATGATGGTTGCGGCACTCAACGACAAGGAACGGGAGGTACGGCAGGCAGCGGCGTATGCACTCGAGCGTATCGAACCGGACCGGGCTAATTCCAATGCCGCTAAGCGAGCGATTCCCCCCATGGTGGCGGAACGCAAGGACGAGGTCTCAAACATGCAGGAGGCAGCCCCGTCCGTGTCGGAAGACACGCGCCTTGGAATACTGTTCGAAATCGACGAACTTGACGGCCTCTACGGATACGAAGCGTACAAGATCTTCTTTGATGCCGTTGACTCAGCCTCCCTCGAGGGGTGCACCCTGAGTGACGGTGACACCAACGCAACGCTTGCTCGTCGCGCCAACCAATACTGCATCGCAGTGGATTCACTCGATGCAGCAAAGGTCGCCGCCGTCAAGAACGCCCTCACTGCGTCGAATGCCAGAGGACTGCTGCCTCTCTCGTCGCGTTTCCTTCCAGGCGCGGCTCTGAGCAGCGAACCACTTGTCATAGCCGCACGCATCGAAGCGGGGGGAAGGCTTGTGGAATGCAAGACAGGCTGGGTGCTGCGAGCGTGGGAGAAGAGTCGAGAGACGCATCAAGCGTCCGCCCCGAGTGTCTGAGTGTCGACGTTTCCGACAACGCTCGAAAACTACCCCCTTCTCATCGGCAGCAGCACCTCGAACGTCGACCCCTTCCCCACCTCGCTCTCGACCAGGATTTTTCCCCCGTGGTCTTCCACGATCCTCCGCGCCAGCGACAGCCCCAACCCGGTGCCGTGGCCCTTGGTGGTAAAGAACGGGCGGAAGATGTTGGCCAGGTGTTCGGGCTTGATGCCTTTGCCGGTGTCACTGACGCTGACCACCGCCTGGTCGTCGCGCGCCTCCACCGTCACGTCCACCTGGCCGGGACCAGCGTCCTCCATCGCCTGGATGGCGTTGAGCATCAGGTTGAGCAGCACCTGGTGAATCTGCCCGGTGTCATGTTCCACCAGCAACTGCCCATCGTATTTGTGCAGCTCCACCTTCTCCGGCTTCGACAGCGCCTGCTGCCGGGCGAAGATGACGGCATGTTCGGCGGTGGCATTGAGGTCGGCGGCGCGGTACTCGGCCGGCTTGGGACGCGCCGTCTCCAGCAGGTCGCCGACGATGCGGTTCACCCGCATCACCTCCTGCCGCACGTCCTTGAGCACGTCGCGCGCCGGGCTTTTCTCCGGCAGGTCGCGCCCGATGATGTCCATCACCCCGGCAATCCCGGCGAGCGGGTTGCGGATTTCGTGCGCCAGCCCGGCCGCCAGTTCACCGAGCGTCGCCAGGTGTTCGGCGCGCGACATCTGGGTGTGGTGCAGGCGCTCGATTTCCGCGCGTGACTCGCGCAGTTGCGCCACCATCTCATTGAAGTTGCGCCCGAGCTTGCCGATCTCGTCACTGCGGCCGGCAAAGCTCACGGTGACGTCGAGGTCGCCGTCGCGCACGCGCTGGATTTTGTCCTGCAATTCCAGCATGGGGCGGCTGAAGACAATACTGAGGGTGAGCACGAGCACGGCGCAGATGGAAATGGCGCCCACAGTGGCCACCACCAGCACGGTGCGCCGCTCCCCCGATTCCAGCGAGAGCGTCGCCAGGATGAACAGCAGCAGGCCGTTCAACAACACGGCGAGCACCGGCAAAAGTGCCCTCAGCTGCCAGTTCAGGCGCAGACGCGGCAAGGATGCTCCTCGAGAGGGATCGTTGGGAGCATTGTAGAAGAGTCGATGGCCGATGGTCGATGGTCGATGGCAAAAGCAGATTT
>JBIOFT010000232.1:0-4561 GCA_044447375.1 Terriglobales bacterium | reverse complement strand
ACCCCGCCTGCACCAAGTCCCGCAGATTGTTATAAGTCGTGGCCCTGGAAGAGCGCGGATCTACGCGATTCACGACTTTGAAGATTTCCGCAGCGGTGGGATGCGTGTTGTGTTCCATCAAGAATGCCATCACGGCGTAGCGCTGCGGAGTGCACCGCAACCCGCTGCCTTCCAAGGATCGTTTAATCGCCTCGGCGTCCATGAAGAAGTTAGACTATATCTAATATGATATTTTATCAAGACTTATGCTCTTGGTTGCTGCTGCCAGCAGAAAACTGGCGGATGAGACGACCGGGGCAGTGGGCGACAGAGTGGTGCGGAATCATGAGGCGCGATTTCCCTGAATAGCACCACGTTCGGAACGATCACCCGCCGCCTCGCGCAATTGCGTCCCCTGAGCCTCTAATGTTCCGGCAATGCTTCCAAGGTAAGAACCTCGAACGGTCCTAATGTGAAAGTGTGTATCTCGCCAGCCGCCAAACGTAGCGACGCGGTATCGCGATCCTTATGCCAGGGGCTGTGGGCCTGAATTTTCCTGGGCGCACCGGAAGGCAGTTCGAACGCCCGACCAACATCAAGTCCGATGCTCTGGGGCTTGTCACTCGGATTGCGCAGGGTAAGGATGCCTCTTTTTGGCAACCAGGACGCCCATCCATAGACCTGCAGCTTTTCGGGGTCGCCGCCGATCCAGTGAGTGTCGACCAAAACGTCGGCGTTTTGGCGAGCCCAGTTGGCGGCTTCTGCCAGCGTGTCCCAATCTTCCCTGGAAAGAAGTGAATGAGTAACATACATTTCCTGCAACTGTGTACCGCTGCCGAAGTAAGAGTGGATCTCGTTGGCAAAGTCCTTCTCTGGATCAGTGTCAAGGTTTTCAGCTTGCCGCGCGTAAATTAGCCCGTGCAGCATGACCGAGTTCAAGGGAAACAGCGGACCCTGCTGCACCACTCCACGATATGTCGCGGCGTCCCGATACGTGATCCAGCGTTCACGCCAGGAACCTACGCCCGCAAAACTGTGGTCTTCGCCACCTCGCCAGATCGAGTCGGCATCGCGCAACCAAAACGGTGAAGGATAGGTTCCGGTGGTGAGATTGACGTAGAGGTCCGGCTTCTTCGCGCGCCAATCCTGGATCAATCGGATGGCCGCTGCAAAGTCGCTGTCGAAACTGCTGCCGGGAAAAACGCTATCGACATTGCCGGTGCCGTCGATTTTGAACTGGTTGGCTCCGTCCCTTTGGATGAAATCGAGGGACACTTCCCGGAACCTGGCATAGTACTTCGGGCCAGACAGCGCAAACCCTCCTTCATTGGTTTCGAAGCCGTTCTTCCGGCCAAAGTCGAGCCGCTCCTGTTTGGCCTCTTCGTAGCCACCCCACGGGGATAGCCATACTCCAACCGCGGCTCCGTACTCGTGGGCGGCGCGGTTCACCGGAGCAAGGCCACCTGGAAAACCCGAGTTCACGTGCCAAAGCGATTGCGGATTGTCCCAGCCGTCATCGAGGAGAAAGGAATCCAGCTTCACGCCGCGCTTGCGGACCAACTCGGTTCCGAAGGCGTCGATGACATCGAGCACGGCTGCCGCGTCGTACGGCTTGCCATAGCCGATGTCATACCAGGAGTTGTAGTGAAGAAATGTCCGGTAGGGATGAGCGCGCTCCCGCTCCACATAGTTCAGGAACCCGCGACGCATTTGTCCGTGAGGCGAGACACCGATGACCAGCGAATAGCGAACCGTCTGTCCTTTCCTTAGTGGCAGCTCCCGCTTCATGGTGCAGGTCACAATCGTGTTCGTCTGGCATTGGGCTAAGGGGTCTTCAAAACCAAGAAACAGGTCTCCGGCCGTCACCGGAGAACCTTTGACGCTCCCGATCACGCTCGCGCCAGCCAGACTGCCGTTGAACAAGCAGACCTCGGCAACCGGCTGATCGCCATCCGGCGCGGACAGCGTAATCTCCTGCCGAACATAGTTGGAACTGTTTCGGAGCACCGCTCGCCAGACGATGGAAACCCTTTTCTTCGGGTCTTCCAGGCGCAGAAGAATGGCTTGGCCCGCGAAATGTTCGGCGGCGCGCGAGGCGCCGGGATTGGATGGCAGAGCCTCGATTTGTGGGCCATCGGCGATCGTCATATCCGAAGCGCGGATTGACGTCCCGTTCTTAAACGCATAATTGAAGGGATCGCGCGGAAGAGACACTTCCGCCCCGGTCCTCCGAACGACCAACTTCAGCCCAGTCAGTTGGCCGTTGGCAACCGACCACTGAGCTTTCATCGTCTGGTTGGACAACGTCAGGACTGCACCCCGGATCTCCGCCTTGGCAGTGCCCGCCAACGCTCCATAGAGAACGGTACTCTGCCCCCACGCCAGGTCACCGGCAAGCAGCAAACATGCCAGAACCGCTGTTCTCAGACTGGTGGCGATTTCGGCGGGGGAAGTTAGCATCGAGAAAGTTCGCATCACACGTTATCTGCTGGCCCGCCTCATCTTGCTTGCGCGCCCACCAGGAAAAGGGAACAGCTGCGCGCGCCGTGCGCTCCGATCACGAGCGCCTGCTCGATGTCGGCGGTTTTGGACGGCCCGGAGATGAAGATGCCGAAGCCGGGGCGCTCGAGACGAATGCGATCGTACGCCTGCTGCATATTATGGACAATTTGGCCGGCGGGCAAGACCAGCACCAGGTGCTGGGTCACGACGAAGATCGCCCGATGCGGACCGAGGGTGCTCCCCGGCACCCACACGGCGCCGTTTTCCGCAACGCCGAACTCGCCGGCAATGATGGCGATATCGAGTCCCTCAAGCTCGTGCGGATCCTTTAGGGTGCCGAGATCGACATTGGTTCTACCTATGTCCGGGACGAGCGAGGCGATCTTGCGCGCCTGGATGTAGGACTCGAGTTTCCCAAGCTCGGTGTTGACCTCCGCGAGGCTTGCGACAGGAACGAATTTGCCCCCCACGGAGCCGAACGCTTCGGCGAACTGCCTCTCGGGGTCGGCATAGGTGATGGCCGTCGGCGCTTCCGGCAGCGGCGACACAGGAGGCGCGTTACGGCGCAAAGAGGCGAGGATCGTGTCCCGGCTGTTCACTTCGACTCCTTCTTAATAAGATCGCGAAAGCTCTGTCGCGGCATCGGCGGCAGCTCGCGCTGGCGCCCCCACGGGTTCCAGGGACCATACACGAAAACCCGAGGCAGCCGCGGCAGAATCGAACGCATGAGGCCGCCTGCAATCCGGTAGGCCCACGGCCTCGCCAGAACGGCACTCATTACGGCCATGCCGAGGCGCTTCGAAAGCGGCACCACCTTCTGTCGGACCAGCTCTTGTCGGAAGGCATACAGTTCGTGGTGTATATCGATCTTTACCGGGCAAACGTCAGAGCAGGAACCACACAGGCTCGAGGCAAACGGCAAGCTGTCGAACTTGCGGGGGTCGCGCAGCGGCGCGAGTAACGAACCGATCGGACCAGGGACGGTGTAGCCGTAGCTGTAGCCGCCTGAGCGCCGGAACACTGGGCAGGTGTTCATACAGGCGCCGCAGCGGATGCAGGAGAGCGAGCGGCGGAAAGTCTCCTGACCAAGGATCGCGCTCCGGCCGTTGTCGACAATGACTAGGTGCAGTTCACCGCCGGGCCGTGAAAGTGGGCCGTGGAAGTGTGTGGTGTAAGTAGTCACCGGCTGACCAGTTGCGCTCCGGGCCAGCAGCCGGAGGAAAATGGCGAGATCCTTGGTCCGGGGTACGATTTTCTCCACCCCCATACAAGCGATGTGTACCGGGGGCAGGCTCGTTCCCATGTCGGCGTTGCCTTCATTGGTGCAAACCACGAAGCCGCCGGTCTCGGCGATTGCGAAGTTGACGCCGGTGAGGCCCGCCTGCGCCGCCATGAACTTCTGCCGTAGATGGACGCGCGCCGCCTCGGTCAGATACTTCGGGTCGGAAGCGCCCTTCGTTGTCCCGAGTTCCTTGTGGAACAGCTCGCCGATATCCTCTTTCTTCAGGTGAATCGCCGGGAGCACGATATGGCTCGGCGGCTCGTGGCGAAGCTGGACGATCCGCTCACCGAGATCCGTGTCCGTCACCTCGATGCCCCGTGCCTCGAGATAGGGGTTCAGGTGGCACTCTTCGGTCAGCATCGACTTCGATTTCACGAGCTTTGTGAGGCCCCGATCCGCGAGAATACGGTGCACGATCTCGTTGTGCTCCGCAGCATCGCGCGCCCAGTGGACCTGGATGCCGTTGGCCTGGGCGTTGCGCTCGAATTCCTCCAGATAGTCGGCGATCCGTGACAAGGTGTGCGCCTTGATGGCTGCGGCGGCCTCGCGCAGAGCCTCCCATTCCGGAATGCTTTCTGCCTGGCGATCGCGCTTCATCCGTACGAACCACAGCGCCTGGTCGTGCCAGTGTGCTCGCTCCTCATTCGCGACAAAGGGCGCAGCTTTTTCAGCATGTCCGATCATGCGTGTCCAATCATGAAAGCTTCGCGCCTTCCAGGATTTCCGCGACGTGCATCACCCGCAGCGGCTTGTTCTCGCGGCGGATAAGGCCGTCAAGGTGCATAAGGCACGAGGTGT
>JBIOFT010000231.1:0-4656 GCA_044447375.1 Terriglobales bacterium | reverse complement strand
TGTAGCCGATCTGTCCGATGGTGTGGAAGGCGAGCAGGCGCTTGGACTGTTCCTGCTTCAGCGCCTGCATGGTGCCGGTAAACAGCGTGATCGTGCCCAGCACCGTGACGAGCACGCCAAAATTGGCCAGCGGGTAATCCGCGTGCGCGCGCATGGGAACGATCCAGAGAAAGTAACGCAACAGGCCGTAGACGCCGATTTTGATCATCACGCCGGAAATCAGCGCGCTGACCGGCGCCGGAGCGGCTGGTTCGACGTCGGGCAACCAGAACTGGCCGAACGGCCACATGCCCATCAGGATGCCAAATCCGGTGAGGAACAGAGTAAAGGCGAGCGCGGTTGTGCCCGGCGCGGCCCTCGACAGCAGCGGCAGGTTGGCGCTCACGGTGTCGAGGTCATACCGCAAGGTGGCGCCGATTCCAGCCGCTGGACCTGGCGCCGCCAGCAACCCTGTGCCGACCATGACCGCAGCGCAGGCAAGCTCCATCGCGACCAGGTACTTGTAAGCGGCGCGGACATTTTGCCGTTTCCGGTGCTCGAAACGAATCAGCGCATAGGCAGACAGCGCCATCATCTGCCAGAAGATGAAGAAGGACCGCATCATGTCGGTGGTTGAGAGCAAGCCATACATGGCGGCGAGGAAGAGCAGGAAATAGGGATAGTAGCGGGCGACCCCGTAATCCTGGTAGCGCCGCATATAGGCAATCGAGTAGAGCGAGGCGGGTACCGCCACCAGGCCGGTCAGCAGTAGGAACACGGCCGTCAGCCCATCCACGTAGATGCGCAGAACGAAGCCAAACTTCGGCATGGACCAGAAGGCGACCGGATGAACAGACGGTCCGGCGGTCAGCACTCTGGCGGTGGCCGAGAAAATCAGAACAGCGGTCCCTGCCGTGACCATGAACGCGATCCATCCGGCAACCGTCTTGCTGCGCGAGACCACGAGGGTCAGCACGGCCCCTCCCACGCAGCTGAGGATCGAGACGGCGACGGCTTGTTCCGCAGTGATCATGATTTCAGTTCTGCCACCGGCAGCGTCAGGCTGAGCAGCAGGTCACGGAGCACTTCGAGCGTCGTTTGCACTGCCGGCGTGAGTCGCGGAGGCGCAGCCAGCTCCGTCTCTGCCGGCTTGAGGGATGCCGGTTGAACGCCCAGCAGCCACGCTTGCGTGGTTCCATTGGCCTCGGCCCATTTCGCGAGCGCACCCAAGGAAATCTTGTGGGTGGAGATCTGAGGGAAACGGCCGGCGATTTCGTCGGCACTGAGAAAAACCGCCGAGCCCGGCGCCCCGCCGAAATCGACCGCGTCGAGAAAGATCACATGATCGAAACCGCCGTCCGCGACGCGCCCGATGTAGCGATCGGGCGTGGTTCCCGCTACGATCACGTCGGGCACGCCGGCCTCCAGGAGTTCTTCGGCCAGGCACACGCCGAAACCATCGTCGCCGTAATCAAGGCTGCCCAGTCCCAGCAGGCAGACGCGGCCCTGCAGCGATTCCTCGAGTCGCTGGCGGAGGTCTTTCATCGCGCACTCCCCATCAAATGTCCTCCCCTAGCTTCTTGATCTGCTCGTAGGTGAACACCGGTCCGTCGACGCATACATAGGCCACGCCGATACAGCAATGTCCGCACTTGCCCACGCCACATTTCATGTAGCGTTCGAGCGTCGAGACGATGTTGCGCTCCGCGAAGCCCATGCCGAGCAGATCCTTGATCACGAAGCGGAACATAATCGGTGGGCCGCAGACAAAGGCGATCGTGTTCTCGACCGGCACGTTGACGCCGGGCTTCTTGAAAAGGCTGCCCACGACTCCGACGTTGCCGGTCCAGCCGCTGGCGGCGCGGTCCACGGTGAGGTGGCACTCGACGCCGGGGGTTTGTTGCCACTCCATGAGTTTGGGCAGATACATCAGTTCCTGCGGCGTTTTGGCGCCGTGGAAGATCTGGATCCGCTGATATTGGTCGCGGTGGGCGAGCGCGTAGACAATGACGGAGCGCAGCGGAATCAGTCCAATCCCGCCGGCGACGATCACCAAGTTCTTTCCGTAGTACTCCTCCATCGGGAAGCCGTTCCCGTACGGCCCGCGGACGCCGAACTTGTCCCCGGCTTTCAGTTGATGGAGCGCGGAGGTGCAGCTGCCGACCTGGCGGACGGTGAAGAAAGTCTCGGCCTCGGTTGGACTCGGCGGCAATGAGGTGGGGAACTCACCGACCCCGAACAGTGAAACCTGGACGAACTGGCCCGGGCGGAAGCGTTTGAAGGCGCGCTGTTCCGCCGGGTCTGCAAAGTGCCAGTAGAAGGTCCTGACCTCGAAAATGTCGCGCACCACCCGGTCGAGCACGGCGACTTTGGGCAGATACACGTTCTCGGTGGGTGCGGGAACGGAAGGTTGCGTCATGCTCTCAGTGGCTGGCGAGCTCATGCTTCTCAACCTCCGGTTTCTTGACCTGCGCCGTGGCGCGGCGGACCATCTCCACTACGCTCGGCATCCCGACATCTCCGTGACAGACCGCCGCACAGCGGCCGCAACCGACGCAAGCCATGGACAGTTCGCGCTGGATGAAATAGTGCGCCAGCTTGCGGAAGAAGCGCCGGTTGCGGCGGTCGTGCATGGCACGCCGAGGATTGAAGCCACCCGCCATGCGCGTGAAACCGCCTAAGGCGCAGCTATCCCAGATGCGAACCCGCTCGAATTCGTTTGGCCCCACCGGACGATCGCTCACCGTGAAGCAGGTGCAAGCCGGGCAAACATAGGTGCAGCCGCCGCATTCCAGACAGCGATTGCCGATTTCCTCCCAGGTCTTCTCCAGGATTTCGCCCTTCGAAACGTCCTCAATGGCGGCAGAAAACCAACTGGTCGTAACCGGTTTGAAACGCCTCCGCACGTTTTCCAGAATGGCGCGGCGCTTCGCCACATGCGCCTCCGCCCCCGGCTTGAAGATGGGGTCGGCAAACATCGCTTCACCAGCAGGCGTGCCGGCCACCGCCAGGAATTCATCTCCCAGATCCATCAGCTGCAAATCGAAGTGGTCGCGGGCGGCCGGTCCGGTGTCGGCGCACACACAGAAGCATTCTTCGCCGACATCCAGTTCCAGATCTGTGCAAACCACATTCACCAGCAGCAGATTCTTGCGGCGGTTCTCGTAGTAGATATCGCGGAAGTCGCGGCCCAGATAGAAGCGGTCCAGATGGAAGATGCCAGCTACATCACAAGAACGGATGCCGAAGACGGCTCGCCGGGGTTGCTCGTAGGTGGGCTCGATGTGAAGGCCGCCATTCTTCCGTTCCACCCTCAACAAGCGCTCGATGTGTGGGAAAACATAGCGCTTGGGCGGGTAATACGGGTTCGGCAGGTGAATCTGTACCTGGTCGCGGTTCTGGTCGGTGACCGCGTCATAGAACGTGTCACGCCCGCGCCCGCGGAAGGGAGCGATCACCTCGTAGCCCTGCCGCCGGAGCAGATCTACGATCTTCAAGACGTCGGTGCGAGCCAGGACGCGAGCCTTCACGCCGCCGCCTCCTTTTCTACGCGGACCGGAACCAGCCTGCGTCCGTCGCCGTGTGCACCCAGAATCTGACTCTCCACTTCGCTCATAAAATGCGGGACAAAAATGCTGCCGCTCCTGACCTCGGAGGTGACGCGGGCGGTGGCTTCCGCCGAGGCATTGGCGGCACAAAGCCGGATATGTTCCCCGTCACGGATCCCGAGTTGTTTGGCGTCCTCGGTGTTGAGCTCAACGAACCCGTCGGGGTAGTCGAGCATCAGAATGCGGTATTCGCGCTTCAACGTCTCGCTGTGGCGGACGAGCACGTTCTGGTTCCAGTAAAACAGCGAGCTGCCAAAGACCAGGGTAAGCGGGAAGTCACTCGGAAGAGGCTCCGCGGGAGGGGGTTCGGGTATGGGGACGAACTTGAAGGGGCGATCTCCGCCGTGATTCCGGAACAGAAACTGCGTGCCCAGCGGGTGGTCTTTGGTGCAGGGCCATTGCCGGCCATATTCGCGGGCCAGGTTCTCGTAGCTGGCGCCGCTGTAGAAAGGAACGACCTCGCCGATTTCCTCCATCACTTCGCGAGCGGATCCATAGCGCCAGTCGGCGCCCATGAGCTGGGCCACTCTCACAATTTGCTCCCATGCTGGAGTCGGCCCGGGGGACGGTTCCATGACTCGTTCCGCCAATTGGATACGCCGATCAGTGCTGGTGAAGGTAACTTCTTCCTCGCCAAAAGCAGTCGTGGGCAGGACGACGTTGGCATACTGTGCGCTGTCGGTCATGAACAGATGCTGCGCCACCACCAGGTCGAGCCGGAGAAGTTGGCCCGCGACATCCCCGAGGAGCGCGGTGTTCACGGGATCACAGCGGGCGAGCCAGACTGC
Source organism: Terriglobales bacterium (assembly GCA_044447375.1). Lineage (GTDB taxonomy): Bacteria > Acidobacteriota > Terriglobia > Terriglobales > Acidobacteriaceae > JAHFUA01. Next base: position 281 of record JBIOFT010000231.1, on the reverse strand, counting down.
CCTGATCTTGCCCTGCCCACGATTGGCCAGAATCGCCCGGGAGCCCAGCCCAGGAGCCGCGGGAATCTTGGTTTTCCAGACCGCCTCCACGGCGGCGCGGGCGGCGGAATCGGCCACCGGACGATATCCCGGCAGCCGGTCGGGGAGCATGCCCATGTCGCGCACGCCCTGCAGGTTGTTCTGTTCGGTGAGCGCGAAGATGCCGGCTCCCGCTTTGCCCAGATTGCCGGTGAGCAAGGCCAGATTCACCACCGCGCAGATGTTGTCGCGGGGGCGCTCTT
>JBIOFT010000230.1:0-4698 GCA_044447375.1 Terriglobales bacterium | reverse complement strand
TTTTTTTTCCGATATGGCTTGTGTTATTCCGGGCGCGAAAATGTTGGAATTGTTTTTATTCGATGGGGCGGGCGCGCTCGCTCAGGATGACAGTCCGCCAACGACCAACGGCTAACGACCACCGACTTGACGGTACGGCCGATATAAGATAGGGATACATCTATATTCATGCCCGTCGATACCAAAGCCGGCGAACTCATCGAGCTGCAGCTCAAGGCGCTGGCCGATCCCACGCGCCGCAAGATGGTCGAGCTGCTGCGATCCAAGGGCGGCTGTTCGTGCGACCTGGTCAGCGCCGCCGATCCCGGCCTGTGTGTCTGCGATCTGGAGACCAAGCTCAGGCTGACCCAGCCCACCATCACCCATCACGTGCAGATCCTGCGCACCGCCGGGCTGATCAGTACCCGCAAAATCGGACGCTGGCTCTACTGCCGGCGCAACGAAGAGTCGCTCGACCGGCTGGGCGAGTGGCTGCGCAAGCTGTAACGTTTCGTTGGGGTGCCGCGCGGCGTAGAATAGGGGATTCCAGGAGGCGCTCCATGGAACCTCGCAATCTTCTCCAGACGTTCAAGGACAGCCTGCTCAGCAACGCGACCGTGAAATCGGTGTACGGCGATCCCGTCACTTTTGGCGACCGCACCATCGTTCCCGTGGCGCGGGTGGCGTACGGGTTCGGCGGCGGATTCGGCAGCCGCCTCAAAGCCGGACAGGTTCCCCCTGTCCTGAATGGGGATCTGGCGCCGCGTGTGCCAGGCGACGAGGCTGGCGGAGGAGGCGGAGGCGTCGCCGCCATGCCGCTCGGCGTGGTGGAGATCACCCCCACCCGCACGCGCTTCATCCGCTTCGGCGAAGGCCGGCGATTGGCCGCAGCCGCAGCCATCGGGCTGGCGGCTGGCATCTGGTTCGGACGCAGAAGAAACGGTAGCTGAAGAGCCCAGTACCTAGTACCAAGTACCAAGAGCCTTCTTTGAAGGGGCGCGGCTTCCAGCCGCGCCGAACTGGGTTTCTTACTCTGTCATCCCGAGCCAAGCGCGACGCGAGCCTGCGAGCGGAGTGCAAGTCGAGAGCCTGCCCTGAGCGAAGTCGAAGGGGACCCCTACCTCGCTGAAGTCGTGCCCTGACGCGAAGCTGGGCACAACATCAAATCCGCTAGAACAGTGCGAGCTGTTGTATTTCGTCCGCAAAAGGATACTCGCGCTGCGCGATTCGAGTTGCTGCTTCGCGAGCGGGGAATCCGTGCTTACGCCGCAGCGCGGCCATCAGGCTGGAGATCCGCTTGCGATACGATGCTGGCAGAAACGCGCGGCTGGCGTATCGCTTCTTGTAGCTCTCCACCAGGCGCGGAAATTCTTTTTCCAAGAACGGCAGAAAGATGCTCGCCGAGCAGGGCTTCAGGAATAAGGGATTGGCGAAGATGTAGCGCCCGCCGGCCTGGCGGGTTGCGCTCACCAGCGCGTCCAGCGATTTGGGATCGTCGGTGATGCCGGGCACTACCGGGGCGCAGATCACGCCTGCCGGCACGCCCGCCTCATTCAACTTGCGGACGGCCTCCAATCGCAGGTCGGGACGCGGCGCGCGCGGTTCCAAAATGCGCGCCAACTGCACGTCCAGCGTGGTGATGGTGAGGTTCACGTAGAGATGGCTTCTCTCCGCGATCTTCCGCAGCAGCTCCGCGTCGCGCAGGATGAGGTTCGACTTGGTGACGATACTGATGTCGAGCCCGGCGTGCAGCGCCAGTTCCTCCAGGATGGTGAGCGTGATCCCGTAACGCCGCTCCGCCGGCTGATAAGGGTCGGTGGCGGTCCCGATGGCGATCTCCTCGCCGCGCTTTACTCTCTTCAAGTCCTGGCGCAGCAGCCACGCGGCCTGCTGCTTGACGAAAATCCTGCGCTCGAAGTCCACCCCATCGCGCATTTCCATGAACTCGTGGGTATAGCGCGCATAGCAGTACTTGCAGGCGAATTCGCATCCGCGATAGGGATTGATGGTCCAGGTGAAGGGCATGCGCGCCGAAGTGCAGCGATTGAGCAGCGACTTTACCGGCAGGGTGAAGTACTCGACCTCGTGCCCCTCGGCGATGGATTCGCCCAGCGCAGCCAGGCGCGCGATCCCCACCAGGCGCGGAGCGGACGGCGCGAGCAAGGGAAGGGAATCGGCAAGGGGTGAAGGCATGGCTGGCCCGAGTAGTGTTCGCTTTGTGTTCGCCTACACGAAAGATAAGCGCGGGCAGCCGCCCTGTCAAGCCGGCCCCGCTGGCTGGCGACTAGCTACGGGCGTGCCTTCGTATTCGGCACCACGGCGCCGCCTTCGATCTTGGGGATGCCGAAATGTCCGCCGAGATGGGAGAGGTCAAGCGGACTGATGGACCCGGAAACCACGATAAAGTTGACTTCATTCGACTTGGCCACGAGAATCGCGATGTTGCTGATCGCGTTATTCTCCAGGCGGATCCAGAGATCGGTCACACCTGGGCTTCCGTCCTTCTCATGGTTGTTCACCAGCTCTTTCCAGCCGGCCCGGTGATACTCCTCTTTCACCGAGCTCAGAGCCGCCGGGTCATACATCCAGGGTGCCGGAAAATGGTAGCTGTGGACCGAGAGCCCACTCACGCCTGCGATCACGCGGCGGAGGTCTTCGTTGTCCTTGTCCAGCTTGGAGGCAAATACCAGCAGGGAGTGGTCCAGCGTGAACTCGGTTTTCGAGGACGCGCTTTGCCGCAAGACCTGAATGCCCTGAGGAATCCATTCTGGCTGCTGCGCCTCGGCCAAGGTGGCGGCAGAAATGGCGATCACGACGGCAAAACAAATGTGAGACAACCTCATAATAGAGCGCCTCAATTGTCAGACCAGATGCAGGGCGTTTTCAGAGAAGATGCAGGGCTAACACAGGTGGTTGTATTGCCTGGCAGGTCAAACGCGACTCGACCGGAATCGTGCGGACACTTGGACCGATCTACCTGGCACTCTGGCCTCTCTCTTCTGGGTTCGTCTTCCGGCCGGTTTGTAGTTCAAAAACGCTCTTTTCCACCAGCATTGCCGCCAGTTGAGCGGGGCTCACACGTTTACCGTGGCTGGATAGAAAGGCCGCCTGCGCTTTCAGGCTCCTCCACACCTGTTTCCTGATGGGCACGAGCCGCCGGATCGTCGCTCCCGGATCGGATGGGCGCCCGCCGCGGCTGACCAGGCGGTTTTGGATCTCGTCGAGTAAGGCCGCGACACCAAACGGACCATGCGGTTTGCTGGTTATGCCAAAGCTCCGCGATGCGCCCAGGGATGCAGCCAAGTGGGAGGACGGTTCCGTCTTTGAACGTCGCGATGTGGTTCGCCGCTTCAATTGATGAGTTGCCGGCATGGCCGCTTCTCCTCTAAGCTGGGTCAAATTCCGTAATTCCGTAGTATTTGTCGCCAATCACAATCCCGACCTCGCCCTGGTTCGTTTCCCGTCCCAGCCGGTGGAGGAAAGCGCGGAGAGCTAACTGAGCCGCAGGCGTCATGGCTCTAGGATCCGCATAGCACGTCACAATGGTTGGCTGTTCGTAACGAAGCGTGCCGCCGCGTTCGTCATCGCGCCAGACGCCACGCGCACGAGGGTAAGCGGTCGCCCCTCGGAACAGCGTCCCCAGCGTCTCCAGCGCGCCAGTGACCCAGAAATCATGGTCAATCTCCTTGCCGTCGCGATCCTGGCTGGGCACGAACAGCACGATGATCAGCGCCCCCGCTGGTTGCGATGCTCCCAGCCAAGCCGCTGCCTTGGCCGTGCTCTTGTGGGCTGTCACAACACGTATCCTATCATACTTTTGATATCAAAAGTAACGAATGGTTCACGAGCGGGTGGAGCGGACGGGCGGGTGGCCCACCCTACACGCCGAATTAAGCAGAGTCCTTCATCCCAGTGTGATCCCGAGGGTGCCCCATCCTAACGTCGTGCTGTTCGACGTTAGGGTGGGGTCTTTGACTTTCGTCTTCGCGGGTCCGCAGAATGGGGTATATCGGTCCGCGATATAGAACCAAACGTCAAAATCCCCACCCTTCCCAACAGCGGCCCTTCGACTTCGCTCAGGGCAGGCTCCGGGTGGGGCACCCGCGCAAATCCGGTTTTGGTTTGCTGGGGTGGGCACGGGCACAAACGTCAAGCCCGCGAAGCGGGCGCAAGAACAGCGGGCTCACTGCACCGGCGGGGAGCCAGCGGCCTTGATCTCATTCGTCTCGATTCTCACGGTTAGCGAGTTGCCGTCAGTCTGTAGGTGGTAGGGATGCGCATGGGCCAGGTTCACGACCACGCGCGTTACCAGCGGGTTCACCAGGTAGAGCGCAATATCGACCGCCTGCACGTCGGCCAGGTTGACGGGGATGCGGCGCGGGTGGCGCAGGCGCACATCGGACAGGTCGATGACGATGCGCTCTGGATCGCTGAGGGTCGAGGCCGACGCCCGCAGCGGCTTGCTCCCCTCGATGTGCACCTCGACCGCGTCCTTCCCGCGCGACACCGTGACGCTGCGCACCAAGCCAGGCTTTCTGCCCTTGGCGGCCTGGTGGGGAGTGGTTTCCTCCTCCTCCGCGGGCGACAACTGGGCCGAGGTGGACGGAGGGGTCGGTTCTGGGGGCGGCGCTGGCGGAGTGGGCGCAGGTGCGGCGGGCGGTTGCGCCGGAGCCTCCGGCGCTGCCGCCGGCGGCGCCTGCTTGGTCTCGGGTGCCGGCG
>JBIOFT010000229.1:0-4727 GCA_044447375.1 Terriglobales bacterium | reverse complement strand
GTCAGGTACGGCAATTCGCTGTAGTTCACCGTCTTGTAGCCATGGGCGTCCACGGCGACCATTTCCGGAAACACCTTCTCCACGTCCTGCGCCAGCAATCCCGCGTTGCGGCCGGCGCCGAAGCGGTAGGGCGAGTTCGCCTCGGGGTTCCATTCGAAGTGCACCGGTTGCAGCAGGACGAGCTTGTTTAGCACCGGTGCGAACGGCAGGATGTTGGTCTTCAGCCGCGCATCCGAGGTGCAGGTGCCGACCAGCCCGGCGCCGGAAAAATTCTGCAAGCAGCCGTTGGTTCCGGAGTTGCCCACCCGGCCGTCCCCGAATACTTGCAGCGCGGTGGCCGGCGTGATCGTACCAATGCCCACGTTGCCCGCGTTCGCTTCCGTCACCAGGGCGTACTTGCTGGTCACGGTACCCCCTCCCCCACCGGAGCCGATGTACAGGCCGGTGAAGTTGCCCAGCGTCAGGCCTGGACCGATGGTCGGTCCCTCGATGTTCACCCCCCGCAGTTGATACGGAGCGTTGGCGCTGAGGAACGAAGTCGCCGTCATGATGGAATCGAACGCCGACACTCCTCCCGTCGCCGCCGCGTCACGGAGATACACGAACCGCGCCGGCTGCTTCGACAGGTTGGTGGCCGTGCTCACGTCGTTCAGCGTCATCTTGAAGGCCGACAGCACGCAGCACGAGATCGCCGTGCTGTTGTTCAGAGTGATGGTGGAATTCACCGCATTGTTCGTCGACCCGGTCGTCAACTGCACGTCCAGGGTCGCCTGCGGCGTGGTGGTATTCAGACCGATCAACCCGTTGCTCTGGAACAGCACCGAGTTCCCCAGATCCGCACCGTTCACGAACATGCTCACGTATCCGGTGGCGCCGGTGAACGTTTCCAGGACGTCGAAGGTCAGCGGATTGGAGGTGCCGCCGCCCGCGGGATTGGTCACCGTCACCGAGGCAATGCCCGCGGTCGCGAAGTCGGTTATGGGGATGGAGGCCTGGAGCTGCGTGCTGCTGTTGAAGGTGGTGGTTAGCATGCTGCCGTTCCAAAGCACGGTGGCTCCGCTCACAAAATTCGCCCCCGTTACGGTCAGGGGAACCGGGGTGCTGCCCCCGGCGACTACGCTGGAGGGTGACAGGACGGTCAGCACCGGAGCGCCAGAACCGCTGGCAGTGAAAGTCGCTGTGACCGTAGTGGGGTTGCTGTTCACGGTCACCGTGCAGGGAGTACTCGTGGTCGGGGTGCAGGCGCTGCTCCAACTGGTGAAGGTGGAACCACCCGCTGCCTGAGCACTCAGCGTCACGCTGGTACCGCTGGCGTAGTTCCCAGAGCAGGTTGAACCGCAGTTGATTTGAGTATCAGGACTGGTACTGGTCACAGTACCCGTCCCCGTCCCTGTCTTGTTTACCGTCAACGTGTCCGTCGCCGCGGCAGTGAAAGTCGCCGTGACCGCCGGGGTTCCGGTTCCACTCATGGTGACTACGCACGCGCCGGTACCGGAGCAACTCCCGCTCCAGCCGCCAAACGCGGAGCCGACAGCGGGCGTTGGCGTCAGGCTCACCATAGTTCCGGTGGTGAAGCCCGGCGCACAGGTGCTGGGGCAGTCGACGCCGGCGGGATTACTGGTGACTGCGCCCGCGCCGGTTCCTGTCACACTAACCGTAAGCGTCTGTTGCGTCAGTGTGCTGGACAAGCTGAAGTCCCACACGCTGCGCCCATGGGTGGCAGCGCGAAGAGTGCGCGAAGCGGCGTGCAATTTCACATCTAGCACGACTACGTTAGGCAGGCCATTGGAGAAGGTGGACCAACTCCCACCAGCGTTCGTGGTCATGTACACGCCAGTGTCGGTTCCTACATAAAAAGTATTGGGGTTAGCAGGGTCAATAGCGATGTCGTTAACCGGGGTGTTGGGCAGGTTGGAGCTGATGTCTGAGCACGAAGACGTGGTGGTGGTGCACTTGAAGACGTGCCCCAGGGCGTCGCCAAATCCGCTGAACCCGGAGAAGGTGACGTAGAACGTTGTACTGGTCTGCGGGTCACCTTGCACCATGGCCGGGTAGCGCGGTGGCAAGCCGCTGGGAATCTGCGTCCAGGCGCCTCCCGTGTTGGTCGTGTACCAGACCAAGGCATTGCTGGTTCCCGCAAACAAGAAAGTTGAGCTAACGGGCGACACTGCGATGGCCGTAAGATCACCGCCGCCATTGGTGAGGTCAGGCGAGATAGACGCCCACGCGGTGCCGCCGTTGGTGGTCTGGTACACGTGGTTGGTGCCATAGTACAGGGTGCTGGGGTTCTTCAGGTCCATTACCAGCGGCGGAATAAAGGCGACCGGATCTGAAGTGCTGATGCCGGTGGCAGCATTGCTCCACGTATTCCCACCGTCGGTGGACTTATGCACGAGGGCAGAGGAACTCCCAGGCGCACAGGCAGTCCACATGGTGTTGGAGTTGGTAGGATCAATGGCGGTCCAAGCGCCATCGCCGCAGGCAGTCGAGCCCTTCCACGACAACGAACCTGAAAAGATCTCGGTGTCATTGTCCTGCGTGCCAACCAGAGCGACGTTGGCGCTGCCTAGACTGATGGACATGCCAGGATAGGGCTGGGTGATCGCCAGTGTGGAGTTCAGGTCCGTCCAGGTCGGGCTGGTGCTCCCGAGATTGGTGGTGCTCCACATACCCCCGTCATTGCCGGTGTAGAGCTTTGGTCCGGGAGCGAAGGCGATAGCGTGGAAATCTGGGTGAAGGCCGAGGGCAGTGGAGTTGACGGAACTCCAAGTGGTGCCACCATCAGTGCTCATGTAGATGCCGCCACTGTCGATGCTGTAGTTGTAGGAGCCTCCGACATAGAGCTGGCTTGCATTGGTAGTATTCACAGCCATCGGCATGTCGTACCAGCACTGGGTTCCGCAGAAATCGGTGGTGCCTCCCGTGCCCAGCGGGGTCGTTATTGGGTTCCAAGTGGTACCGCCATCCGTGCTCTTAAACATCCCGGCCAGACCGCTGGTCGAAGGATCGGCAATAGAGGCGTACAGCGTGGTGGCACTCGACGGCGCGGCAACCAGCGTGATGCGGCCGGCATTCGTACCGGTGATGAGCGCGGTTGCCCCGGAGCCATTCGCCGCCGTCCACGTCAGGCCGGCGTTCGTAGACTTGTAAACACCGTTGTTGCTGTCGCCAAAACCGCCGATGGCGGCGTAGGCAGTGGTGTTGCTGACGAAGAACAGTGAGGTGCCATCTGAACCCTCGTCGGACGTAGTAGGCAACACGAAAGCCCAAGTGTTGCCGCCGTCAGTCGATCGCCAGATTCCCGAGTTAAAGTTCGGGCCACTGGAGAACTGGCTGGCCACGAGCAGGACGGGAGTACCGGAGGCGACCCCCGGCTGGACCGCAATGGAGCCAATGTAAGAGCCGCCGAATTCGCTGGCCAGAGGGCCGCCAAAGGTGGAGGCGCCGACCTGCGCCCAGCTTGTCCCCCCGTTGGTGGACTTCAACAGTCCGCCGCCGTAATACCCGTCGAGGTTGAAATTCTCCTCGCCGGTGCCGGCATAAATGTTTAGATGGTTATTGGGATCAACCGCGAGCGAGCCTATGGCGAGCGAGAATTGAGTATCTGTCAGCGGCGTCCAACTCGTGCCCCCGTTGGTGGTTCTCCATACGCCACCCTCGGCGCCGCCAATGTACAGCGTGTTACCGGTGGCATCGGTGGTGTCCACCGCAATGGCAGTGACTCTGCCGGAGGTAGTGCCGCCGAAAACGGCTCCTGTGGTTGGCTGTGGCCCGATAAGTGTCCACGAAGTATTGTTAATGGCGATACCGGCCTGCAGGCCTGCAGCCGCTTCCTGCTGCTGCATCGCCAACTTCTGGCTCAGGGCGCGTGCACGTGCGCCGGGCGGCGTCTGTTTGAAAGGGTAGGCTCGCTGCCCATAGAACCACTCTTGGCGGGCGCGCGGACTTCCGTCAAGCGCCTCCCGCTCCTGAGCGAATGCCAGTGAGGGCAACAGGGAAAAGGCAAAGGCGGCCAGAACGGCAGTTGTCCAGCATTTACGCCCGGCGGGCAACCAATTCCTGCAAATCCCGACAAACACAGAGAGCTTTTGAACAGACATGGCTCTTCTCCTTCCGAAGCGGAAACCACTGGACCTTCGCATGGGGGGAACGATGCGCTCTACCAATATCACAAGGCCGGGCCCGATGGAACTATTTAGAGCGTCAGAAGAGATCCAACTAGCAGGGAGTGTACCTGGACTACCAACGCCCCGCGGCTGTCAAGCGCGGGGTGGCCAGGCGCGGGAACCCCGCCGAGGTCGTCAAGGTAGGCACGGTCGAGGGGATTTGCGGACACAAAATATGGTAGGCACGTGGGGACTCGAACCCCAGACCTCTACCGTGTCAATGTTGCTTGATTCGGCTTTTCAGGTACTTACAAATCACGCGGGGGCTGCCAAGTACCTGCAAGTACCTGATAGTCGCAACCTACTGTGGGTAACACTGTGGGTGAATTTTTGGTGTGGCTGACCTTCCATCCGGGGAGCCGTCACCCCACTCAGTCGGCGTGCCCTGATCCCGCCACAGAAGCCACGGCAGTCATCCGACCAGCGTTGAAGCAATGAAGTCGGCGTAGGCGAAGCCCTCGCGATTGACGACTTCCCCCGCCTGCAAAGGCACCGGGGAGGCGAACATCGGCCCGGCGTAGACGCAGGTGTGGAACTCGCCGCGCTCGCCGCATGGGTCCG
>JBIOFT010000228.1:0-4739 GCA_044447375.1 Terriglobales bacterium | reverse complement strand
GGACTGATCGATAACCGGGTCACCAACGTCATGAACAAGGTGCCGGGCCTGGGCGACATCCCGGTGCTGGGCAATCTGTTCCGGAGCAAGAGCTTTCTGAAAAGCAATCAGGAGTTGCTGGTGCTGTGCACGGCGCGCCGGATCTCGCCCGATCTGCAGGCGCCGAAGGGTCCGGCCAACCCCGAGCCGTTCCTGGACAAGGGCAAGTTCGATGCCAAGAAGCCCGAACCCAGCAAGTGAGCGGGTGCGGGCGGAACAGCACGGAGAATTTCAGAAGAGCGGTGGAGTCGGAGTATGCCGGAGCTGTCGGTTTCAGTATTCGCCACGGATAACGACCAGCGCGCGGTGCTGCAGGTTCTGGTGGACGGAACCGCCGTGGCCCGCACCGTGTTCAGCAGCAACACGCTGCCGCTGACCGCCACCGACCCGGTGATCCGGAGAGCGCAGGCGTTTGCGCCCGACGTCATCCTGGTGGATATTCCCACCGAAACCAGCACGGCGGCGCTGCGCGCGGTCGAATACCTGCACCAGGAGCTTCCCGACTCGGCCGTGTTCGCCGTCGGCAGCATGACGCAGCCGCAACTGATCGTCGGCGCCATGCGCTGCGGAGTGCGCGAATATATTGAGCGTCCCACCACCACCACCGACCTGCTGGAGGCGTTCGTCCGCCTGACTTCGGCCCGGCGCAAGCCGGGACGGGAGACTTCGCGGGGGAAGATGTTCACCATCGTGAACGCTAAAGGGGGAAGCGGCGCCACCACGGTGGCGGTCAATCTGGCGCTCGCCCTGCAAGCGCTGCACGGCGGCACAGCTCTGGCCGACCTGGCGCCGCTCGGCCACTGTGCCCTGCATCTGAACCTGAAGGCCCAGTTCACCGTGGCCGACGCCATCACCAACCTCCACCGCCTGGACGCTTCGCTGCTGGAGAGCTTCATGGCGCGGCACAGCGGCGGCTTGCAGGTGCTGGCCGGCACCGCGGCCCCGATTGCCATTGAACCTTCCGCCTCCGATTTCGCCCGGCTCTTCGACATGATGGTGGGACAGTTTCGCTACATCGTGGTGGATGCCTCGTCGCGCCTGGACGGCGCCACCCGGCTGGTGGGCAATCTGTCGGAAAAGGTGCTGCTGGTTTCGCACGCCGATGTCGCTTCCCTGTGGAGCGCGGGACGGGTGGCGCAGTACCTCGGCGAAGCCGGTTCGCGCGACCGCTTCGGATTGGTGCTCAACCGCTATCGCAAGATCGCCGGCTTCAACGAAGCGGAGGCGGAGGCGGCCATCGGCGCGCCGGTGCTGTGGCGGATTCCCAACCAGTATTTCGCCGTCTCCACCGCCATCGATCGCGGCGTGCCGTTGATGCAGCATGGCAACACCGACATTGCCCGGTCGATCGCGGAACTGGCCCACCATTTGACCCAGGACGACCTGGACGTGAAGCGCACGGCCTGGTCGTTGTTTAAGACGGTGTAGGGAAGCTGCTCGCTGTTCGCTGTTGGCTGTTCGCGGTGAGCTGTCATCGGTCAGAACTGGTTTGAGCTAAGAGCTACGAGCCAAGAGCTACGAGCTGATTTAGTAAACATGGCAAATCTGCAAACTTTCGAGCGCAGCGAGTACCAGCAGGTCAAAGCCGACCTGCACCGCAAGATCCTGGACCGCCTGGACCTGGAGAAACTGGGGCGCAGCCAGGGGGACGCTGCCCGCGACGAAGTCCTGGTCCTGATCCGCAGCGCGGTGAACAGCGAGGCGGTCCCGCTCAGCTTTGCCGAGCGCGAGCGGCTGTCGCGGGAAATTCTCGACGAAATTTTCGGCCTGGGCCCGCTGGAGCCTCTGCTCAAGGACCCGAGCATCTCCGATATTCTGGTCAACCGCTTCGACCGCGTGTACGTGGAGCGGGGCGGCAAGCTGGAGATCACCGGCCTGTCGTTCAAAGATAACCAGCACCTGATGCAAATCATCGACCGCATCGTGTCGCGGGTGGGGCGGCGGGTGGACGAGAGTTCGCCCATGGTCGACGCCCGGCTGGCCGACGGTTCGCGCGTGAACGCCATCATTCCGCCGCTGGCCTTGGACGGAGCCTGCCTCTCCATCCGGCGCTTTGGCCGCGACCCCATCACCGCCCGCAACATGATCGAGAACAAGACCCTGACCGAGCCCATGCTGGAACTGCTTTCCGCCATGGTGAAGGGGCGGCTGAACCTGCTCATCTCGGGTGGAACCGGCGCCGGCAAGACGACGCTGCTGAACGTGCTCTCCGGGTACATTCCGAACTCCGAGCGCATCGTGACCATCGAGGACGCGGCCGAATTGCAGCTCAAGCAGGAGCACGTGGTGCGGCTGGAAACCCGCCCTCCGAACATTGAAGGCAAGGGCGCGGTGCGGCAGCGGCAGCTGGTGATCAACAGCCTGCGCATGCGCCCCGACCGCATCGTGGTCGGCGAGGTCCGCGGCGAAGAAGCTTTCGATATGCTCCAGGCCATGAACACGGGTCACGAAGGCTCGCTGACCACGGTGCACGCCAACTCGCAGCGCGATGCGCTGGCGCGCATCGAGAACATGGTTTCCATGGCCAACCTGAACATTCCCGAGCGGGCGGTCCGCCACCAGGTCGCGGCCGCGATTCACGCCGTGGTGCAGGTTGCCCGCCTTTCCGATGGTTCGCGCAAGGTCCTCACCATTTCCGAGATCACGGGCATGGAAGGCGACATCATCGCGATGCAGGACATTGCCGTTTTCGAACGCACCGGAACCGATTCCAGCGGGCGGGTCCGGGGCGTGTTTCGCAGCACCGGGGTCCGGCCCCGTTTTGCCGACCGGTTGGCGACCGCCGGCTGCCGCCTGGCCACCGCGCTTTTCGAATCGCGGGTGGAGGTCTAGCGGATGCCCTTCCTCATTGCTCTGCTGGTCTTCGCCGTGGTCAGCCTGACGGTCTTTGCCGGCTTGATGCTGCTCGACCAGCGTAGTGCCCGCGCCCGCATTCTCCGCGACCGCCTTGCCGCGGTGCAGAAACCGGCCACCGAGGGCGGACCGGAGTATGCCTTTCTGCGCGACGAAATGATGAGCCGGATCCCGGCATTCGACACGCTGCTGCGCCGTTCCGAACAAGTTTCGGCCTTGCAGAAGATGTTGAGCCAGGGAGAGGTGCATATTCGGGCGGGCAATTTCCTGATGCTGAGCGTGGTCTCCGCGATCATCTTTGGGCCCATCCTTTACGTGGCCGCTGGTTCTGCCCTGTTCGGCTGGGCCGGCATTGTGCTTGGCTTTTTCATCCCTTACGCCTACGCGGCGCAGCGGCGGCAAAAGCGTTTTCAGCGCTTTGAGGAGCGGTTCCCCGAAGCCATGGATACTCTGGCCCGGGCGGTGCGCGCCGGACACGCTTTCACCACCGCCCTGGAGTTGATTGCCACCGAGATTTCCGAGCCGGTGGCGGGGGAATTCCGCCAGCTCTATGAAGAGCAGAAGTTCGGACTGCCGGTGCGCGAAGCCCTGATGAATTTGACCGAGCGCGTTCCGCTGGTGGATGTCAAGTTCTTCGTGACCGCGGTCATGCTGCAACGCGAGACCGGCGGAAATCTGGCCGAGATCCTCGATAACCTGTCGTACGTCATCCGGGAACGCTTCAAGATCCAGCGCCAAGTCCGGGTCCACACCGCGCAAGGACGTTTGACGATGGTTCTGCTGATGGCGCTGCCGCCCGGTATTGTGCTGATCATGCTGTTGCTCAACCGGGGTTTTATTCTCCCCTTGTTCACCGATCCCCTGGGTCACGCTTTAGTTGTGGCCGGGATTACGCTGCAGACGGTTGGGTACTTTTTTATTCGCAGGATCATTCGGATTCAGGTTTAGTGGATGCCCCTGGTTCTCACCATTCTCGTTTTTCTGACGGTTGCGGCCGCGTTGTTTGCCTTCGGGGCGGCCCTGGCGGCGCCGTCCTCCGTGCTGGGATCGCGGCTGCGCGAGATTGGCTGGCAGCGGCCCAAAGCTGAGGAAAAACGCCCGATCCGGGAGCGCTTCCAGCAGGCTCTGACTCCTCTCAGCAAGGCCCTGCCGCTCTCGCCCACCGATGTTTCGCAGACCCGCGCGTGGTTGATCCAAGCCGGATACCGCGATGCGCGGCACCTCACCTTCTACTTTGGTCTGCGTGTGCTGTTCGCCGCTCTCGGCCTGGGCGCGGTGGTCCTGGCCACGGGGTTCAACTCAGTGCCGCTGATCATCGGCGTGCCGGCTTTCGGTTTTTTCATTCCCCGGTTCCTGCTGAAGAGAGCGATGAAGGAGCGGCAGCGCCGCATCCGCCTGGCGCTTCCGGACGCGCTCGACTTGACCGTGATTTGCGTCGAGGCCGGCCTCGCCCTGGACCAGGCCATGATGCGGGTGGGCGAGGATCTGGCCCCCGCGCATCCGGAACTGAGCGCCGAGTTCCATCTCCTCACCCTGGAGACTCGAGCCGGCAAGCCTCGTGTCGAGGCCCTGAAGAACCTGGCGGCGCGCACCGGCGTGGACGACATCCGCAGCCTGGTCGCCACCCTGGTGCAGACCGACCGCTTCGGCACCAGCATCGCCCAGGCCCTGCGCGTACATTCCGACGCCCTGCGGACCGAGCGGCGCCAGCGCGCCGAAGAACAAGCCGCGAAAACCACGGTAAAAATGATCATCCCCATGGTCCTGTTTGTGCTGCCCTCCCTGATTTTCGTTACCATCGGCCCGGCGATCATCCAACTGATGCGGGTACTCCTCCCGGTGACCGG
>JBIOFT010000227.1:0-4820 GCA_044447375.1 Terriglobales bacterium | reverse complement strand
GCCCGGTTTCCATGATCCACTGCCCGGTGCGCAGATGCCACCAGAGATCGGGATCGGTGGCGGTGCGCGCCGTCATGGCCAGCAAGCCGAACCACACGACGCCGCCAAAGAACTGGGCGCGGTTGGATTCAGTAATTTTCATCGCGGGCTTTCGTGGCGATTATAGAATCAGCCTCGCGAAAGTTCCCTATGAATTGGGTTGCCATGGGCCGAAGGAAGCAGTTAGCCGCGGGAGTGTTCCTGCTTGCCGTGACGCTCAGCAACCTGGTCACGGCGTTCAAGCTCGCGCCCCAACTGCGGAACGGATATCAGAATTTCACCATGTTCTACGCCGCCGCCCGTATGGTTCGAAGTGGCCAATCGGCCGCCCTATATGACCTGTCTGCCACCAGTCGGGCGCAGCAAGAATTCGCTCCCAACGTGCGAATTCGCCAGGCCGCGCTGCCCTACATGCATCCTCCGTTCGAAGCCTTGCTGTTCGTGCCCTTCACCTTCCTGCCGTATGTGCCCGCTTATCTGCTGTGGAACTTCTTGAACGGGATGCTGGTTTTGGCCAGCCTGGTGTTATTACGGAGACAATTCGCCGAGATTGGCAATCTGCCCTTCGCCTTTCTGGTCCTGGCAGCCACTGGCTTCCTGCCCGTTGCCAGCGGAATCATTCAGGGGCAGGACTCCAACCTCCTGCTATTTCTTCTTGTGGTTGCGCTAACCGCCGCGGAGAGAGGGAACGACGCCGCAGCCGGTGCCGCGCTGGCCGCAGGCCTGTTCAAATTCAATCTGGTTCTTCCCTTCGTCTTCCTGTTGGCGACCAAGCGCCCGCGATTGCTGCTCGGGTTTGCGCCCGTCGCGGCGCTGCTCGGTGGCATATCGCTGGCCATGGTTGGATGGCAGGGTGCCGTCGGCTATGTGCAATATCTGTTCCGCCTGGAGAACACGGGAGCCGGCGGTGCGCTTGTCGGCGCCGCTATGCCCAATCTGCGCGGTATGCTCGCGAGTCTCGCGGGCGCGCATAACGGCGCCTCTCTGATGCCGCTCACCATCGCGTGCTCGGCGGTCGTAGTCGCGATTGCCATGTGGCGAATCGCAGCCATCCGCGATTCGGTCCGCCGCGTCTTCGTCCTGGCAACCGCCGCCGCCATTCTGGTCAGCTATCACACGTTCTCCTACGATCTAAGCTTGCTGCTGCCGGCGGCGCTTTTGTTGTTCGCCGCGCCGGACCCTGAATCCAGGCGTCCGTCACAAGCCGATGTTGTGCTGCTGGTGTTGTTCTACGTCGCGCCGCTATTCGAGCCCTTCTGGCCGCATGTGAATCAGGTCGGTTGGCCGGTCGTGATCCTGGTCTGGTTCTTCTGGAAGCTCGGTCGCGATGGCACCCCAGAATCCGGCGCCGCCTCGTGACGCGCACGAAGCAGAACGACCACCAGCATCGGAAGGTAAAAGCCAAGAATGGTCCAGAGCCCCACCTCGTGCATGGTGTGCGGGATGTGATACCAGCGCCAGATGCCGACGCCCCAACTGAAGAAGACGGCGCCCAGGATTTCGCGGCGCGACTTGGGAATCAGCCAGAGAATGAAACTGTCGAAGAACCAGCGTTGCGGCATCAGAGCGGACAGAAACAGCAGAATCGCGTCGCGATCGCGGTAACGCAGCAAGGCCAGCAGGAGCAGCGGTCCGGGCAACACGAGCAGAGGGATGAAGTGCTGGTAGTTTCCCATCTGGCCGAGCCAGAGCAGCGGCCACGCCGGCATGAGCAGGAGGCTCAAGACTCCGAGACCCACGCACGCCAGTATGCCTCGCCGGTTCATGTGAGTGAGGAATACCGGCAATCCAATCTGCGGTTTGGCCATAGTGACCGGCAGCAGGAGCGGGAAAAATGCGCCCGCCATAATGATCGGGGACCACTGCACCGCGATCATGCCAGCCCAATACGGATAGGCCAGAAAGATCAGCAAGCGCTCGTAGCCGCGGCGCGTAAGTCCGAAAGCCAGCAGCGCAGAACCGATTCCGTAGAAGAGGCCCGCGGCGACTTCCGGCTGCAGGCGCACGAAGGGCAGCGCAAAAAAAGCCGCAGTCAACGGATACTGCTCAAGCGGAGTGTCGTACGGGTTCTGGTGGGCGAGCAAGCGCTGCGCGGCATGGATCGCCCATCGCAAATCGGCTGCGTCCTGATGGAAGTGCTTCATCAGGAACCAGCAGAAGAGCCCGCTCGCCAGGCCGATTGCCGCGGAGATTGCGATTCGCCATCGCATGGGATGCATCCGCCGAAAGAGCTTTTCGTGCGATCAGTTGTAACATGAGGGGGATCTGCTGGCCGAGCTGCGGGTGGCGCGATCGGGACTTCCGCGCCTTCCAGGAGACCTTGTAGTATCCAGATTCACTCAGATTGCATGAGTAAACAGCGCGCCGTTTACGAGACGTTCGGGCCGGTTCTCGCTGCCGTGCTCTGCGCGGCGGGGGTGTGGCTGTACGCGCAACGCGTGCTCATTCCGCATCAGATCGCCGATGCGGCTGCGTATGACAAGCCTCGCGGTAACCTTTCCGATCTCTATCCCCGCTGGCTGGGTGCCCGCGAGCTGCTGCTTCACCAGCGCGATCCTTACAGCGCCGCGGTGACCGGCGAGATTCAGACCGGCTACTACGGGCGCGCGCTCGATTCCGCCCGGCCCGGGGACCCGAAAGACCAGCAGGGTTTCGCCTATCCGGTGTATGTCGTCTTCTATCTGGCCCCCACGGTCGGGCTTCCCTTTGCGGCGGTTCAAAGAGGCTTCTTCTGGGTGCTGCTCGGCCTCACCGTAGCGACGGTGCCGCTTTGGCTGAAGATGCTTCGTTGGCCGCTGCCTCCATGGACCCAGATGAGCGTAGTGGCGCTGACGGTCGGCAGTCTTGCTGGCATGCAAGGACTCAAGCTCCAGCAAATGACCCTTTTCGTCGTGGCCCTGCTGGCCATTGCGATGGCCCTTCTCGCGGCTGACTGTGCCATTGCCGCCGGCATTCTGCTGGCCCTGGCGACCATCAAGCCGCAACTGGTCGGGTTGTTGCTGCTTTGGTTGGCCATCTGGACCGTGGGCGACTGGAGGCGCCGCTATCGCTGGGCGTTGGCATTTCTGATCAGCATGGCCATCCTGGTGGGAACTTCGGAGTTTTGGCTGCCGCACTGGATTCCGCGCTTCCTGCAGGCGGTGCGCGAATATCGCAACTACACCGACGCGGTTTCGGTCCTGGACAAACTGCTACCAGCTCCCGGGGGCGTGCTGACGAAACTCGCGGCGGTGGTGGCCGCGGCGCACATCGGCTGGAGAGACCGCAAGCACTCTGAAGAGACCGGCGCTTTCGCGGCCACCGCGACCATGGTGCTTGCCGTCACCGTCATCGTGATTCCGAGCTACGCCCTTTACAACCAGGTCATGCTCCTGCCGGCCGTGCTGCTGCTGGCGCGAGAACGGCAAGCCATCTGGGGCAGAAGTTTCGCCTCCCGCGGGCTCCTGATTCTGGTGGCCGTCCTGCTTTTTTGGCCGTGGCTTGCGAGCGCCGTTCTGGCAGGCCTTTCGTTTCTCCTGCCTCCGGAAGTTGTACAGAGGGCTTGGGCAGTTCCGGGTTGGACCGCGCTTTCGCTCCCCGTAGGGGTGGCGGCGCTGATGCTGGCCCACGGTTATCAGAGAGCTTCCGCCGCTTCCACCGGGCCGAAGCCAGCGTAGAATGCTTACGGCCAAGGTCTGGGGATTTGGCCGGAGGGCGCGCAAGACTTCATGACCATAACTTCATCGTCAGTGTCAGGGATCTCCGCCGTTTTCCCGGTCCTGATTTACGTCCAGGGAGAGCAGCAGCAGTCCCTGTCGCTGAACCACACGCCCTTCACCGTGGGCCGGAAGGTGGACCGCGACCTGGTCATTCCCGACCCCCGGGTCTCGCGCGAGCACGCCTCGATCGTCGCCGAGAACGGCGAATTCTTCGTCGTCGACCTGGGCAGCAAGCACGGCACCTTCGTCAACGGCGAGCGCGTGGACCGGCACAAGCTCGTGCGCAGCGACCGGCTGGAATTCGGCGCGCGCGACGTCGCCTACCTGATCTTCCACCCGCTGCACGCGACCTCGAACACGGCGCGCGAGTTCCTCAGCCAGATCTCTGGTATTCAGATCGCTCCGGAAGCCAGCGACCTGGAAAAACTCACGCTGTTCATGGAAGCCGCGCGCAAGCTCAACACCATCGGCGTGCTCGATGAAATCCTGGTCACGCTGATCGATGCCACCCTGAAGCTGACCCGCGCCGAGCGCGGTTACATTTTTCTTCGCGATGAGGAGGGAAGCCTGAACCTGGCCGCGGGACGCAATTCGAAAGGCGAGCCGCTCCTCGACGACACGACGATTTCCCGCTCGGTGCTGGAAGAGGCGCTGAAATCGAACTCCGAATACCTGGTCACCGACACTAGCAAGGAGCTCGACATCAAGGGGCGGCAGAGCATCGTCGCCTTTGATCTGCGCACTGTGATCTGCATGCCTCTGCGCAAGCCGCTGGTGACGCGAGCCGGGCAGCCGTCGGATGCGGCCGAAGTGATCGGCGCGCTCTACGTGGACTCCCGCTTTGCCACGCGCGATATCACCAGCGTCAGCCAGGACATTTTGCGGGCGATCGCAACCGAAGCCGGGCAACTGATCGAAAATGCGCGCCTGGTACAGGCGGAGGAAGCGTCCCGCCGCTACCAGCAGGAGCTTTCCATCGCCGCTTCCATCCAGCAGCGGCTGTTGGCGGTGACCCTTCCCGAAGTTCCTTTTGCCCGAGTGGACGGACGCAATATGCAATGTAAAGAAATCGGCGGCGACTTC
>JBIOFT010000226.1:0-4855 GCA_044447375.1 Terriglobales bacterium | reverse complement strand
CTTGGGGAGATGACCCAGCCCATGACCATCGTCTCCGCGATGCGGGCCGGCGCGCGTGAGTTCCTGGACCGTTCCGCCAGCCGCGAGGCGCTCATCGAAGCATTCACCCGGTTCACCGCTTCCTTGAGCCGGGCGCAACGCGGCGCCGGCACGGCCAGGGTCTTCACCTTCCTCAATGCCAAGGGCGGTGCCGGCGCCACCACCACGGCGGTGAACACCGCTGTCGCCCTGCAGCAGGCCCATGGCAGAGTGGTGCTGGTGGATTTCGCCCCCATCGGGCACGCCGCGCTGCAGTTGAACCTGCGCCCCCAGTTCTCCGTGATGGATGCCCTGCAGAACCTGCACCGCATGGATGTGTCACTGCTGGACGGCTTGATGACGCATTACCAGAACGGACTCCACTTGCTCGCCGGGGTGCAGCAACCGCACACCGGCGGCCCCACGGGTTCCGAGATTGCCCGCCTTTTTGACCTCCTGGTGAGCCAATACAACTTCGTCGTGGTGGATTGCTCGGGCCGCATGGATGCGCTCACCCAGATGGTTACCGATCTTTCCAACGCTGTCCTGCTGGTCGCGCAAACCGACGTGGTTTCGCTCTGGAGCGCGGGCCGCATCCAGGCTTTCCTGCAGGGAGGCGCGAGCCGCGATCGCCTCCGCATCGTCCTCAACCGATACAAAAGGATCCCCGGCTTCACCGACGAAGACGTGGAGAAGGCGACCAACGGCAAGCTGCTCTGGAAAATTCCCAACAACTTTCAAGTGGTCGGGCCCGCCATTGACAAAGGCAGCCCCGTGGCCTTGCAGGACAACCAGGAAATCGGCCGGTCCTACCAGGGCCTGGCGGCGGAACTCGCCGGCGCAAGCGCTTCCGCCGAAGGCGCCTTGTCGCTCGTCTACCAGCACGACAAGGCCGAGAGCAAGAAACCCGCCACTGGCCGCCTGATCGTCTCACCCGTGCGCGCCGGACAGTAATCCAATTGCAGAAGTCAGAAGTCAAATTGCAGAGGTAGCGCTGCGAACTCCGAGCTGCGAGCTTCGCGCAATCTGTTCGCTCGTGGCTCGCGGCTGAGTCAGGTGTTCCCACCTCTGGAATCTGCCCTCTGACCTCTGCAATCTCCTGCCTTTGTTAGAATCAGGGTTCACCAATGTCGCCCAAGATCGTTGAGATCGTCTATCAGTTGATCGCGTTCATGTTCGCCATTAGCGTGCACGAGTCCGCCCATGCCTGGACGGCGTCACGCTGCGGCGATCCCACCGCGAAAATGCTGGGGCGGATTTCCCTGAATCCGATCCGGCACATTGACCCGATAGGAACGGTCGTATTGCCGTTGGTGGCCGCCATCAGTGGTTTGCCGGTGCTGGGGTGGGCTAAGCCGACGCCGGTGGACCCGCGGAATTTCCGCCGCCCCGTGATGGATGACATTCTCACCTCGGTGGCAGGGCCGGTGAGCAATTTTATCGTCGCGACCGGGGCGCTTCTGCTGCTGGGCGGTATCTCGCTCTCATCGCCGGCCGGCCACAACATCGTGATCGGATTGCTGCAGGGCACAATGGGCGATTCAACGCTGGTTCCGGTAGCCAAGCTGCTGTTCGAACTCATGATCATCAACATCGTCCTGGCGGTATTTAATCTCATCCCCGTGCCGCCGCTCGATGGCAGCCACGTACTGCGGCATTTCTTGTCGGACTCCGTGCGCATGGTGTATGACCGCATTGGCATCTTCGGGCTGCTGGCGCTGGTGTACTTGGGAGGCGGGCTGATCTCCGGCCTGATCAGGCCGTTCATTTACTTCTACATCTCCATGCTGGTGAAATTCTGAATGGCGACTCCTTCAACCAAGAAACGCGTTTTGAGCGGAATGCGCTCGACCGGCAAGCTGCACCTGGGAAACTACGTGGGCGCGCTGGAAAACTGGGTGCACATGCAGGAGCAGTACGAGTGCTTCTTCTTCGTCGCTGACTGGCACGCCCTGACCACCGACTACGCCGACACCTCGCGGGTGAAAAAGAACTCGGTGGAAGTCTTGCTTGACTGGCTGGCCGCGGGGCTCGACCCGGAGAAGTGCGTGATGTTCATCCAGTCGCATGTGCCCGCGCACGCAGAGCTCCACCTCCTGCTCTCGATGATCACGCCGCTGGGCTGGCTGGAGCGCGTGCCGACGTACAAAGAGCAACGGGAGAACATTAAAGAAAAAGATCTGGGCACATACGGCTTTCTCGGCTATCCCGTGCTGCAGGCCGCCGACATCCTGATCTACAAGGCGGACTTCGTCCCGGTCGGCGAAGATCAGGTCGCGCACGTCGAGTTGACCCGCGAAATCGCGCGGCGCTTCAACGGCTTCTACGCCGGAAAGCAAGAGTATGTTTTCCCCGAGCCCCAATCCTTGCTCACGCCTGCCGCCAAGCTGCCCGGCACTGACGGCCGCAAAATGTCGAAATCGTACGGCAACGCGATCCTGCTGACCGATCCGGAGCCCGTCGTGCGCCAGAAGCTGAAGACCATGGTGACCGATCCGGCCCGCGTGCGGCGCACCGATCCCGGCAATCCCGATCTTTGCCCGGTGGGCGACTTGCACAAAATATTCAGCGGCCAAGAAACCATCGCCAAGGTAGACGTGGGCTGCCGGTCCGCCGGCATCGGCTGCATCGAGTGCAAGAGTTGGGCGGCGGATGCGCTGGCCAAAGTGCTCAATCCCATGCAGGAGCGGCGCAAGAAATACGAGGACAATCCGCGGCTCGCCTGGGATATTCTGGAGGCCGGTTCAGCTCGTGCCCGCCATGTTGCGGACGCCACCATGGGCGAGGTCCGCGATGCCATGGGCATTTCGCTCGAATACGAGCCGCCGCGGGGAACTTCGAAGTGACGGATTTGTCTCCATCCACGCCAGGGCCGGTCACGGTTCCATCGCCCGCGCCGAACTCGGTTGCCTCGAAACAGGCTCCAAAAGGCGAAAGCGACTTCCCCTTCGCCCTCGCCCTCGGTGAAATCTATGAAGGGCCCCTCGACCTGTTGCTCGACCTGATCCGCAAGCAGGACATCAATATCTACGATATCCCGATCGCCAGGATCACGGCACAATACCTGGCTTATGTCGAGCGCATCCGCGAACTTGACGTGAACATGGCCGCCGACTTCATCTACATGGCGGCGGTGCTGATTCACATCAAGTCGAAGATGCTGCTGCCGCGCGACCCGCTCGCTCCCTCCGACGCTCCTGACGACCCGCGCAGCGAGTTGGTCAACCGCCTGCTCGAGCACGAGAAATTCAAGTCGGCGGCGCAGATGCTCCTGCAGAAACAACAGATCGAAGACGCAGTTTTGAGCAACCCGGCGCTCAAAGAGTTCGTGGATGCCGAGGGTACCGAGCCGGAACTGGCCGCCGACGTGATTGACCTGGTTAAGACTTTTCAGCAAGTCCTGGAGCGCGCCCGCACACGGCCCATCCTCGAAGTCGATGAGGAGACGGTTACGGTCGGCCAGATGATCCAGTACCTGCACCGGCGGCTTTCCCTCGAAGATCGCCCGATTCGCCTGCAGCAGATGCTCCGCAGCGTGCAGTCGCATTCCGCGCTGGTCTGTTTGTTTCTGGCGCTGCTTGAACTGGTGCGGCTGCAGGCCATCCAGGTGCGGCAGGATCGCCTCTTCGGAGAAGTGCTGGTGCGCAAGCACTCGCACTTCGATCAGGTAATGACCGAGCAAGCCGCTGTGCGCGACGATTGGAGATGAGAAAACAGTGGTCAGTGGTCGGTGGCCAGGGGATGGTGTGTTGCTCCGCTGGTATTCCTGACCACTAGCCACTGACCACTGCCCACTGCCTTATGAGTCTCAAAGCCCAACTCGAAGCCATCATTTACGCTGCCGAAACTCCGATCCCGCTCGACCAGATCGTTCCGCTGGTGAGGGAATCGGTCCTCGCGGAAACTCCCGGAATCGAGGACACGGAAATTCGCTCCCGGGTGCGCGCCGCGCTCGAAGAACTGATCGCCGACTACTCCGGTTCCAGTCACGGGATCGAGATTCGCCAGCTCGCCGGCGGATACCGCATGTCCACCAAGCCCGAGCACCACGACGTCGTGCGCGCTTTTGCCAAGAGCCTGAAGCCGCCCATTCGTCTGTCGCTGCCGGCGCTCGAGACCCTGGCGGTGATTGCCTACAAGCAGCCGGTCACCGTGCCCGAAATCAGCGAAATCCGCGGCGTGGATGCCGGCGGGGTTATCGCAACCTTGCTCGATCGCAAGCTCATCACCACGGCCGGCAGGAAGGCGGTCATCGGCCGGCCGATCCTTTATAAGACGAGCCGGGAGTTCCTGCTTCGCTTCGGGCTAAAAGACGTCGGCGAACTGCCCAGCATGGAAGAATTCGAGAAGCTGGTGGCGGAATCGTTCCAGGCCGACCTGCTTCCCGGTGAAGAGGCTGTGCCCTTGTCGGATCCAGCATCGGCGTCAGCTTCTTCTGGAACGGAAGAGGGCGGCGCAGAACAGCATTTCACCCTCGCGGAAGAAACCGCGGATTCGGCAGAGGAAAAGGCGGAAGCACCCGCCAATACAACGTCCGAGTAGCCGCCTATGTCTGCTGAACGCCTACAGAAAATCATTGCCGCCGCCGGAGTCGCATCGCGCCGCAAGGCCGAAGAACTCATCACCTCCGGCCGCGTAGTAGTAAACGGGAATGTGGTGACGGAACTGGGCACCAAGGCGGACCCGGAACAGGACCACATCCGGGTAGATGGCAAGCTGCTGCACGGGCGCGAGCGCTACTCTTACATTGTTCTCAACAAACCCAAGGGATACGTAACCACGGTCAGCGATCCCGAGCACCGCCCCACGGTGATGGACCTGATTCGCGGCGTGAAGG
>JBIOFT010000225.1:0-5005 GCA_044447375.1 Terriglobales bacterium | reverse complement strand
GTATGCGATGGAAGCCGTCAACCACGGCATGGAGATGCCGCTGAAGGAAGGTCTCTATCTCGAGGCCACGCTGTTCGGCCTGATCTGCGGTACCGAGGACAAGAACGAGGGCACGACGGCGTTCCTGGAGAAGCGAGCGGCAAACTTCAAGGGCAAGTAGGATCGGGCGATGACCCGATGACCCGATGACCCGATGATCAAATCCATCCACAAGCTGCTGGTGCCCAAGCGCGAAGCGGACTTTCACGCGCTGGTGGATTTCTTCGACGCGCTGGGGCTGGCGAGGGGCGAATCCTGGAAGGGACGGCGCAGCCAGGGCATCAAGCTGGACGCGCCCGAGGCCGGGGTGGAGATCGGCATGGGACGTGGCTTTCCCGAGGCCGGCTTGGTGGTCGAGTGCGACTCGGCGGATGTTCTCTACGAAGTGGCCAAGCGCCGAGGCTTCCGGATTGCGGAAGAGATCGCCGACTTCGAATGGGGCGCGCGCATGTTCACGCTGGAGCTTCCGGCGGGCGCGGGACGGCTGGCCATCTTTTCATACAATGAGGACTGGCGTGCCAAGCCCCAAGTCGGCGAAGGCAAGCTCAATGCCTCCCGGAAGCGCTTCGGGATCGTGGTCAGCCGGTTTAACGCGTTCATCACCGAGCGGCTGCTGGCGGGCGCGCTGGAGGCGCTGCGGCGCGCCGGGGCGCGCAGCCGGGACGTCCACGTGGTGCGCGTTCCGGGCGCGTTCGAAGTTCCCTTGGCTGCACGCCAGGCCGCCCGGAGCGGCAAGGTGGATGCCGTGATCTGCCTGGCGTGCATCATCCGCGGAGAAACCTCGCATTACGAGCATCTAGCCAACGAGGTGACACGCGGCATCGGACAATCGGCGCAGGAAACCGGTGTGCCCCACGCCTACGGTGTCCTTACCTGTGATTCGCTGGAGCAGGCCATCGATCGCGCCGGCCTGAAGATGGGCAACAAGGGATGGGACGCGGCGCTGTCGGCGGTGGAGATGGCGGGATTGAAGCAGGAGGCAGGACGCAGGAGGCAGGAGGCAGGGAAAAGCAAGCAGCAACGCGGCCGGCGTTGAATGTTTCCAACTGGCGACTGACCACTGACGACTGTTTTTATGGGTACCCGCAGAAAATCCCGCGAGCTGGCGCTGCAGATGCTTTTCCAGGCGGACATGGGCAAGCAGAACAAGGAAGAAGTCCGCCGCAGCTTCTGGCGCGAGCGGGCCGAGGTGGAGCGGGAGACGCGCGGCTTCGCCGACGGCCTGTTCGGCGTGGCCAGCGACCGCGGCGGGGAAATCGACCCCATGATCGAGCGTCACACCGAGCACTGGCGCATGGACCGCATGGCGGCCGTGGACCGCAACATCCTGCGGCTGGGAGTGGCGGAGTTCCTGGGCTACCCGGAGACGCCCCGCCCGGTGGTCATCAACGAGGCCCTGGAGATCGCGCGCCGCTTCTCAGCCCCGGAGTCGGTGCAGTTCATCAATGGAGTTCTGGACAGCGTGGCGCGGGAGCTGGAGGCACTGCCGAAATCGTCGTAATCACCAAGCCATGATCTGGACTGAAGAAGCGCGCGAGATCATCCAGGACCTGCTGCAGGAACTGCCCCTGCCGGTGCGCGGCGGGGTCGAGGAAGCGGCCAACTACCGGGCGGAAAGCCTCGCGGAACAGGCCTCGGCCAGCCGGGTGGGCCTGGAGGCTGCGGTGCGCGCCTTCATCGAGTCCACCCCGCGCGACCTGCGAGAGCGCCTGAAGCATACCCTCTCCTACAAAGGCATCGATCCCGAAGACTACGAAGCGGCATTCTCTTCGTAAACACCCCGCCAGGATTGGGCCATTGATTCATGGCCATGGATCAATGAATCAATGGCTCCAATGATTCAATTCGTCTGTCTCAGTTCACCGTCAGCGTGGTCGAGCCGCTGACGCCGGCGGAGCTGGCAGTGATGGTGGTGGTCCCGGTGGCCAGTCCTTGAGCTAAACCGGGGGTTGTGATCGGCGGGTTCACAGTGGTGATGGGCCCGATGACCGCCACGATCGGATTGCTGGAGCTCCAGGTGACGAAGTTGGTCATGTCGCGCTTGGTGTTGTCCGAGAAAGTGCCGGTAGCTGTGAACTGCTGCGTCGCGCTAGCGCCGGTGCCGATGGTCGGATTCGTAGGCGTGACCACCAGCGCACTGAGCGTCGCGACCGTGGCGACGGGCCTGACCACGACGAAATCCGGGGCGCAGCCGGTTGCGACCGTGGGGCACAGGTTCACGGCGATGCTTTGAGCGTCGGTCGGGGGTGTTTTTGTGAGGTCGATCCGGTGGACATTACCGTCACTGGCGCCGACGTATAGACTGGCGCCGTCGGGGGTGACGCCGCCCGAGAGCGCTTGTGCTCCGCCCGTCAGCGGAACCACCGACGTCTGCTTCGTTCCCAAGTTGTACGCCAGTACGCCCTTATCGCTGAGGATGAGGGCGAGTTTGCTGTCGGGGGTCACGAGGAGCTGCTTGGCGGTGAAGCTGGTGCCAAAGCTGGCGCTGGTACGGGAGTTGGTTATGTTAGGAGGACAAACCCCATAGGCGGTGGGCGAGTTGGGGGTGACGTCGACTTCGTCGATGCTCGAGGAGTTACCGTTGGCGTCCACCATAGCGCTGGCGTTGGGTACAGCCGCAATGTGCGTAGGGAATCCAGGCGCCAGCACGGGCCCAGTGGCGAAGAGAGTGTCACTGCAGCTCGCGACGACATCGTCGCCGCCGGAATCGGCCACGTACGCCATGGGGCCGGTGGCGAAAAAGGACACCGCCTGCGATGAGGTGGCGCTTATGGTGCCGCTCAAGGTTCGGGCTTGCAGGGGTAAGCTGGGATCATAGATATACAGCTTCCCGCCGGTCACGATATAGATCTTCGATCCGTCCGGGCTGATTGCGGCCGCCGCGCCGCTCGTGACGTAACCTCCGCCTGAGGCCGCCAAACCGCTGTTGGGGTTGGGGTCGGTGTAGGTGAAACTAGTGGGCGAAGGCACCGCCAGCACGGTGAACGAGCCGTTATAGCCCGCCACCCCCACACCCGCAACCAGTACCGATTGTCCGGAGCTCAAGCCGTGGGGCGTGTTGGTAGTAATGGTGACAGTGTTTACGCTCTCCGTGGCTCCTGCAGGAGCGGCGGCAATGAAACTGGCAATGCTGATGTCAGGAATCGCTTCGATGCCAGGGACAGCCGTGGCGATGAAGATCTGGTTCGTCGCTGGGTCGGAAACCACTACATGGTTGCCGTCGGTGACCAACGCCGTACCGGTGATGGTCGGATTCGGAGCGATCACGGTGGTGACCGTAGGGTCGAATCGCAACAGGCCCGAGCAGGCGACGCCGCTGGGTCCGGTAGTGCCGTTGGCGCAGATGGTGCCCAGGAAAGCGGGATCTCCCGCTGGCGTCATCACCATGGAATTCACCTGCACGCCGGCCGGCAAGGTGAATGCCGATCCAGGGACGTTGGTGGTGCTATCGATGGGGACAATGAGGTTGCTGTTGGTACATGCGGTTGTCGCGCTGCAGGGGGGGGCGGTCGCGGTGGTCACCAGCACGGTGCTATCGACGGTGCCGGTGATGGTGGCGGTCACCGCATTATCGCTATAAACCGGCTGAGGGGGGACGAAGTTGACATTGCACGACGGCGGCAGGCAGGCAGCCGTGATCTCGGCGGTGCCCGGCGCCGCCGTGTTTACCGTCCCCAGGTTTACCTCCGCCAGCGCCGGCTGGGAACTCAGCCAAATGAGCGAGAGGCCGCTAGTAGAACTGTTCAGCGAGATGTTTTGGCTATCGGTTACCTGCGCCGCCAGGGTTACGGTAGAGCTGATCGGGGCCGTGAATGAGTTGTTGCCGGACGATGTCTGGACCTGAATGCTGGCTACGGCACAAGTGGTGAAGGTGGCGGACCCGGAGACGAGCGAACCGAGCGCGCCTATCGAAGCCACTACCGTCGCTTGGCCGGGAGTGGCCGCGGTCACAGTAACGCCAACCGGGTCGGTCGCGGACGTTGTGGTCGCGTTGACTATACCCACCGGTGCCGGAGAGACCGCCCAATTGATATTTCCGATCGTGCTACTGGGGACTTGGCAGGGCACGCTGGCGGATCCGGTGATGCGCTGGCAGGCGGCTGGGTCATTACTAAAAGCCTGGGCCGTAAACATGCCCGCATTGGGCGTGGTATTGGGCGTGCCGTTCTGGGAGAAGCAGCCGGTCGGATTGCCGGGTCCGGGCGTCGGATTGCTGGCATTGGGGACGATCTGAAGAGTGTCGACGGGCTCGTGATCGGTGACCACGACGGCGCTGCTCTTAAAGGAGGTGTTGCTCGCCGTGGTGGAGGCAGCGGTGATGCTGGCCGTGCCCAGCGGCAGCAGATTATTGGCGTTGCCGGTGGTCTGGCAGCGGATGAAGTCTACGTCCCACTGTCCGGCGCAGATCAGGCCATTGCTTGAGACCGTGATTGGCGAATTGGCGCTGGAACACGCTGTTTCAGCCGGGATCGTGACGCAGTCGTACGCCAGTGCGGGGGCGGCGACAACATTGTTGTTGGCGTCCAGGGCCTGGGCCGTGATCTGGGCCGTAGCCCCGCGGCTCAGCGAGACCGTAGCAGGCGAGAGGTTGATGTTGACGCTCGGGCCGACGGCCGCGCCGCCACAACCCAGCAATACGATTCCAATAATCAAGAATAAGAGGACGCCTGCGTCCAGAACCAGAAACCGCCGCATGTACCCTCCACCCCGGAGTGATTCCGGGGCGTCCATCTCCCCCTGGCCGATTGCCGGCAGTGGGATTTGCCAGTTTAGAAGCTGAAGATTGTTTCGGCAACTCCCGGCCTGGCTTGACGAGGCTGGTTCGGCAGCCGTATGCGCGCGAGGGTTTGTGGTGAATCCCCGCCAGGCGGCTGGTGTACCTCCTGTCCAAGGTGTATTCACCACGTCAACTCGGCCGGGGCGCACCCGGTTGACGCTCATCGGCAGAGTTGTTATATTCGAGAGG
>JBIOFT010000224.1:0-5052 GCA_044447375.1 Terriglobales bacterium | reverse complement strand
GTCCTGGAGCATCTCCTTGAAAGTGATGGAATCGTCCGTGATCTTGACCACATAGCCGTCAAACACGGGATCGTTCTCCCGCAGGAAGTACGCCTTGTTCAGGCTGTTGGTCACGACCGCGATGAAACCGGCCTCGGACCGGACCACCCCGCGCAGGTTGATTGCCCCGATTTCCAGACACTTCTTGCCGGTGCTGCAACCGGAACCGCCCATGTGATTTACCACCGGGCTGATGAAGGGGTCCCGCTTCCCGGTCATGCTCCACTTCTTGTCCGGACTATCCTGGTCTTCCTTCTTTGCCTCTTCGCCCGCACTGGCAGCGGAGCTTTCCGTGCTGGACGCGGCGGCGGCGGGCGGGCTGCTCTTCGGCGCCGGGGCCGCCTTCTTGGTCTCGTCTGCCACCGTGGCGGGCTTGGCGCCCGCCGCTGCCTTCACCGCAACCGCCCCACCAGATTTCGTCTGAGCGGGAGCCGGCTTGGACTGCGCCCCAGCGGGCTTGGCGTTCGCCGCTGGCTTCACTGCAACCGCCCCACTAGATTTTGTCTGAGCGGGAGTCGGCTTGGACTGCGCCGCAGCCGGCTTGGCGTTCGCCGCTGGCTTCACCGCAACCGCCCCACTAGATTTTGTCTGAGCGGGAGCCGGCTTGGACTGCGCCGCAGCCGGCTTGGCGTTCGCCACTGGCTTCACCGCAACCGCCCCACTAGATTTCTTCTGCACCGGAGCCGGCTTGGGCGGCGCCGGAGTTGCGCTGCCGGTCTTGAATGGCGACGCGCCCGTCTTGACGGCGGTCTTATGCACGCCCGCCGTTGGCTTGGACTTCACGTTGTCGCCCAGAGCTTCATTGGACGCAGCCGTCGCGCTCTTCTCGACCGTCTGCAATTTGTCGCGCGTCTTCTGGATGATCTGGGGGTTCTGCGCCCAGGCCAGTCCCGCGACCATCAGGCAAGTTAGGATGCTGGTTGTCCGCTTCATCGAAAGGCCCTCATAGGCGAACCCACCTGTTTCACGGGCTGCACCACCGCTTTGTGGCCCGCCGGGGCGGCGTTCGGATCCAGGTCATGACTGAAATACGTGGTCGCGACACAGGTCGCCACCACACTCTCGCCGGGCGCGTACTGGTAGGTGTGCTTGGCCTTGGCCTCCGACGGCTTACGCGTCGAAGCCACCAGCAGGTTGGAGATGTTCACGATCCGCTCCAGCTTGCCTACGCGGTCGAAAAATCCGAGCATGGAATAGTAGGGGCCGTCGAGCTCCACTTCGAACGGCACCTCGGTATAGAAGTCGCGCGGGTTGTAAGGACGCGCGGTATAGCGGCGGATCTCCACCCCGGCCTTGCGGGCTTCGCCGCTCACCATGCGCATCAGGCCGTCCACTTCTTTCTCGTCCGGCACGATGCGCCGCTCAATTTCGAGCTGCTGTTTCAGGTTGGCGAGCTGGCGCTCCATGTCGGCCAGCTTGGGCTTGTAGGCCTTCAGTTCCGCGTTCTCGCGCATCTTCGCTTGCAGCTTTTGCTGGACCGCCGCATTTTGGTCGCGCTGCGTCCGGAACACGGTGTAGTAGAGGGCGCCGGTGCCGAGCGCTGCCGCCAGCACCAGACCCGCCAAGAGTTTGAAACCTGACATTTCGTCGAGATTCATGCCGTCCGCCTTTACGACTTCGCTTTCTCACAGGTCAGCGTGAACTGAAACGCCTGCATGTCTTTGATCTGTTCGTCCTGAATGCTTTCCTTGATCTCGATGTTGCTGAAATAGCCGGTCTTCTGCAGATTGCTGATCAGGTTGGCCACCGCCTCATTGCTCAACGCCATGCCGTCAATGGCCACGCTGGCGCCCTGGTCCTGCAAGCTGTTCAGCCAAACTGCTTCGGTGCTGTTGACGGTGTCTCCGATCATGGCCAAAAGGCCGACCGGACCCGCCTGGCCGACGCGGAGCTGGTCAATGACATCGACCCGGCGTTTGTAAGCATCGGCCTGCTTCTGGCGCTCCAGGTAGCGCGCCTTGATGTCGGCCAGTTCGCGGTTCGTCTGCTCCGCCTGCCGCATCTGGACCTCGAGGGACTTCTTTTCGCGGTCCAGGCGGTACCAGTAACCGACGTTGATGACACCGGCAATCGCCACCACAACCGCCACTTTGAGCAGGGGTGCGAAGACGCCGCCCAGGTCAATCGCCGGCATCGTGACCGCGCTGCCCTTTTTGCCGCTTTTCGGTTTCGGGGAACCCAGCAGATTGATTCGGATCATAGCTTGTCAAAACTCCTCAGGGCCAAACCCACGGCCACGGCCAACTGACCGGCGTTCCGTTCCACCAGTTCCGCCGCCGGACCTTCCATGGGGGCGATAACCTTCTGGAAAGGGTTGAACAATTCGACCGGCATGGAGAACTCCTGGCGCAGAGCATCCACCAGACCCGCCACCTTGGCCGATCCGCCGGCCAGGTAGATCTTCTCGATGTGCTCGCCTGCGGCGCTGGCCCGGAAGAAGTCGAAAGTCTTCTGGATCTCGAGCACGATGATTTCGGTCACCTGCTGCAGGATCGGCGCCTTGGCGTCGTCGTGGACGCTGTCCGCCTTCTTGCCCAG
Source organism: Terriglobales bacterium (assembly GCA_044447375.1). Lineage (GTDB taxonomy): Bacteria > Acidobacteriota > Terriglobia > Terriglobales > Acidobacteriaceae > JAHFUA01. Next base: position 2,475 of record JBIOFT010000224.1, on the reverse strand, counting down.
TTTGAGGGACTCGGCATCGTCGAAGCTGAGATCAAGTTCCTTCTGCAGCGAATCGGTGTACTGGTGGCCGCCGACCGAGACGTCACGGGGAAACAGCGGGGTGTTGCCCTTGACGATGTTGATGTTCATCACGCTCGCCCCCAGGTTGAGCAGGGCGACCACCTCCCCGGGCGCCGGCGCATAGTTGTACTCGTAGCAGTTCTGCAGGGCCAGGGCATCGATGTCCACGATCGCCGGGGTCTTGCCCGCCATCGAGAGCACGTTGGTGTAGTTCAGGATCTTGTCCTTCTTCACCGCCACCAGCAGCACGTCCATCTGCGGGTTGGTGGCGTCATCGGAGAGGATCTGGTAGTCGAGGTTGACGTCAGCCAGGTCGAAGGGAATGTGCTGAGCGGCTTCCTTCTGTATGGTCTCAGCCAGTTCCTGATCGCTCATCGCGGGCAGCGAGATTTTCTTCACGATCACCGAGTGCCCGCTCACGGCCGTGGCCACGTTCTTGGTCTTGATCTGGGTATCGCCGAACAGCTTGGCGATGGCGCTTGAAACCGTACCCGAGTCCACGATCATGGAGTCCACCACGATATCGGGAGCGATCGGCTCCAACCCGAGGTGCTCCACCTCGATGCCCTGGCGCGTCTTCTTGAGTTCGACCGCCTTGATGCTCGAGGAGCCCACATCGAGACCAACAATCGCCTTCGATCCGAATCCAAACATGTGTCCGCCTTTGTTACGGAGTTCCGGCAGCTTTCACCGCTGCCTTGGGTTTCCTCTTGCCCCCCGGTTCCAGTTCCATGGACTTTTCCTCCATCCACTGGTCGAGCTTCGATTTCTTGAAGCGCCAGCGATTGCCCAGCTTGAACGCGGGGATCTTCTGTTCGTTGACGTACTTGTACAGCGTGTCCGGACTCACTCCCAGGTACTGCGAAGCCTGGCGAATGTTCATGACTTCACGCGAGTCGGCCATATCGATTTCCCCTTCCACAGAATTCAGCTCTCCGCCCGGCCCTTTTGCCCGGCGATGCTGCCGCACTTGGGAGAACCAAGGCCTCAATCCCAAATGGGCTTGAGGGCGTCTTGGTGTCCCGAGCATATCTCAACCGCAACCGAGGGTTTGTCAACGCGAATTTCCGGGTTTTGCCGGGTTTTATGCGTGTTTTCTGGAATTGGACCCGGAGGGAGATGCGGATACTGTCTATATGTTGCTCTCAGCGGTCGTAGTGCTACAACCGGCAGTAGTATTTACGCGAAAGATGCGGAGGTCACACCCGCGCCTGTAACCAAGGTACTAGAGACGGTACGGAAGTACTTGAACCGCTGGGAGATGACTGAGGCAATTGGGCCTTAGGCTCGGGGCTCAAGCAAGCCCCTGGATGGCCCGTAGCGGCATTCTGGAGCGTCCCCGCAGTGCCTAGCCGACCGGGGGCAACCGATTGGGCCCGGGGCCCGTGAATCGCGCGTCCGCTCTCTCAGGGTCAGGCCAAAACGAAGCAGCTTACCGGCCCTTTCGGCGTCGGTAAGCTGCGGTGAGGCAATCGGACTCGGTGCGTTCTACTGCGGCGTGGTGATCCAGCTCATCCGCTGTACTGTGGGGGGAGCAACCAAGGGGGCCACCGCGTTCTGGATATCGCTGGCGCCAACGGTCGTGGACGGGAACCAAGGCGGAGCAAAGCCCGCCCTGGAGGTATAGCGGCGGTCAAAGTAAGTGTTTTGGACGTTCAGGCAGGCGCCGAAGATATTCGTTTGAATCTGGCCGCCCACGTTGTTGAAGGTGTCGATGCAACCGTTGACCAGGAACCCACACTTGTTCCCCGCGCAACTGTTCCCAACGGCGGCCTGGCTGCCATCCACTTGCACGTTGTGGTTGGCGTAGGGACTGCTCATGATGATGTTGCCGGTGGCGGTAAACAGGCCGAGATCCTGGTTGTGGTCGTTGCCCGGGATCAGGGTGTCGGACATGTTTTCGGTCACGGGCTCGTGCGCGTAGATCACGTCGCCGGTGGTATTAATGTCCCCGTTCGCCGCGATGGTGACCGCAACGCCATCCTGGATGGCGGGTACACCTTGGCCCGTTGAGGCCAAGGCGGTGACCGTGCCGTCCACGTACAGCATGGTGGCCGGTCCAGGAGGAGTGGTCACGAGGTCTTGAGGAACGCCCGCCAGGTTGAGTGTGGTCCCGCCCGACACCACCGTGGTGGTGTTGGCGGCAATGTCGGTGGTGATCGCGGTTACCACGCCACCCTGGTTGATTCTGTACGTCTGGGTCGGGTTTCCGCCGCCGTCAGTCCCGACCGTCAAGGTGAGGGCCGCATTGCCCTTCACGTAGAACCCGCCACCGTTCAGGGTATTGACACAGGGCGGGCCTCCCGTGCAGGAATAAGGCATATACACTCCGGAACCTGCGCCCCCAAGCGGGTAGGCGGCGCCGCCGATGTTTTTGAGCTTGGCGTTGAGGTTGGCGTTGGTGACGGCCGGAGG
>JBIOFT010000223.1:0-5052 GCA_044447375.1 Terriglobales bacterium | reverse complement strand
TGGTTTCCATGCCCAAGGTGAAGACGCACCATTGGGCGGGCGTCACACTGAGCATGAAGAATCTCTTTGGAGTCGTGCCGGGGATCGCCTACGGCTGGCCTAAGAACGTCTTGCACTGGAGAGGTATTGATCGAAGCATCCTGGATATCAATGCCGCCGTTCCGACGCACTTCGTGATCGCCGACGGAATCGTCGGCATGGAAGGCAACGGGCCGTTACACGGGACTCCGCGAAACCTCGGTCGGATCATCTTGGCGGATGATCCGGTGGCTGCGGATTTCACTTGCGCGCGTTTGATGGGGCTAGATCCTCTGCGTGTGCCCCACTTGGCGCAGGCAGCCGAGTTTCTCGGCAATGGAGCGCCGGGGCGAATTATCCAACTGGCGGAACAACTACCCATTCGGGTAGAACCGTTTGCCGTGTTGCCGGAGTTCGCGTATCTGCGCAAGTAAAGGAGCGAATCACCCCGCATGAAAATCCGAGATTGACCGGCCAATCTCTCCTCATTTTTCGGCTGTGGTGATTTGGGCGAGTTGATCCGCTACGGCGCGGAGCCGCCGATCAAGACGTTGGAACTGTCGCCGGGCCTTTTCATCGGTTAAGCAGCGACGGTGCATCTCCAGAAGGTGGCGAGCGGCGGTCAGTGCGTGCTGGATGGCGGGAAGGCCGGCGGTGCGGGCGTGCGCGGGAAGCGAAAGCGGGGGCAGGCAGTGGGGTGCGTTCTGGCGTGCGCGATGGAACTCGCGCTGCAGATCCTGCTGGGTGACCTCGAGGTAGCGCATGGTCATGGCGATGTCATTGTGCCCTAGCAGTTGCATGAGGGCAGGAAGACCGACCCCGAGACGGAGCATCTCTGAGGCATAGGTGTGTCTAAGACGGTGAGGGGTGACAGGCGCCGAGCAACCGGCTCGTGTGGCGGCATCAGCCAAGGTTTCAAAGAGGCGGTGATACGCGCCCCACGGGCCACCATGAGGTAACAGGAAGCCTTCCGATCGGGCCAAAAGTTCCGGCCGGGCCAGAGGGCGCAAAGCCAGAATGCGTTGCATGATGCCCCGAACCTCGGCATCGACGGGAACGAGGCGTTCGGTGTGCAACTTGCCGAGGGGGACGTGGATCGCCCACTGATCCGGCCCAACCTGGCGTAGGCAGTCCAGAGGCAGGCGGATGCATTCGCCAATGCGGATACCGGTGAAGCGGGTGAGCAGCAGGAGGTTCGAAAGCAGGTTGTCGGTACGGCGCAGTTCCTGTTGCAGTCGTTGATCGTCTTCAAGAGGAAGCGGTTTTGGCAGCCATCGATCCCGCGGGGGGAGGTCCTCGCTGCGAATCAGGCCAGGCTGGACGGGGTGGCCGTGGGCGGCCAGATCCTCCAGCAGACGGCGGATGTGGATCAGATGCTGTCTGCGGGTCTGGTTGCACAATGGCGGATCCTGTTCGCACAGGCAACGAAACCAGCCCAGCAGATGCGGATCGCGGCGGAGTTGCGCCAAACGGCGGAGTTGCGGGAAAGCGTGATGGAGATAGCGGAGAAAACGGTGCGCCGCACCCCGGTAGGCCCTCAGCGTGCCGGGTTGGTGAGTCACGGCGAGGCTCCGGATGTGAGATTCGAAGATCTGGTCGAGGCTGGCTTTGGGCAGATTCATGAGATCGGCGGAGGGGACAAGCGCGTGCGGTTCTCGATGGCGTGGGCATATTCACGCCACACGTCCTGGGGAGCAAGCTGGACGTACAGCATGGTGGTGTGAATCTGCGAATGACCCATCAGGCGTTGCAGCGCGGGCAGGGAGATTCCGGCGCGCACCATATCGGCGCCGAAAGTATGGCGGAGCCGATGGGCGTTGGCCTGCGGAACGCGACTGCGCAGGCGGTGATGGCGGAACAGGGAGCGCAGTCCGGCGGGTGTCATGGGCCGTCCCCGCTGGCGGCCTTTCAGAGAAACGAAGAGGGAAGAGGAATTGGTGAGCGGTCTTTCCAGTCGCACATACTTTTCGAGCACTTCGATGATTTCCGGCGGCAGCGGCATCACACGTTTCTTGTTGCCTTTGCCGAGAACCCGCATGTAGGCGTCGGCGAGTTGAAGATCCTCGAGTCGGAGAGCCAGAACCTCACAGGAACGCAGACCGTCCAGTAACATCAAGCCCACCAGGGCGAGATCGCGAAAGGTGCGAAAGCTGCGCCAGAACCGGGCCACTTCTTCGGCACACAGCGGTACAACCACGCGTCGCGGTTGTCTCAGGCGGAGCCCCCGGGTCACGGCGCGGTGCGCCTGGCGGTCGCCGAGCGGGGATCTGGTCTGATAGAAGCGCTGGAAGTGGTATTGGCCGGCAGGAATCTCCTGTCCGTAATGGAAGCGGTACAGACAACGCAGCACGCCCAGGCGATGATTTATGGTTTGCGGCGCGGGTTTGGGTTCTTGATCCAGTTGGTGACGGGCATAGTCGAGCAGGGTGGATTCAGTGGTTTGCGACAGCGGTGGGCGTTCCGCTCCCCAACGGGCGAAGTGCAACAGGTCATAAGCATAGGCGCGCAGGGAACGCAGGGAAAGTTGGCGGACCCGCTGAGCATCGAGGAAGGTGTTGGCCCAGGCCACTTCCCGGCTGCGCTCATCGAGCACGCGCCAGGGCGAAGCGCTGGCGGAAACGGATGGTCGCCAGGCCACGGAGAACTTCATAGCCGGCCTGCTTCCCGAAGACGGGCGGCAAAGTCGGAGGCGCGGGCGCCGGCTACGAAGTAGCTGTTGGGATCGTGGCCGTCGGGCAACTGTAGGATGTGGGCCGGAAGGCCGGCACTTTCCAGACTCAGGGCGAGTTGATGGGAAGCCTTCTGGCCGGCCTGGTTTGAATCGCGGTCGAAGGCGATATAGACCAGGCGGCCCGGTTGATCGGTAAGCTGTGCCCACTGAGCGGGCGTCAACTGGGTGCCGAGGGCGCAGGTGGTGTTGCGGAAACCGGCCTGCCACAGCGCGGCCAGATCGAACAGACCTTCGACGAGGATTACAGTGGAGAACCGGCTGACGGATTCCCAGGCGAACAATCCGCCTTTGGAGCGCGGCAGCAAACGGTGGGGGAACGCCGCGCCGATGCTGCGGCCATAGAGGTTGGCGATTCGCCCGTGCTGTCGGCAAGGAAAAATGAGCCGCCGGCAGAAGGCATCGCGGCCGTGATGATTGATCAATCCGATTTCCAACAACTGATCGAATGAGGAACACCAAGCAGCCAGATGACGCCGTAAGTTTCCACCGGGAGCATAACCGATGCCGAGTTCCTCAATCAGAGAGGAATCGTGCACTCCGCGACGTTCCAGATAATCTGTAGCTTCGGGATGGCGGTGCAGTTGAAACTGATAAAAAGCGGCCGTCTCCTCCAGCAATCGGAAAACGGGGGCGGGGAGCAGTTCCTGTTCGAGATGAGCCACCGTTTGGCGGAAGGGTAGATCGAGGAATAGCTGGACAAAGCGGATCAGGTCCCCGCCCCGGCCGCAGCCGTGGCAGTAGAACAGGTTTTTGGCGGCATTGACGTAGAAGGAGGGGTGGGTTTCCTGATGTAAGGGACACAGCCCGACAAACTCCTGGCGTGAGCCGGTACGACAAGGCTTCCAGTTGTGGCGCTGCAAATACTCCAGCAGCGAGACGCGCTGTTTGAGCCGCTCCAGATTCTCGGCCATGGTGCTGTTTTCGCCTCCGGAGTCGAGGTTAGGCGGAAAGCAGCCCTCTTCCCAGGCAAGGATGGTGGGCGGCGGGTTCGTTCTATATCCGCAAGGGCCAGAACCGGGCGAGAAACGGGAATACGGTGTGCCAGCGCAAGGGGAGCGAATCGTGCACAAGAATCTCGGTTCTGGTGAGCCACACGCCGACAGCCTGGATCGTCTCGCGCAGGAAAGAAAACGGCGGCCGAGAAGAATCCAGGGTTTGGCACCATCGGCGCAGAGTGGAGGGATCGGCCACGCGATCAGGGTCTTTGACGGTGGGCGCCGCGGCTTCCCAGGGAAGGCCTTCCAGGAAGCGGCGCTGCAGCGCCTGGCTGCGGGCGATGAAGCTGTAATGGCCGTAGGGAGGAGAAAAGGGCGGCAGGAAGGTGAACGTCTTGCCGCACCGGCTGCACAGGCCGCGGCGAATCCCGATCCAATCATGGTGTTGATCGTGTGCCTGTTTGCGGCGGCGGCCATGACCGACAATGGAATCCTGAGCGCAAATCGGGCAATGGCGCAGGATGACCTGCATGCCGGCCTCGGCCCAATCGGCTTCGAGGTTGAATTGCGCCGCCGAGAGTGGGATAAACAGAATCGTAGCGATGAGGGCCCCGCCCGGCCCGGTTATCTTGCCAGGATCGACAGGCCGGCGCGAGGCCCTTCCTCCTACACAAATCTCGCCTGGAAAAAGAATAACGCCGCGCTGCCGCCGGTATGGGGAAAGGCCCATGGGCTGGCGGCAGAAAGTACGTCGACTTTCACCGGATTGGCCGGTTAATCCGAGACTGATTGCCACGCCCACCGACATTGCGGACTGCTTCAAGATCATTCCCGAAATGTTCAACCTGACCGACAAGTTCCAGTGTCCGGGCATCGTGCTCAACGACCTGCTGCTTTCCGAAGGCACGGCGGCCGTGGACCCGGAGGAACTGGACTTCAACGTGGAGATCGACCGGGGCGAACTGATCACCTCTGCGGACGGGAGCGGCGCAAACGGCTACAAGCGCTACCTGTTCACCGAGAGCGGCATTTCGCCGCGCGCCATACCCGGCGTGCCCGGCCACACCCACACCGTGGCGACGGACGAGCACATGGAAGATGGCGTCCTGATCAGCGACGAATTCACCAACCCGATCAAGCGCCGGCAGATGATGGAGAAACGCCAGCGGAAGACCGCCGGCATCGAGGCGGCAGTGAAGCCTCCCGAGCTGATGGGGCGGGCGGACGCCGAAGTGACGCTGATCGGCTGGGGATCCACCAAGGGCGTGATCCAGGAGGCTGTGGAGATGCTCAACGATGAAGGCATCACCGCCAACCAGCTTCAGGTCCACTGGATGGTGCCGCTGCACGGCGAGCGCATCGTAGAGA
>JBIOFT010000222.1:0-5122 GCA_044447375.1 Terriglobales bacterium | reverse complement strand
TGATCAGCATGATCAGCAGCTCAACGCTGATCAGCGCCATGCCGATGCTCATGCCGCTCTTGGTCGGGATGGCGTAGCACGGGTAGGGCTTGCCCTTCAGTCCGGCGAATGCGGTGCGCGAATTGGCAAAGCAGTTCACCCGGATGCCGAACCAGGCCACGCCGTAGCTGCCCAGGATGCCCACCACGCTGAAGCCGAGGATGATCAGCACTACGCCGACGCTGTATTCCGCCTTCAGCAGCACGCCGAAGTAGAGCACGATCACCACCGCGATAAACGCCCACAGGATTGCCAGGAACTTGCCCTGCGTCACCAGGTAGGTCTTGCAGGTCTCGTAGATCAGTTCCGACATTTCGCGCATGGCGCGGTGGACCGTAAGGTTCTTGAGCTGTATGTACTGCACCGCCGCGAACAGCAGCCCGAAAATGCAGAACAGGATGCCGATCAACAGCAGGCTGTGGCCGTCCAGGCCCAGGAACGTGACGGTGGAAAGATCGGGGAGCTTGAGGCCGGCTTCGCCGCTCATCTCCTGCGATGCGGGCGCCGCCTGCTGGGCAAAGCTCGCGGTGGAGAGCAGGGTTAGAAGTGCAACTGAGATCGCAAGAATCAGGGCCGGACGACGCCAACCTGCGGAGCCGGACAGGGCTCGGCCAAACGGGAGCCTGGTGCGCATAAAAGTCCTCCAAACGGTATTCAGATGAATAGGTTTACGAATCGGGCCGCATCCTTCAGGCGGCTTTCTCTCCGTCCAGGCCAGCGGCGAAGGGAGAGCATGGTTCTGGCGCCTGATACCACCCCGGATGCGCGCTTCCACGTCAAGGCGGGAGCTATGCGTTTGGCCGCGCTCTTGGCCCCATTTTGCCTGATGCCGGCCGCGATGGGACCGCGGGGATTGCCTGTGCCCGCCAGTTACGCGGAGCACAAGAGACGAATGTATAACATGGGTCCAAATCCGGGTCAATGACATGGAGCACACTTTGACCGCGGGTGAGAATTTGCGATATAAACATAGGAGAAAATTCGGTTTCGCCACACTCCTCAGTAGCTCAATGGTAGAGCATCCGGCTGTTAACCGGAGGGTTGTAGGTTCGAGTCCTACCTGAGGAGCCATTCTTTTTTGCAGCCGTTTGTGCCGGCTTTTCGGCGCCAGTTGCGGGCCTGGCACATCAGGCCAATTCCAGTTGAATTTTCTTGGCGGCGGGATCGAGCCTGGCGATGCGGAAGCCGCGGATCTGCCCGGCGCTGGCGGCTTCCGCTTTGGACGCAACCTTGCTCGGAGCCGAAGTGCCCTTCCAGCGCGCGTTCAGCATGGAAGTGAGCGAGGTCAGGTCCGGCTTGGCCTGATCTGAAACTTCCATGGCTCCCCCAGCTTCTCTTTTTTCTTTTTCCGTTTCCGTTTGATTCTCCGCCTGCTTGGGCGCGGGCATGCGGCAAATGGCATGGATGCCTTCGCCGAGTTCGACGCGCGCGTCGGGGCCGGAAATTTCAACGATGCGGCCGGTGACCAGGTCCCCGGGCTTGTGCTCGGCGAGGTATTCGTCAAGGCCGGTGGGCACCAGTTGTTTCATGCCGAGCGAGATGCGGCGTTTGTCGCGATCGAATTCCAGCACCTGGGCGCGCACCGTCTGACCCACCCGGAGCACGTCCTGCGGGTGGTTAATGCGTTTTTCGGCGCTGATGTTGCCGACGTGAATCATGCCCTCGACGCCCTCCACAAGCTGCACAAAAGCGCCGAAGTTGGTGAGGCTGGTGATGGGGCCTTCGATCACCGACCCGACAGGATTATTCTGCGCCGCCAGCGCCCAGGGATCACCCAGCGCCTGCTTCAGGCCGAGGGAGATGCGGCGGTCAGCGAGGTTGACGCCGAGGATGACGGCTTCCACGGATTCGCCCTGCTTAACCACGTCGCTGGCTTTCTTGATTCTTTTCGCCCACGACATTTCGGAAATGTGAATCAGTCCTTCTACGCCGGGCTCCAGCTCCACGAAGGCGCCGAAATCCACGATGCGGGTGACGGTGCCGCGCACGCGCTCGTTGACCTTGTATTTCTCCGCGGCGGAATCCCAGGGATGCGGCTGAAGCTGCTTGAGACCGAGAGAAATCCGGCGCTTGCCGGGATCGATCTTTAAAACGCGCGCTTCGATCTGCTGGCCGACGGTGAGCACGTCGGCGGGCTTGTTGACTCGGCTCCAGGCGAGGTCGCCAACGTGCAGCAGGGCGTCCACGCCGCCGATGTCCACGAAGGCGCCGTAATCGGTGAGGCTGCGGACCGTGCCGGTAATGACATCGCCTTCCTTGAGTTCGGAGTAGCGGCGCTGGTTGGAAGCGCGCGCTTCATCTTGCAGGACGGCGCGGCGGTCCACCACCACATCTTCGTCGGTTATGTCGAGCTTGGTGATGCGGCAGCGGATCTCCTGGCCAACCAGTTTTTCCAACTCGGCGGCGTCGCGGGTGCCGCTGCGGGAGGCGGGCATGAAGGCGCGCACGCCGACATCCACGCTGAGCCCGCCCTTGATCACGCCGGTGACCGTGCCCATGATGGCCGCCTGCTCGGTGAAAGCCTGCTGCAGGGAAGCCCAGTCGGTGGGGCGCTCGACGCGCGAGCGGGAAAGCTGGTAGTAGCCCTCGGGGTCACGGCCGGTGACCGAGACCGGGAACTTGTCGCCGGGCTTGACGGTTTCAGCGGCATCCTGAAAGGCGGCCAGCGGCAGAATGCCTTCCGTTTTGAAGCCGATGTCGAGCAAGACGGAATCGGCGGTGACGGCAATCACGGTGCCTTCGAGTTGCTTGCGGCCTTCGGCGGGCTTGCGGGCGTGGGCCTGCTCGAATTGCGAGAGGAGATCGTTGAAAGATTCGGGTTCGGACATCGTCACTACGATAGCACCGCGGAGGGATTTGCACTTGCGCAACGTTGGCCATCAGCCGAGTTCTTCGAGCAGTTGTGCGGCCAGGCGCTGCTGGTGGGTAGCGTCTAGCTTGCGGCCTTCGGAGGTGAGGTAGAAGACGTCCACCGCCATGTGGCCCTGGGTGTCGATCAAGGCGACCTCGATGTTGCACTTCTCGGCGGCGAACAGGGAACTGACGTCGTAGAGCAGGCCGGGGCGGTCCTGTGCGATCAGTTCCAGCACCGTGCTGTGGGAAGAGCACTGGTCGTCAAAATCCACTCGGGGCTTGATCTTCAGGGCAGGGGCGGAGGGTCGCTCGCTCTTCAGTCGGTTGTAAACCAGCTTGTCGAGGTTAGCCGCCCCACAGAGGACGTCCTCAAGGTTGCGCTTGAAACGTTCGCGCTCGGGCGGATTCATGACGAGCGTGCCGAAGCGGTCGGAAAACTGAAACGTATCAAGCACGATGCCGGAGTGATGGCAGAAGGCGTCGGCCTTGACGATGCCCATGCCCCAGGCAAAAAGAAAACCGGCGATGGTGGCGAACAATCCGGGACGGTCGGCGGTGACCACAGTGAGCTCGAAGAGGTCGCGATTGAGGTTGAGCGACAACTGGATGTCGCCGCTGCGAAGCTGCGAGGCGAGCTGAAAGTGGAAGGCTGCCTTCTCGGCGTAGGTGCGCAAGTAGCGCTGCGGCAAGCCGCTGAGAAATTCGCGGATTTCGTGGGCGCGGTCGGGAAAGGTGGAGATGACGCGGGCCACGTCGGCATCGTCGGCGCGCACCGTCTCCTGCTCCACGCTGCGGTTGAGGTGGCGCACGGTGGCGATGTAAAGCTGCCACAGCATCTCGGCTTTCCAGGGCGTGAGGGCAGCCGGATTCACCGACTTGATGTCGGACCAGGTGAGCAGGCTGAGCATCTGGAGGCGTTCGGGAGTGCCGATTTTCTCGGCCAGATTGCTAATGGTTTCCGAGTCGAAGATGTCGCGGCGAAGCGCGGCCGACATTTCCAGATGATTGGAGATGAGGAAGAGCACGGTGTCGCGCTCGTGCGGGTTCAGTCCGAAGCGGGCGAGGACGCCTTCGGCGATGCCCACGCTCGCCTGCACGTGCTGGTCCCCGGGGGCGCCCTTGCCGAGATCGTGCAGCAGGGTGGCGAGGTAAAGCAGGTCGGCTTCCTTGACTTCGCTGAGCATGCCGGCGAAGCGGCGGTCGCCATCCTCGCCGGAAGCGGGGAGGCGTTGCAGGTTTTCGATCACCAGGAAGGTGTGCTCGTCCACGGTGTAACGGTGGTAGAAGTCGCGCAGGACAAGCGAATCCACCAGCTTGAATTCCGGGAGAAGAAGCGTGAGCAGGCCGAGCGAATGCATGGCTCGCAAGGTTTGCGCGGCATGCGGAGCCAGCAGGATCTCGCGCAAGGGAGCCCACAGCGCGGGGCCGCGCGGCATGCGCTCCGCCAGCGCGGGCAGCGCCTGCTCGGTGCGGCGCTCGGTGTCGGCGCTGAGGCGCAGGCCGTGGCGGGCGATGAAGGCGAAAAGGCGGAGCACCATGTCGGGTTCGGAGACGGCGCTGGCCTGCTGCAGGAAAACGCGCCCGCCGACTACGGAAAAGTCCTGGTTGGAAACGCGCGAGCGCCATTGCTGAAACTGCTGGAACAGCGAAGAGCGCGCCGAAGGGATGTCCTCCAGCACCTGCATCATGAAGCGATGAATGGCGCGGGCGTGCTGGAAGTAGGACCGCATCCACGACGCCGGGTCGGCGGGAGCGTGGGTGGTGGAGCCGATGCCGCGCGCCGCGGCCTGTTCCTGCGCGTCCCAGGTGAGCTTGTTGTCGTCGCGGCCGTGGCGGTAATGAAGAAAACAGCGCACCGCGTAGAGGAAGTCGCAGGCGGCGGCGAATTGTGCCTGAAACGCCGGCGGTACCAGCGACGAGCGATCCGGCCAGGAGCGCTGCTTGTCGAGGGCGGCCATCAGCGCCGATCTGCGCTGATCGGAGACCACGAAGAGGTTGGCAGGGTACCGGCGATTGGCCAATATCTGGTTGTAAATGGATCCTTCCATGCTGTTGTTCAGAGCCAGGCCCGCCAGATACTGCAGCCGCAGGTTGCCATCGCGATTGATCTCGGCGTCCGCCAGCCAGGACTTCAGGTCGGGACCCTGGCCAGCATAGGTCGAGAGCAGGGAGAGCGCCGAGGTGAATCCCACTTCGCGCATCGACGCAGCCACGCGGGCCTGGTCCGGGC
>JBIOFT010000221.1:0-5133 GCA_044447375.1 Terriglobales bacterium | reverse complement strand
GCCGCTCCGCAAGCGCCATCTCCGGAGGTGCCGTCCATCAGCACGTCCGGGATGCCGTCGGTGACGTCTCGACCGGCAGTCGCGGCGCCTGGGTCCCAACCCGCCAAGCCGTCAGCCAGTGTGGGCAATCTCCCCACGATCAGGATCGCTGCCAATCCCGAGCCGGTGGCCAAGAAACCCGAGCCCGCTCCGATCCGTGTGAAGTCCGAACCCGCGATGGCGAGGGCTCAAGCTGAGGAATCTGCGGCCCAGGTTCCCAGCCCGCTTGGGGTGGCGTCGGCCAATGAAGGAACTTTAAGCGGACTGGTATCTTCCGTGCCCGCCAGCCTGCCTAAAGCCGTGCCGGGGACGTTGAGGATTTCCCAGGGCGTCTCGCAAGGGCTCTTGATCAAGCGGGTACAGCCCACTTACCCGTCGACGGCGCTTACGATGCGAATTCAGGGGACCGTGCAACTGGAAGCGACCATCAACAAAGAGGGCATCATCACCAACCTGAAAACGGTCAGCGGCGACGCGGTGCTGGCTCGCGCGGCTACGGGTGCGGTGAAGCAGTGGCGCTACAAACCCTACTATCTGGACGGCGAGCCGGTGGAGATTCAAACCCAGATTACGGTCAACTTCAAGCTGCCCAACTAGACGCTGCCAGCTCAAGATCATTTCCTGTAGAGACGCAGCTTGCTGCGTCTCCCCTCGTGCGTAGAAACCGTACTCCGGGAAACCAGCTGTATCAGTTCAGCTGCTCATCGGGAGGCCGGTGCCGGGGACGGCCCGGGTGCGCGCTGATGCTGCGAAACTTGTGGTAGAGCCCGTGCAGGTCCTCGCTGAGCAGACGCACCACCTGCATGCAAAAGTCGCAGTGGCCGCGGAGGAATTCCAGCAAACTGTCGCGCTGGACGAAGGCGATCGTCGCGTGGTCCTCGGCCTGCGCCGTGAGCCGGTGGATGTCGCCGGACATGCTCTCGCTGAGACCCAGGATGGTGCCCGGCCCGGCGACCTCCAGCAGTTGCGGACGGCTCTGGCTGGTAGTGAGCAGAAGTCGAACCTGGCCCGATTCGACTACGTAAATGCCTGCCGCTGCCGTGCCCTGCTCAAAGATCGTAGTGGCCTTGGAATACACCCGGATCGTCTTGATCCCGTGAAGGGCCTGCCAAAGATCCGGGCTGAGATGGCCTGGTGAAGGCTGCAAAACAATCCTCACTCCGATGTAGCGTCTAACCATCCTGAGCATCGGCCAGAGCGGCGGCTGTGACGTGTATCACTGATCGGAGTGAGGTCTTGCCCGGAACGCAGGCGGTTTCACGCCCCCCGGCCAGAGACACGGTTGCTTTTTGCGGCAGTTAGGGCATCGATTCAGGCGACCTGCTTTTGAACCTGAGAAGGACTTCCGGGGGAGAGGAACAACCGCGGCCGAGCTGCGAATGATGGGTCGCGTGCCGGGGATCGCATCGGGAGGGCCAGTGCAACCGGTTTCATTCGCGCACGAGGATGTCGTCGATCGCGACCTTGCCGCCCTTTTCGACGTTGATGATCTTGTGCACCGGCTTGAATCCGGTCAGGGTGATATCCACCACGTAGTTGCCGGGCCCCAGCATGATGTCCACCGGTGACATGCGGTCCAGGAGCCGGTGGTTGAGCGCGATCTGGGCACCTTTGGGCTGGGTATGGATGGTCACCGAGCCCATGCCGGCCACGCTGTCGCCGCCGTTGCCGCCGAAGAATTTCTTGAACTTGCCGACGGTCTTGATCTCATCGGCGTTGCCCAGCACGCGCAAGGCGGGGGCGAACTGGAAGTTCTGCCCGGGCCCCAGGTCCGCGCTGGTGGTTTCCTCCAGGTATCCCTGCTTACGCAGCAGAACGGTGTGGTTTCCCTTTTCCACCGCGAACTGCGCCGGGGTCACCCTGCCCGTGGGTCTGCCATCCAGGATCACCTCGGCCCCGGCGGGGGTGCTGTTCACCGCCACCAGCGCATTGATCGGAGACAGGCGGAGCACGACAAAAGACTTGCCGGCGGAAGCGACCTCCACGGCGCGGGCTTCGGCAGAATACCCGGACTTGTTCACCGAAACGATGTGCTGGCCTGGACTGAGGCCGGTCAGATCAAAGGGCGTAATCCAGGAGGGATCGCTCTTGCCATCGATCTGGATCTGCGCGCCTTGCGGATTGGAGTCAATCTGCACCTGCCCGGGGATTATGGCCACGGCCACTGGGGCGGGCGCCTTCCTCTTGCCAGAATTCCCGCTGCGTTTATCGAACTGGCGGACCGTCACTTCCGGTTGAGCTTGCTCTACCGGAGCCGGGGCGGCTTGCTGAACCGGCTGGGGAGCAACCGGAGCAACCGCCGGCGCCTGGCTGGGTGCTGCCTTTGCCGGACGCGATGCTGCCGTCATGTCATCGTCTTCCGAGCGCACGTGGAAAAAGAGCGCGACCATGACGATCAGGATCAGAACCACCGCACCCAGGATGGAATAGAACATCAGCTGGGGAGGAACCGCCTTGATTTCCTTAAGCGCTTTTTGCGCCACTTCTCGCGGCTGCACCCTGGGCTTTTCTTCCTTATGGCGCAACTGGGCCAGCGGCAACGTCGGCGCCGGTGCTTCGGGGACAGGCTCCGGCACAGTAGGGGGCGCGAAAGCGGGTTCCTTCAGCGGAGGCAGTTCGTCAATGTCGGAGAAGCTTGGGCCGGCAGCTGCCTCCGGAGCGAAGGCTGCCATCACCGGATCTACGGCCACCCTGGGCATTTGCGTTTCAGTTTCGGGCTCGGCGACCGCGGCAGAGAGGACCGAACTGGAACTGGTCTGTGCTTCGGGCGAATTCTCTATCGGCCTGTCAGCGGCTCGTGGGCCTGGTTCGAATCCAGAAGACTCGTTGGCGCCCATTCCGATTTCGGCGCCGGCAGCTGCCGCCGCGGCTCTGGTCTCCTGCGCGGCTTCGACCCGTGGCTTCGGAATGGCGCGCGTGGCGGGCGCGGGCGGAGCGGGCGCGGCAGCCTTGGCGGCACTCGATACAAACTTGCTGGCGGCTGCCGCCCGGTCGGCCGCTGAAACCTTGAGGTTTGCGGACGCGGGTTTCTTGGCGCCGGCGGAAGCCGATTTGACGCTGCCTTCCTTGCACCTTTCGAGTTCTGCGGCCAGTTCCCGCGCGCTCTGAAAACGCTCCCCGGGATCTTTGGCCAGCGCTTTCATGATCAGGGCGCTGATGCCGGGGTGAATCTTGGGATTCAGGGACAGCGGGCTGGGGGGCATCTCGTTCACAATCTGGTTCTCGAGGGCAGCGGGTTCTTCCGCATCGAAGGCCCGGCGATCGGTGACCATCTGGTAGAGGGTCGCGCCCCAGGTGAACAAGTTCGAGCGCAGATCGATGGCATCCCCCTTGACCATTTCAGGAGAACAATAGGGCAGCAGATTTCCCAAACCGCTGCCCGACGCCGTTCCGATCAGGCTCATGCTGGAGATGCCGTACCCGAGCATCTTCACCATTCCGTCCCACTGCACCATGACCTTGGCCGGCTCCAGCGAGTAATGCACGACGTCCATCGACGCGGCATGGTCCAGTCCGGCGCAAACCTGGCGGGTGATATCGAGCAAGTCCCAGATGGAGAACCCTTCCTTGCGCGACAGCATGGTGGCCACGCTGTTGCCCTGGACGTATTCCATGGCGGCGCAGAACTGGTCTTCGATTTCGCCCGCCCCGTAGAGGACGGCGATGTTCTGGCTGGCGAGGTCGCGAGTGCTCTCGCTTTCCGCAATCAATTTCTCGACGAAGGTGGCAGTCTGCTCGCCGAGCGTGTCCAGGCGCAGCGTTTTGAGCGCGACGGTCTGATTGGTCTCGGTGTCGGTGGCCTTATACACCGCGCCGATGTCGGATTTGGAAAGCTCGCTTAAGATTTCGAAACGGCCAAACATCATCGCCATTGCAGTCGCCCTCGCGGTGACAGCCGCAATACTCCCAAAGTAGGGATTTGGCTAAGGATCGGGGGAGGGCCATGGTTAGGATACTGCGGCGAGTCGAGTACCGGAGAGTTACGAAAGTACTGCGGCGCGCGGAAAGGGAAAGTCTCCCGGCAAGCCGAGGCTAGCGGCGAGAAGCCAGTTGCGCGGTCTCGGAGTTCGGCAGGCTGTCGCTGATCCACTCCCAGACGCGGCGCCCGCGGTCGTTGGTCAGGCTGCGGGCTTCCCCGTAGTCCACCAGGCGATTCAAAACGGTTGTCACGGAAGCCAGCGGGTCTTTGTGTCTTGCCAAAAGGGTCGGGTCGCGCCTTTCCAGATCGCCGCAAACTTCGCGCGCTCCCAGCGGACCCCGGGCCTCCATCAGCACCGTCCGGCAGGCTTTGGTAAACCCCGGCTGACGGCCGTTGGGTTTGCGATCAATCAGTTCCAGTAAATCGTCGCCCAGCAACTCGTCTCCGAACATCTTAGCCAACCCGGCGATGGTCTGTTTCACCGTGCCGATGCGCTTCATGATTTCAGCGCGCTGCTGCATGAGCTGGCGGAGTTCGTCATGCGCCGCGGCCACCACCTGCTGTACCGGAACACCGCTAGCGCGGGGGTCCATTTCGCGGATGCCGTCCCTGACGCTCTTCGCAACTTCCATAACCGCCTCCCAGCTTGGTGCCCCAGGTTCGCGCCCCGGTTTTGGGCGCTAACCTGGGTACACGCCCGCTCCACCCGACACCGCAGTTCCGCCCTAGTCTTAACTACGGCAGAAGGATCGCGAAAGTTCCCGGCGACCGACCAGCCCCCGGACGGGAACTGGGGAACCGTAGGTGATTGGACTCGCCTGGGAGCGAGAAGTTATCAGGGCAAATGGAGACGGCTGGAGCGTGAAAAAGAGGCGCGGGCATGGGATGCCCGCGCGGCCGTACTTCGGGACGGCTTGCACCCTTTCTTCGCCGGTTTAGCTGGTCGCGGACTGGCGCAGAGACGCAGCTTGCAGCGTCTCCCACGACCGCGCTTCAGCCCATCACCGTGGTGTGCTCGGGCCGGATCTTGTAGAGCACCCGTACTTCCCCCGGCTGCGCGTAGGGATACTTGTCCACGCCGAGATATTTCTTCGCCATCTTGTGAATGTGCTCGGCGGCGCCGTCCTCGGTGATCTCCACGACGGTGCCGCGGATTCCCAGGTAGCGGTAGGGGT
>JBIOFT010000220.1:0-5171 GCA_044447375.1 Terriglobales bacterium | reverse complement strand
GCCCAACAGCGGCATCGGGCGCGTCAATCCCGATGGCAGCAAGGGCACCTGCGCCGCCTGTCACGGCCGGCACGGTTTTAGTTCTGCCCAGGCGCGGCAGCCGGAAAACTGCGGCAAGTGCCACATGGGCCCCGACCACCCCCAGATCGAGATCTACACCGAGTCCAAGCACGGCATCCAGTTCCGCGCCAACATCGCCAAGATGAATCTGGACTCAAAATCCTGGATTGTGGGCAAGGACTATTCGGCTGCTCCCACCTGCGCCACCTGCCACATGAGCGCCACCAGCCATCAGCCGGTGACCCACGATGTCGGCGACCGCATTAGTTGGACGCTACGTCCCGTGATCAGTTTCAAGCTGGAGCATTGGGAGATGCGGCGCTCGGCCATGCAGGACGTGTGCTCCAACTGCCACGCCAGCGGCTGGGTGGAGAACTTCTACAAGCAGTACGACGGCACCGTCGATCTCTACAACGAGAAGTTCGCCAAGCCCGCCAAGGCGATCATGGATAAACTCTATGCCACGGGCAAGCTGACTCAGACTCCCTTTGACGAGAAAATCGAATGGACCTACTACGAGTTGTGGCACCACCAGGGCCGCCGCGCCCGCATGGGCACCGCCATGATGGGGCCGGACTACACCCAGTGGCACGGCTTCTACGAGGTGGCCAAGACTTTCTACATGGAATTCGTTCCTGAAGCCGAGCACTTGATGCCGGGAGTGACCGCCGAGGTCATGGCTTCCGACTATCACAAGTGGACGAAGGGACTAACGCCAGAACAAATCGGTAGTGTCCTAAATCAGGCAGATTTAGGACACGACCAACAAATCCGGCAGCAGTTGGAGTTCTACAAGAAGCGCTATAATCAGTAGTGTAGCACCGGCATCTTGCCGGCTGTCGCGGCGGCGTCCCGCCGCCGCTCTACGCGAACACGTTGGGGTCCAGCTCGCTGAAGAAGGTCTGGTGCAGCCGGCGCACCGCTTCCGGCACGTCGTCTTCCTCGACCACAAAGGTGATGTTGATCTCCGAAGCCCCCTGCGAGATCATGCGCACGTTAATGTCGGAAATCGCAGTGAACACCTTGGCGGCGATGCCCGGCGTGCCGCGGATGTTCTCCCCCACCAGGCAAACGATCGCCTTCCGCCCTTCGTATTTCACAGCGGCCAGTTTATCGAGGTCGGCGGCGATGGCCGGGATGGCCTCGTTGGAATCCACGGTGAGCGAGACGCTGACCTCGGAGGTCGAGACTACATCCACCGGGCAGCGGTGCCGGTCGAAAACGTCGAAGATGGACTTCAGGAAGCCGTGCGCCATCAGCATGCGCGCCGAGACCACATCCACCACGGTGATGCGCTTTTTGGCGGCGATGGCTTTGAACGTATTGGTGCAGCTCGGAGCGCGAGCGGTGATGCGCGTGCCCTCGTTCTTCGGATTGCGCGAGTTCAGCACCTGCACCGGGATGTTTTTGTCGATGGCCGGCACCAGCGTGGCCGGGTGCAGCACCTTGGCGCCGAAGTAGGCCAGTTCCGCCGCCTCGTCGAAGCTGATGACCTTGATCCGCCGCGCGCCCGCGCACAGGTTGGGGTCGGTGGTCATCATGCCGTCCACGTCGGTCCAAATCTCGATGCGCTCCGCGCCCAGCGCCGCGCCCACGATGGCGGCGGTGAAGTCGGAGCCGCCGCGGCCGAGCGTGGTGGTCGCGCCTTGGGCGTCGGCGGCGATGAAGCCTCCCATCACCGGCACCCTGCCCGCCTCCAGCAACGGTTTCAGCCGTGCAATCGTCCGGTCATTGGTCTCGTCGAAAATGGGGATGGCGTGGGTGTGACTGCTGTCGGTGAGGATGCACTCGCACGAATCCACCAAGCGCGCCGGGATGTCGCGCGCTGCGAAAGCCGCCGCGACGATCTTGCTCGAGATGCGCTCGCCGAACGAGGCCACGTTGTCGGAGGTCCGCGGCGTCAGCTCGCGCACGGCCGCGAGGCCGCGCAGCAGCTCGTCCAGGCCGTCGAACTCCGCTTCCAGCTCGGAATGGAACTGGGTGAAGACCCCGGTCCCCAGCAGCTCGCCGGCCACGGTGTAATGCCGCTCGCGCAGGGCGCGCGAGAGTTGGATGGCCTTCTCGCGGTCACCGGCGCCGGCGGCGCGCGCCATCGCCAGAAGCTGGTCGGTGACCTTGGCCAGCGCGCTCACCACCACTACCGGTTTTTCCGGCACGCGCTCGCGCACGATGCACGCCGCGCGGTCGATGGCGGCTGCGTCCTCCACCGACGTGCCGCCAAATTTCATCACGATCATGCGAGAGGCTCGCTGGTCAACCCAGGTATCCCTGCGCCTTCAGAAGTTCGGCATTCAGCAGCGCCGCGCCCGCGGCCCCGCGGATGGTGTTGTGCGAGAGCACGGTGAACTTCCAGTCCAGCAAGTTGCACGGACGCAACCGGCCCACGCTCACCGACATGCCGCCGCCACGCTCCACATCGAGCCGGGGCTGCGGACGGTCCGGCGCAGTGTCGTACATGATGGGCTGCGCGGGCGCGTCCGGCAGCTTCATCTCCTGCGGCTTGCCCGAGAACCCGCGCCAAGCCTCGATCAACGCCTCCGCCTTCGCCGCTTTACCGAGCTTCACCGAGACCGACTCCGTGTGCCCGTCCTCCACCGCCACGCGGTTGCACTGCACGCTGATGCGGAATGGCGCAGGCTCGATCGCGGAGCCGTTCAGCCGTCCCAGCATCTTGGGGGCTTCTTCTTCCATCTTTTCTTCTTCCTTGGCGATGTAGGGGATCACGTTGCCCAGGATGTCGAGCGAGGCCACGCCCGGATACCCGGCGCCGCTGACCGCCTGCATGGTGACCGCAAACACCTGCTCCAGGCCGAACTGCTGCTGCAGCGGCGCCAGTGCCAGCACCAGTCCCATCACCGAGCAGTTGGAGTTGGTGACGATGAAGCCCCCCGACTTCCGCCGCCACGCCTGGCATTCCACCAGCTTCAGGTGCTCGGGGTTCACTTCGGGAATCACCAGCGGTACGTTTTTGTGCATGCGAAAGGCGCTGGAGTTGGAGATCACGGCGCAGCCGGCCTCGGCGAAGCGCGGCTCCAGTTCCTGGGCGATGCCGGCATCGAGCGAAGCGAAGATCACCTTGGGGGCGCCCGCAGGCTCGGCCTCCGATACCTTCATCTTCGCCACGCGTGCGGGGATCGGCGTCCGCAGCTTCCATCGCGCCGCCTCGCCGTACGTCTGCCCCGCCGAGCGCTCCGACGCCGCGATCCACGCTACCTCGAACCAGGGATGGTCTTCCAGCAACTGGATGAACCGTTGCCCCACCAGTCCGGTGGCGCCGAGGATTCCTACAGGGATTTTGCCAGCCATAGATTCCTTAGGATTTTAACAGCAGTTTTCCCGCGGCAAGATATTGGGTGCGGTTCCCCAGGCAGGATCTCACCGCCGAGACGCCGAGATTGCCAAGTGATGAATCAAGGTCTCGGCATTTCTCGGTGCCTCGGCGGTAAATGGTTTTGTTTCGGAGCGAACTCACGCTGAGCCGAAACGGGAACTTCATCGAGCGCCGTTTTTCATGGATTCGTAAAGCAGCCGCGCCCGGATTTTGCTATCCTGCCCCACCGTGCCGGAACTGCGCCAGAACCGCTTCACCAAAGAGTGGGTGATCATGGCCACCGAGCGCGCCAAGCGCCCGGAAGAGATGCGTGTGAAGCGCGAGGCGCACGCGCCACTCCAGCATTATGTGGAAACCTGTCCGTTCTGTCCGGGGAACGAGCACCTGGCGCCGCCCGAGATCCTGCGCTTTTCCCAGCCCGACGGCCACTGGACGGTGCGGGTGGTCCCGAACAAGTTCGCCGCGCTCACCCGCGAGGGCGAGCCGGAATGGAAGATCGAGCGCTCGCGGCGCACCATCCGCGGGGTCGGCATCCACGACGTGATCGTCGAGACCCCGGACCACGCGCTCACCACGGCGCTGCTGCCGCCGGAGCAAGTGCGCACCATTCTGGAGTGCTACCTCCAGCGTTACCGCGCGGTGAGCGACGATCCGCGCGTCGCCCATATCACCATCTTCAAGAACCACGGCGTCGCCGCCGGCACCAGCCTGGAGCATCCGCACTCCCAGATGATCGGCACCCCGGTGATCTCCTCCCAGGTGCGCCAGCGCCTCTACGAGGCCCTGCGCCACTTCGACGAGTTCGGGGAGTGCATGTTCTGCTGCATGATCGAGGAAGAGCTGGCCGAGTATAAGCGCGTGGTGCTGACCAGCGAACACTTCGTGGTGGTGGAGCCTTTCGCCTCGGCCACGCCCTTCGCGACGGCCATCTACCCGCGACGGCATATGGCCAGCTTCGGCGACAGCAGCGACGCCGAGCTCGCCGACCTTGCCGGCGTGCTGCGCACCATGCTGGCCAAGCTCTACGTCGGCCTCGACAATCCCGATTTCAACTACACCATTCGCACCGCGCCCGCCGAAGTCGCCGGGGTCAAGTACTACCACTGGTATCTGAGCATCATTCCGCGGCTCACGCGTGTGGCCGGCTTCGAGCTGGGCTCGGGGATGTTCATCAACACCGTCCTGCCGGAGCAGGCGACGGTGTTTCTGCGCGGCGTCGACGTCGAACAGTTGGTTGCCGCCGCGGTCTGAGCCCTGGTGGGGAAGCACCCGCCGGTACTGTCCTAAAGGCCAGCACCCACGCCCACGTTGACAGTCCCGCTCGCCAGGTGATAATCGTACTTAATTCGTGCAGGACCGGTCGCGCCCGCCGGCTCCAATCAGCCTTTGCGGGAGGAAACCATGTTGCTGAAGAGCAGCACGCGCAGCCTGGGCGGTGTTGTCATCATTGATTGCTACGGCAGAATCGTCATGGGGGAAGAGACTGCTTTCCTTCGGAGCCAGGTCAAGGACCTTCTGAACCAGTCACGTCAGATCGTTCTGAATCTTGCCGAGGTCAACTACATAGACAGCAGCGGCCTTGGTACCCTGGTGGGTTTGTACACCTCGGCCCGCGGCGTCGGCGGGGAAATCAAGCTGGCGGCGCTGACCGGCCGCGTCAAGGACGTGCTGCAGATCACCAAGCTGGGCTCGATTTTTGAGTTCTACGACACCGCTGAGGAAGCCGCTTCCACCTTCAACCAGCAGGCCGGGCGCACGCTCGCGGCGAAGCGGGCGGGAT
>JBIOFT010000219.1:0-5181 GCA_044447375.1 Terriglobales bacterium | reverse complement strand
CTTCAAGCAGGAGCTGGTGCTGGCGCGCCAGGTCACGCATCGGAATGTCATTCGCATCTACGACCTGGGCGAAGCCGACGGCCTCAAGTTCATCACCATGGAGTACATCGAGGGGCAGGACCTGCGGTCGCTGTTGCGCACGCTGGGCAAGTTCGCGGTGCCGGAAGCGGTGGCGATCGCCGAGCAGATCCTCTCCGGATTGCAGGCCGCGCACGCCGAAGGGGTCATCCACCGCGATCTGAAGCCCGGCAACATCATGCGCGACCCCCAGGGCCGCATTGTGGTGATGGATTTTGGCCTGGCGCGTACCGTGGGCGGCGAAGGCATGACCCAGACCGGCATGATGGTGGGAACCATGGACTACATGTCGCCGGAGCAGGCCATGGCCCAGCCCGTCGATGCGCGTTCCGATCTCTACACCGTCGGCCTCATCTTTTACGAACTGCTCTCCGGCAACGTGCCGTACAAAGCGGAGAGCGCGCTCGCCAGCCTGCTGAAGCGGACGCAGGACCGGGCGGTTCCGGTCTCCGACGTGGAGAACAGCGTGCCCCGGCCGCTCAGCGCGATCGTGGGCAAATGCCTGGAGCGCGATCCCGCCGAGCGTTACCAGCTCGCACAGCAGATCCTGGATGACCTGGCTGCGTTCCAGGGCCGGGGGACCAGCGGTTCGGTCGTCATGGCAGCGCCCTCCAGGCCCAAGCGCCCCTTGTGGATGGGAGCGGCCGCGGTTGCCGTGCTGGTTCTCGCCGGCGCTCTGGGATGGTTCTTCACCCGCGGACGTAGCACTGTGAAGGCGCCGCAAGGGCCGATGTCGGTGCTGGTCGCGGATTTCGACAACAAGACGTCGGACGCCGTCTTCGACGGCACGCTGGAACCGGCTTTCGGCCTGGCCCTGGAGGGCGCTTCCTTCATCAGTTCCTACAGCCGCGGCCAGGCGCACAAGATCGCCGCGCAACTGAAACCGGGCTCGACCGCGCTGGACGAAGCTTCGGCGCGCCTGATCGCGGTGCGGGAAGGAATCAACGTCATCGTCACGGGCTCGATTGCGGCCGAGGGCGGCGGCTACAAGCTGCGCTCCAGTGCGGAGGACGCCGTCACGGGAAAAGTGATTTCCTCCCAGGAAACCAAAGTTAAGAACAAGGACGCGGTCTTGAAGGCGGTGGGCGGGCTGGCGGCCGAGGTTCGGAACTCGCTGGGCGACAGGACGCCGGAATCGGTGCAGAAGGTCCAGGCGGAGACCTTCACCTCCGGTTCGCTGCCGGCGGCGCACGAATACGCTCTGGCGCAGGATTTGCAGTGGGCCGGGAGCTGGGGCGAAGCCGCGCAGCACTACCAGAAGGCGATCGAGCTCGATCCCAACATGGGCCGCGCCTATGCCGGGCTGGCGGTGGTCAGCATCAACACCGGCCGGCGCAACGACGCCCAGAAGTACTACCAGTCGGCCATGGCGCTGGTGGGACGCATGAGCGACCGCGAAAAATACCGCACCCGCGGCGGCTATTACCTGACGGTGCGGGAACCGCAGAAGGCGATCGAGGAATACAGCGCGCTGGTCAAACAGTATCCCGCCGACGCCTCCGCCTATGGCAATCTGGCGCTCGCCTACTTCTACACACGCGACATGCAGAAAGCCGTGCTGGAAGGCCGCCACTCGGTCGAGATTTCTCCCAAGAATCTGCTGCAGCGGGACAACCTTGCCCTGTATGCCATCTACGCCGGCGACTTCCCGACCGGCGCGCAGCAGGCGCAAACCGTGCTGGACCAGAACCCGTCTTTCACCCACGCCTACAACTCGCTGGCCATGGCGCAGATGGGATCCGGCCAGGGGGCGGAGGCGGAGCAGACCTACACCAAGCTGGAAGCCGTGAATGCCCGGGGCGCGTCGATGGCCTCCATCGGCATGGCTGACATAGCGCTGTTCCACGGACGCGCGCCCGATGCCATTCCCTTGCTGGAAAAAGGTATCGCCGCTGACCTTGCCAGCAAGGACAACGATGGCGCCGCCATCAAGTACATCGTCCTGGCACAGGCCCACCTGCTCGCTGGACACGCCGCCCCAGCCCAGGCAGCGGCCGAAAAGGCTATCGCGCTCGACAAGGAAGAGAGCATCCTGTATTCGGCGGGGCAGGTGTTCCTGGAAGCGGGACAAGCGGCCAAGGTGGCCCAAGCAGCTTCCCAGCTTTCTTTACGCATCGAACCTGAGCCGCAGATGTACGGCAAGCTGCTGGAAGCGGAAACCGCTCTCAAGCGCAAGGACCCGCGGCAGGCCATCCTGCTGCTCCAGGCCGCACAGAAGATTTATGACACCTGGCTGGGACACTACGATCTTGGCCGGGCTTACCTGGACGCCGGCATGTTCACCGAGGCCGACTCGGAATTCGAGCTTTGCCTGCGCCGCAAGGGCGAGGCCAGCGCCGTGTTCCTCGACGACGTACCGACCTTCCGCATCGTCCCCCCGCTTTACTACTACCTTGGCCGGGCGCAAGAAGGTCTGAAGAGTCCGGAAGCCGCCACCTCGTACAAAACCTTTATCAGCTTCCAGGAAAAAGGCGTCGGAACGCTGCTCAGCGATGCCCGGCGCCGGCTCAGTTCCCACTAAAACTCGCAGCCGGACGCGCCGTCATAGGTTACGGCACGCTGACGAAGCTCACCACCGACGCTGGCAGGGTCGTCGACGCGCATCCATGGCCGCCGCCGGTGCGCGGGACAATCGTGGGGTTCAGCATCATGGTGAGGTCGACTACCGCGAGCATAGTCGCGCCATCGTTCGCGAGCACCGCGATTGCGTGGCCGCCGTTCGGGCTTTGATATGCGGTCACAGTGTGCGGATCAAGGCCATTGGAGAAACCGTTCCCGATGTCGCACGTCACCCAATCGGTGATCGCAGGAGTGCCGCTGCCGGAAGTTGCGGGAAGGGCGATCGCCGTGACAAGGCTGCCGCCGAACTCCCCAGACACGATGCCGGTATGGGTTCCCTGCGCCACCGCGACGCCGCTGGCTCCGGCAGACAGGGACGACTCCGACAGTGACTGAACCTGCGAGGGCGCGGTCCACGTTCCGGGCAAGCCGGGCGTAAACACTGCCTGGGTCAAATCGGCGATGAACACGTTCGAGGGTCCTGAAAACTCTGCGGGCGCGAGAGCGATCCCGGTACTGCAGTCCTCGCCCGAGGAATCAAGCTCCTGGAAAGGCGAGATAGGATTCTCGAAGAACGCGGGAGCCATGCTGTTCGACACGTCGATGATCTCGTAGTTGCTGGTCTCACTGGCCGACAACAGCAGGTTGCGAAGGGGATCGAGGAGCGGGTCTTCGGAGATTTTACCTGAGGGAGACAAGAAGGCCGGCTCGAACGAAGGCGATGTGCCGAGGTCCAGGAACTGGAACCCCGGAGAGCCGCCGTTGACGCTGAGTCCAATCACCGCCTTGTTATGAACGGCGTCCATGGCGACTCCGCAGTTGGTGCAAGAGCCGCCGGAGAAGCTGATACTGCCGCTGCCGCCGCTCGTGAGCGTGCTGCCTAGCGTCGTACCAGTGAGCAGATAAACGTCCGTGTTGTTAGCGGTGCACACCGTCTGACCTGTCAGTGGGTTCGAAGCACAGGAGTTCACTATGTTGGCGGTCGGGATTTGGGTGGGTGTCACGCTGCTTCCCTCTACGTTGACCGCTGAAACGCCTGTAGCGAGTCCCTCCCATGACCCTTTGGGGACATACGAGACCACGTTCGTTCCACTGACCAGGACCGATAGGGAGCTGGACGGCTGGCAGGATCCCTGCGGCGCCTGCAGATTAAGGCTGAGTGCATTGCTCAGCGCACTGTTGACGCCGCTAACTGTGGTTTGGATGCTCACCGTGATTGGACCGGGCGTAAGTCCCGAGGGAACGGTAGCCACCACCGCGAGGCCCAGTGTGGGGCTGCTCAGCGAGCAGCCGGGAGTGACGGGGATCGTGTGTGTCCCGTCACTGAAAACCACCGTGCTGCCCGTAGTGTCGATCCCATAGGCCGACAGGAGGATCCCTTCGCCGGCAGATACGCTGGTTATAGACGAGCCGGTTTGGCCGGAGCAATCCGCAGGCCCCATAACGAAGTTTTCCACCGGGGTTCCGGGAGTAGTGCTCACCGTTATCGGAAATGGCGCCGACGATACGCTGGTGCTGGTGTTCGTGACCACCACGTTGGCCGGCCCAGTTGTCAACCCCGAGGGCAGGCGAACATAAAGCACGTTGGCGGAAGAGGGAGACGGGAAGACGAAGCCGGCGGCCGAAGTGGCTCCCTGGCTGAAGGTGGCTGTGGCGGCGTTCGAGTTAGGAACCCCGCTGGTGAAAATTGTGACCGTCTGACCGATGCCGTCAGCCGCAGTCGACGGGGTAATCGAATTGATAGTGACCGGGTTGACGATGTTGATCGTCTGCGAGCTGGACAGGGAGTTGCTTAGGGTGTCCGTCACCTTCACCGTGAAGCTGGGGCTGCCGGCAGCGGTGGGCGTTCCGCTGATGATGGAACCAGCCAGGCTGAAGGGTGCCAGCGATCCGCCTGTGATGCTGTAGATGTATGGCGGCGCACCCCCGCTGGTGTAGGTGGAGAGGTTTTCCGTGAACGGCTGGCCGGTAGTTGTTGTCTGCATTGCGGGAGGCGCGAACGCGAGCGGAGGGACCACCTGTATGCTCATCGCCTGCTGTGCGGTGTGCGCCGGCGAGGCAGAATCCGTTACCTGCACCGTGAACGAGGAGGTGGTTGGGGATGCAGGAGTACCACTGATGATGGAGCCAACCAAGCTGAAGGGCGCTGGCGATCCGCTGATCACGCTGTACGTGTAAGGCGCCACACCTCCGCTGGTGAAGGTAGAGAGGTCTTCGCTGAACACCTGGTTCACAGTCGTTGTCTGCATTGCGGGCGGCGTGAAAGCGAGCGGAGCGATCACCAGGATGCTCAGAGCCTGCTGCGCGATGTGCGGCGTGGGCGTAGCGGCGTCGGCCACCCGGACCGTGAACGAGTAGGTGCCCGCAGTCGTCGGCGTGCCGCTGATGAGTCCAGAAGAGCTGAGCGAAAGATTAGGGGGCAGGCTGCTGTCACCGGTCAACGACCAGGTGTAATTTGTCGTGGGCGGATTGATCACGCCCCCGATCGCCACGAGTTGCTGGCTGTACGCGACGTTCGTGCCGGCGTTGGGCAAAGTCTTGGTG
>JBIOFT010000218.1:0-5188 GCA_044447375.1 Terriglobales bacterium | reverse complement strand
GCTGCAAGTCCACAACATCGAGGTCATCTACAACGACGCTATTCTGGTGCTCAAGGGCATGTCCCTGCGGGTGCGGGAAGGGCAGATCGTCGCCCTGCTTGGCCCCAATGGCGCCGGCAAGAGCACCACGCTGAAAGCCATCTCGGGCCTGCTGAAATCGGAAGAGGGAGAAGTCACCGACGGCGACATACGGCTGCTGGGTACGCGCATCGACCGGCTGGAGCCGGAGGAGATCGTGCGGCGCGGCATCTTCCAGGTGATGGAAGGCCGGCGCGTCTTTGAGGACCTCACCGTGGACGAGAACATCCTCATGGGCGCCTACACCCGCAAGGACGCGGCCGGCGTCAAGCGCGATCACGGCCTGGTGTTCGATTACTTCCCCCGGCTGAAAGAGCGGCGCAGCCAGTTGGCAGGGTATCTCTCCGGCGGCGAGCAGCAGATGCTGGCCATCAGCCGCGGCTTGATGGCCCGGCCCAAGATCATGCTGCTCGACGAGCCCTCGCTCGGCCTGGCCCCCATGCTGGTGAAGGAGATCTTCACCATCATCCGCAAGATCAACCAGGAGGAGAAGACCACCATCCTGCTGGTGGAGCAGAACGCCAACATGGCGCTGTCGATCGCCGATTTCGGATACATCATGGAGAACGGCCGCATCGTGCTGGACGGCGAGCCCGACAAGCTCAAGGCCAACGAGGACGTCAAGCGCTTCTACCTGGGCGGCGGCGCCGACGGCGAGCGCAAGAGCTATCGCGATCTGAAGTTCTACAAGCGGCGCAAGCGGTGGTTGTCGTAGATTCTTCGTGGAAGATTATGTGTCTGGGCGCGAGGAAGGTGAAGAAGATTATGTGTCAAGGCACGAGGAAGGTGAAGGGGCACGCCTTTCAGGCGTGCCGTACAGAGTCATTCGAATCCGGGCTTTAGCCCTTGAGGGTTAGGCGGGAATTAAAAAAACCCAGATCCTTCGCGACCGCTTCCCGCCCTGGAGAAAACGGGCGGGAACCATCGGTCGCTCAGGATGACAGTTCTCATTGTTGGGAAAGTGAGCCACCGATGTCGCCTTTGCGAGCCAGCAGCATCCTCAATGCGGAGGTGGAATCGCGCCCGCCGGCCGACCGCGTCGCCTACCTGGAGAATCGCCTGCGCCAGACCATCGCCCACGCCTACATGAATGCGCCGCGTTTCCGCGTGGCCATGGACGCCGCCGGCGTAGGCCCGCGCGACATTCATCGCCTCTCCGACCTGTCCAGGATCCCCATCACCCGCAAAGACGACCTGCCGGCGATCCAGGCCGAGGACCTGCCCTTCGGCGGTCTGGCGGCGGTTCCCATGCGCAACTTGAAGCGCATTTTCATGTCGCCGGGCAACATCTATGACCTCCAGGGACAGGGTGCGGACTTCTGGCGCTTTCGGCCGGCGCTTGCCGCCGCCGGCTTCCGCTCCGGCGACATCGTGCTCAATACCTTCGCGTATCACCTGACCCCGGCCGGCTTCATGCTCGACGGCGCGCTGCGCGCCCTGGGCTGCGTGGTTGTGCCCTCGGGACCCGGCAACACTGAGACGCAGGTTCGCGCCGCCTCCGACCTGGGCGCCACCGGCTACGTGGGTACGCCGAGCTTCCTTTACACCATCCTGAAGAAGGCGGCCGAGATGCGCTCGCCGCTGCAGTTGGAGGTCGCCTGGGTGACGGCTGAGATGCTTCCCGAGTCGCTGCGTCACGAACTGGAGACCGATTACGGCATCCGCGTGCTGCAAGGCTACGGCACCGCCGACCTCGGCATGCTGGCCTACGAGTGCTTTGAAAAGAAGGGAATGCACCTGCATCCTGAAGTTATACTTGAAGTGCTGGATTTGGAGACGCAGGAGCCCGCCGCGCCCGGCCATCCCGGCTTGGTGGTGGCGACCATTTTGGATGAGACCTATCCGCTCATCCGCTTTGCGACCGGCGATCTGAGCGCCTTCATGGAAGATCAATCCTGCTCCTGCGGCCGCACCGCCCCCAAGCTGTCCGGGATCCTCGGGCGCGTGGGCGATGCGGTCAAGGTCAAAGGCATGTTTGTGCGCGGCAGCCAGATGGAGGAAGTCCTTAAACGTTTCCCTGAGGTGGGCAAGTTCCAGGCGGTGGTCACGCGCGAGGTGCACCAAGACCGCCTGCGTTATATCGTGGAGCTCAACTCCGGCGCGAAGGACGACGGCCTGAGGGACCGCATTGCCGAAGCGTTGCGCGAGTTGCTGCATGTGCGCGGTGAGGTGGAACTGGTAGCGCCCGGGACCATCCCCGCGGGCGCGAAGAAGATCGACGACAAGCGTGTGTGGAAATAGCCCATGAGCGCTGAGCAACTGGAAGTCCGCGGCGTGACGCTGCGCTTCGGCGGCGTCACCGCCATCAAGGATGTGAGCTTCGCCGTCGAGCCGGGCTCCATCCACGCCATCATCGGCCCCAACGGCGCCGGCAAGACCAGCATGCTGAACGCCATCAGCGGCGTGTACCGCCCGCAGCAGGGGAAGATCCTCTTCGACGGCCAGGACATCACGCGCCTGCGGCCCTACCAGCGCACCAGCCGCGGCTTGGCGCGAACCTTCCAGAACATCGCCCTGTTCAAGGGCATGACCGTGCTCGACAACCTGCTCATCGGCCGCCACACGCACCAGCATTGCGGCATCCTCAAGGGCGGCTTCTACTATGGTCCGGGGGAACGGGAAGAGGTGGCGCAGCGCGTGGTGGTGGAAGACATCATCGACTTCCTCGAGATCCAACACATCCGCAAGAAGATCGTCGGCACGCTCGCCTACGGGCTGCAGAAGCGCGTGGAGCTGGCGCGGGCGCTGGCTCTCGAGCCCAAGCTGCTGCTGCTCGATGAGCCCATGGCCGGCATGAACGCCGAAGAGAAAGAAGACATGGCACGCTTCATCATCGATACCAATCAGGACCGCGGCACCACCGTGCTGATGATCGAGCACGACATGGGCGTGGTCATGGACATCTCCAGCCGGGTCGTGGTGCTCAACTTCGGAGTCAAGATCGCCGACGGCACGCCGCTCGAAGTGCAGCGCAATCCCCACGTGCAGAAGGCCTACCTCGGCCAGGAAGATGCCGAGATCGCCGTGGCGGAGGAGGGTTAGCGAGAGGTTCAGAATGATGGTAGATAGACTTTGGGTGGAGCAGGGCTTCAGCCCTGCATAATGGCAGCTTCGATGACTGTCGGCTTCAGCCGCTGAGGGTTACTCTTTTTGCAGCGGTACCTCAGGGGCTAAAGCCCACAATGTGTCGAGGTCCGGACTGCAGGCCTGAAGGCCTGCTCCACCCATAGTCAAAGGATTCAGGTTACATTTGTCCCAAACATACCATATCGAGCCACTGCTCCATCTCGACCAGGACCTCGACACCTTCCCCAAGCTGCTGGTGCGGAAGGCCGCCGAGCTGGGCGCAAAGACCGCGCTGCGCGAAAAGGAATTCGGCATCTGGCAGTCGATGAGCTGGCAGCAGTATCACGACCACGTGCGCGACTTCTCGCTCGGACTCATCAGCCTCGGTCTGGAGCGCGGTGACAAGGTGGCCATCATCGGCAACAACCGTCCGGAGTGGGTTTACGGCGAGCTCGCCGTCCAGGGCGCCGGCGGCGTCTCGGTCGGCATCTATCAGGATTCCACCCTCAACGAAGTCGTCTATGTCATCGACCACTCCGAGGCCGTCTTCGTGGTCGCCGAAGACCAGGAGCAGGTGGACAAGATTCTCGACATGATCGAGAAGCTGCCCAAGGTGAGGAACATCATCTACACCGACCCGCGCGGCATGCGCAGCTACAAGCATCCGGCGCTGATCAGCTTCTCCGCGGTCGAGGAGAAGGGACGCGAGCTCGCGCGCCAGCGGCCGAGCTTGTGGATGGAGAACGTCAGCGCCGGGTGCGCCGACGATGTGGCCATCATCTGCTACACCTCCGGCACCACCGGCTTTCCCAAGGGCGCGATGCTCACCTTCCGCAACCTGCTCACCATGGCCGGCAACCTCAATCAGGTGGATGCCAAGCTGCCCGGCGACGAGTTCGTCTCCTTCTTGCCGCTGGCGTGGATCGGCGAGCAGATGATGTGCATGTCCAGCGGGCTGACCATCGGCTTCACCATTAACTTCCCCGAGGAGCCGTCCACGGTGATGGAAGACATCCGCGAGATCGGTCCGCACATCATGTTCGCGCCCCCGCGCGTGTGGGAGAACATCACCTCCACGGTGCAGGTGCGGATCATGGACACCACCCGCCTCAAGCGCCTGCTCTACAACCTGTGCATGCCCGTGGGGCGGAAGATCGCCGACCTCCGCTTCAAGAAGCAGCCGATCACCTTGCCCTGGAAGATCGCCTACGCGCTGGCCTACTGGATCACGTTTCGCGCGCTAAAGGATCGGCTGGGCTTCACACACATCCGCACCTGCTCCACCGGCGGCGCGGCCCTGGGACCGGACGTGTTCCGCTTCTTCCACGCCTTGGGCGTGCCGCTCAAGCAGATCTACGGACAGACGGAGATCAGCGGCATCTCCTGCATCCATACCGACGACGACATCCAGTTCCACACCGTGGGCAAGCCCATCCCCGGCACCGAGCTTAAGATTTCAACGAGCGGCGAGATTCTCTCGCGCAGTTCGTCCGTATTCGTCGGCTACTACAAGAACGAGGCGGCCACGCAAGATACGCTCTCCGAGGGCTGGCTGCATTCGGGCGACGCCGGCTATCTTACGGAAAACGGCCACCTGATCGTCATCGACCGCATCAAGGACGTGATGCAACTGGCCGACGGCACCCAGTACTCGCCCCAGTTCATCGAGAACCGTCTGAAATTTTCGCCTTATGTAAAGGAAGCAGTGGTCGTCGGCAACAGCCGTCCTTATCTCACCGCCATGCTCTGCATCGACATGGGCGTGGTCGGCAAGTGGGCGGAAGGCCACAAGATTCCCTACACCACCTACACCGACCTCTCCGCGAAGCCCGAGGTCTACGACCTGGTTCATAGAGAGGTGGACCAGGTCAACCAGACCCTGCCGGCGGCGGCCAAGATCAGGAAGTTCGTGCTACTGTACAAGGAATTGGACGCCGACGACGAGGAGCTCACCCGCACCCGCAAGGTGCGCCGCGTTTTCGTGGAGGAGCGCTACAAGGAAGTAATCACCGCCTTGTACGGCGAATCGCAGCAGGTGCCGATC
>JBIOFT010000217.1:0-5252 GCA_044447375.1 Terriglobales bacterium | reverse complement strand
GTTTGGACTAGCACGCGTGACGGTGCGGAAGATGTTGGGGTATTCGATTCCGCCGGGCTACCGGCGGAAAGAGCCCGCGAAGCGGCCCAAGCTGGGGCCGTGGGTGGGCGTGATCGACGCCATTCTCGAAGAAGACAAGAGCAAACCCACCAAGCAGCGGCATACGGCGAAGCGGATCTTCGATCGGCTGCGGGCGGAGCACGCATTCCCAGGCGGTTACACCATCGTGAAGGACTACGTGCGGGCCGCGACGCTGCGCCGCCGGGAGATGTTCGTTCCGCTGACGCATGCTCCGGGCACGGCGCAGGCCGACTTTGGCGAGGCGCTGGTGATCGTGGACGGCGTCGAACAGAAGGCGCACTACTTCGCGATCGACCTGCCGCACTCGGACGACTGCTTCGTGATGGCGTTTCCGGCCGAGACGACCGAAGCGTTCCTGGAAGGGCACGTTCGGGCCTTCGCCTATTTTGGCGGCGTTCCCACTTCCATCCTGTGGGCTTCGGGTCGATGGCGAGGAGTTCCCCATCGAAGCCACCATTTCTCAGGCTGGAGGCGACGGGGAGAAGTTCTTCACGGTGGTGCTGCGCGACATCACGGAGCGCAAGCTGGCGGAGGAGAAGCAGGCGCAATTGGCCGCCATCGTGGAGTCGTCGAACGACGCCATCATCGGCAAGACCCTCGAAGGCATCGTGACGGCTTGGAACAAGGCGGCAGAGCGGATGTTCGGCTACACCGCCGAAGAAATCGTCGGGAAGCCCGCCTCGATCCTGCTGCCCCCGGACAGGCTCGAAGAGGAGGACCATATCCTCAGCCGGATCAGGCGCGGCGAGAAGGTGCCGCTCCACGACAGCATCCGCGTGGCAAAGGACGGGCGGGTGCTGCACGTCGGGGTGAGCATCTCGCCCATCCACGACGCCCAAGGGGCGGTCATCGGGGCATCGACCATCGCCCACGACCGCACCGAGTTAAGGATGGCGGAGCAAGCCTTGCGCAACTCCGAGAAGCTGGTGGTTGCCGGGCGCATGGCAGCCACGGTCGCGCACGAGATCAACGGCCCGCTGGAGGCGGTCGCCAACATACTCTTCCTTCTTGAACATGCCGAGTGGAGCCCCACCGCCCGCGAATTTGTCCGTGCAGCGCAGGAGGAAGTGAAAAGGATCGGACAGATCACCAAGCTGACGCTGGGCTTCCACCGCGAAGGCGAAGACCGCGGGGCAACCGAGGTGCGGGCGAGCGACCTGATCGACGGCATCCTGACCCTGTACGGGAAGCGCGTCCAATCGCTGGGGGTCGCCATCGAGAAGCGGTATGACAGCGACGGGGCGGTGGTCGCCAACGCAGGGGATTTGCGGCAGGTGCTCTCGAACTTGATCTTGAATGCCGTGGATGCGCTTGCCGAGAAGGGCGACAAACTCCTGATCCACGTCTATGACTCGCCGGACTGGCGCGGCACGGGGCGGAGGGGCGTCCGCGTCACCATCGCCGACAACGGCCCGGCATCCCCCGCGAGGTCCGCCACAAGCTCTTCGAGCCCTTCTTCACCACCAAGGGGGAGAAGGGCACCGGGCTGGGGCTGTGGGTCACGAAAAGCCTCGTGGACAAGCAGGACGGCAGCCTGCGCGTCCGCAGCACACCCGGAATCGGAACTACCTTCTCTATTTTCCTACCTTCAAGCGTGGTCAATGCCAAGGTTGCCTGAGCGTGAGTACGGGAGATCGGATGTCCGGAGCGCGAGAGGCTGTTGGCGGGGTCACGGCGCTCCTAAACTTTAGCCCATCCTTTGCCAACGCCGAGCAGTTGCAGCAGGAGTTTCATCCCCCACATACCCCGCTCGTGCTGACGGTTGCTCGACAAAAGCCCTAAGAATCTCTAACAAAACCTCCTTGCTTCCTGTGATGGTCTGGATGCAGAGTTGTGACGTGACCGCGGTTTGTCCCGAGAGGGTGACGACGAAACAGCCCGGCGGCACGCTTTGGTACCGATCTGGAGGGCGCTCTGAAAGCGGCAAGTCGAGGCGAGCGAGCGACACACGCCTGTCCTGATTCTGCGACTGGCTTCAGAGCCCAAAGCTTGGACGCAGACACGCACCTAGAAACGATTCAGTTTTTCTTCCCGCCGTCGCCACACAAATCGCGCTCACGAGCAAAGCAACAAAGTGTTATACATCACACTTAGGCGTGACCGCGGTCACTGACGTGGGTGTCCGGGCGACGCATATGGGTATCTGGGGCTGTCTTTTTCCGTCGGCGTGAGAACCCGCGGATTTATGTCCGGGGCCCACGCACTCCGGTGCCCTTATGGAATCTCTCTTCTGGCAGCTGGCGAACCGTACGGCGGAGACCCAGTTCATCTTCAGTCTCTTCCATCTGTTGCTGGCTGGGTTGACGCTGCTGGTGTGGCTGCATCAGCTCCGCATGGCGCGTGCCGATCCCAGCCCGGAACGCACGTGGTTATTGCCCGGCGGCTTTTCCCTCCTGGTGCTGCAATTCGGCCTAGCCACCCTCCATTTCGGCCTCGAGTTCTTCTTCCGCAAGGAATTAGAGTGGAGAGGCCTGGAGCGCTTTTCCCGCGGACTCATGGCCTGCGGCCTGCTGCTCGTAATCGCGGCTTTATGGCAGGACCGCCAAGCTCGCGACCGGTTTCTCGGCCGACGCTTGCAACGCGCCTGCGCTGTAGTCGCTGGGCTGGTGCTGTTGGATTCCCTGCTTTCCCGCCTCCGGGTGCCCTGGGGGGAATCCACTCGTTCTGTTCCCTTGGTGCTGATCGACTCGCTCGCATTCATAGCCATCGTGTTCGGCATGCAAGCGGTGCTCAGGGCGAGGTCCGGTGGCTGGCGGTCCAACCTGACTGCCCTTGGATTCATGGGGATTTCTTTGCTTCTGCATCACGCGCCGTTGCTGGTGCCCGACAAGGCAGGAATCCTCTTCTGGAACGCGGAACAGCATGTGCTCTCGTTTGCCCTGTTCGCGTTCGCCTGGGCAGCCGGCGAGCACTCGCGCAACCTGCTGGATCGCATCTTCGTGCGCCTGAACCTGACGTTCATCATTCTCGCCAGCCTCATCATGCTCATGACTGCCGGCATGGAGAAGTACCAATACCTGCGGCTGACGGAAGAGCGCTCCATGGACTTGGCCGAGTTCATTCGCGGACACGTCGTGTACTACCGCGCCCAAGGCGAGAGCCTGGAGGACATTGTCCGTCACAAAGAGGTGCTGCGGCGGGTCATATCAGGTTTCGGCACGCTCCCGGAGCTGCGCGAGGTGGACATTTACCTCGATGGCCGGCGCGCCAGCTTCCGCTACGCGGCCAATTGGGAGATCCACGAGGAGATCGTGGCCGTCGCGGCGCAAGCGCCCTCGCCCCCGGCGCCGGGCCGCGCGGGCAGCTTCCGGATGGTGCGCCTAGCCCTCGGCGGTGCGCCCGGATCGAGGGACGGAGTCGAGTTTCTGGGCACGATGGATTTCATCAATGAATACATCGGCAAATACCTCATCATGATCTACTCGCTGTTCACGGTTGTGGTGGGATTGGCCACCGGCGTAGTGGGGATCATCGTCAACGACGCCGACCGCCGCCTTCGCCAGCAATTCGCGGAACTGCAAGACACCCAGCAGCAACTGGCGCAAGCCGCCAAGCTGGCGTCCATCGGGGAACTGGCCGGCGGGATGGCCCACGAGATCAATACCCCCATCACCAGTATCCTGTCCCTCGCCAGCCACCTCGCCGGAAAGAACAATGGCGAGTCGGAACCGCGCCAGCGCAAGAGCCTGCAACTCATCGCACAACAAGCCGAGCGCGTATCGCGTATCGTCAGCAACCTGTTGACGTTTGCCCGCCACTCCCACCTGGAAGTCAGCCGGGTAGACGTAGGAGAGTTGTTGGAGACCGCCGCTCAGCTCACCGAGTTTCGCCTGCGGGACAGTGCCATCCGCCTGCAGCGGGACATACAAGCTAATCTGCCGCCCGTCCTGGGCGATGCCGGCCGACTAACCGAGGTATTCGTGAACCTGCTCAACAACGCTGTTGACGCCATGCCCCAAGGAGGGCTGTTGACGCTGCGTGCCTGCTCGGCCCCGGTGCCCGACGGCGGAGTGCGGGTCGAAGTCACGGACACCGGTTGTGGTATTCCTCCCGCAGAGCTTCCCCGCATCTTCGACCCCTTCTTCACCACCAAAGAGCCAGGATGCGGCACAGGCTTGGGTCTTTCTATCAGTCACGGGATCATCAAGGACCACGGCGGGCAAATCTGGGCTGAGAGCCAGCCGGGTGTGGGCACCACTTTATGTGTCACGCTGCCGGCAGGAGGCGGTTAGACATGAAGGGACGCATTCTGATCATTGACGACGACGATGCCATCCTGCAGAGTTGCCGTACGATCCTGGAAGACGCCGGATGCGATGTCGAAACTGCCTGCGGC
This sequence comes from Terriglobales bacterium, assembly GCA_044447375.1. Lineage (GTDB taxonomy): Bacteria > Acidobacteriota > Terriglobia > Terriglobales > Acidobacteriaceae > JAHFUA01. The sequence continues at coordinate 835 of JBIOFT010000217.1, read as the reverse complement.
GGAGACGCCGGCCTCGCCCTGCTGCGCCAACGGTCTTTCGACGTGGCGCTCATCGATCTGAAAATGCCGAAAAAAAACGGTCTCGAGGTACTGGCAGAGGCAATCGCAGTCGATTCCGACCTGGTTGCGTTGATCTTCACTGCTTACGGCAGCATTGAGTCCGCCGTGGACGCGGTCAAAAAGGGCGCGTTCAACTACCTTACCAAGCCCTTTACCTCCGGCCAGTTGGCGGCCGCCGTCGGGAAAGCGCTGGAGCACAGGAGACTGTTGCGGGAGAACGTGCACCTGCGCCTTGAATTGAAGCAATGCTGCCCGGCGCATCAAATCATTGGCTCCAGCTCCGCGCTGCAGATGGTACTGGCCACTTTGGCGAAGGTAGCTCCGTCGGAGGCGAACGTGCTGATCACGGGCGAGAGCGGCACCGGCAAGGAGCTCGTCGCCCGCGCCATCCATCCTAACAGCGCCCGCGCGGACGGACCTTTCATAACTGTAGATTGCGCCGCCCTGCCTTCCACCCTGCTGGAAAGCGAACTGTTCGGTTATGAGAAGGGGGCGTTCACCGGCGCGCACCAGAGCAAGCGGGGGCTTTTGGAGCTGGCCGATGGCGGCACGCTTTTCCTCGACGAGATCGGGGAGTTGAGCCCCGAACTGCAAGCCAAGCTGCTGCGCACGCTGCAGGAGCGCACGTTCCGTCGTTTGGGCGCGGAGCGCCTGGTAAGCGTGGACATCCGCATCCTTTCCTCCACCAGCCGCGATTTGAACGCCGAAGTTCGGCAGGGCCGCTTTCGCCAGGACCTGCTCTATCGGTTGAACGTCGTGACCATCTGTCTTCCTC
>JBIOFT010000216.1:0-5255 GCA_044447375.1 Terriglobales bacterium | reverse complement strand
GTCTGCAGCCCCATCCCCACCCACGCAGGCGCGGTCCGCCGACTTCGTGGTGCAGATCCGCGCCACCGAAGATGCCTGGGTGCAGATCGTGGCCGACGGCAAGCTGTTCAGCGAAGGTGTGATGGTCCCGCCGGCGGAGAAGCGGGTGCGCGCCGCCAAACAAGTGGTCATCAAAACGGGGAATGGGGCGGGGGTGGAAGTCTCCTTCAACGGCCAGCCGCTGCCACCTTTGGGAGAAGAAAACCAGATGGCGACGGTGACCCTCACGGCCGCCGGCGTGCAACGCTAAGGGGTCCGCTATGGCGCGAATGATCGAGTTGATCCGCCAGTCGGCGGTACCGGCCAACCTGATGCGCGCGGCGGCCAAGGGCGCGCTGGCTCTGCCCCCGGCGGAGATGATCGAGATCCTGGTTCACCTCACCGCCAACCCCGTCTTCTCCGAGCAATCGCGGATGACTCTGGCGGGCTGGGACGAGGCCTCGTCGCTGGCCACCGCTTCCGATCCCCAGGCTTGCCCGGCGGTGCTCGATTACTTGAGCAAGCCGGAGAACTTGCGGCCGCGCCTGTTGCCGGCCCTGCTGGAGAATGCCGCGGTGGCCGAATCGCGGGTGGCGGAGATCGCGCACAACGCCTCGCGAGAGATCATTCCCATCGTGCTCGCCAGCACCCGGGTGCAGACCACGGCCAACCTGCTGCACGCCCTCGCCGGCAACCAGCGCCTGGAGGACCCTGCGGCCCAGCGCGTGCGTGAAATGCTGGCGCACCTCGGCCAGCAGGGAGAGCCCCTCCAGCCTGACGAGTCCGCCGCCTACGAGGTGGCGCACGCGGCCGAGATCGCGGCCGAGGAGGGAAAACCGTTCGCCCTGGTCGCGCTCACCGGAGACATTCTCGGCCTGGGCTTCGATCACCAGGAAGCTGCTGCTGCGCCGGGGGAGGACGCCGTCTGTACCCTTGAAGTCCTGCCGGCGCTCCAGGCCCATGCGGCTCAGGCCGCTGCCGATCCCGTCCAGCAGAAGCGCCTCTCCACCCTGCAGAGAATTGCCACGCTCGGCGTCTCCGCGCGCGTCCAATTGGCCATGAAGGGAAGCCGCGAAGAGCGCTTCATCCTCATCCGTGACGGCTGCAAGGTGGTGGCGCTAGGAGTGCTGGAATCTCCCAAACTGGCGGAAAACGAGGTCGAGGTTTTCGCCTCCATGCGCAATGTGCAGGAGGTCGTGCTGCGCACCATCACCCTGAAGCGCAAGTTCATGAAGTCGTACGCCGTGGTGAAGGCGCTGGTGAACAATCCGCGCACGCCCATGGATGTCTCGCTGACGCTGCTCAGCCATCTTCTGCTCAACGACCTGAAGGTGCTGGTGACGAACAAGAACGTCGCCGACACCATCCGCAAGCTGGCCACCAAGCTTTACAACCAGAAGAAAGTGGCCGCCGGCATACGGTAGGGACGCTGGCCCCACCAGTGACGCATCCCATAGAATCACGGGTTGAACCGGAGTGCCACTTTGCCTGCCAGCGCCTCTGATCCCATTGGCGATTTGCTGAAGAGAGCAAAGACCATCGCTGTAGTAGGGCTTTCCAATAGGCCATCACGTCCCAGCCACGGCGTGGCTTTGTACATGCAGCAGCAGGGGTACCGCATCATTCCGGTGAATCCCAACATCCAGAGCGCGCTGGGCGAAAAGGCATACGCTACGTTGAAGGACGTGCCGGAGAAGATCGACGTGGTAAACATCTTCCGCCGCCCGGAGTTCGTCCCTGAGGTGGTGGACCAGGCGATCGCTCTCGCAGTTCCCGCCGTGTGGATGCAGGAAGGCGTCATTCACGAGCGGGCCGCCGAGAAGGCGCGCCAGGCTGGCATCTTCGTGGTGATGGATCGCTGCATCCTGAAAGAGCACCGGGCCAGACGGCGCTAGGGCTGGCTTCCCGCCAGCATAGCTTGCCGTTACTTTCTTTCGCGCAGGATGGCGGCGATGACGCGGGGATTGCGGCGGCCGTGGAGTAGGGCAATGACGAGGAGCGGTTTTTGGCCCGGTGCGTACGCGATCAGAAAGTCCCCTACGGAATGAAAACAGAGCGGTCGCGAAGTAAGATCGGAACGGCTGTGGCCCAGTTGGGGGAAGGGAACGAGGGCGCGAATCGCTCCATAGATCTCCTCGAGAACACGGTAGCAGCGCCGAGATTGTCCGCAGCAATGAATTCCCAAATTTCGTCCAAGTCTGAGAAGACATCCGGGTGGAGGACAAATCCGCTCATCCGCGGCGACGGTCTTCGCTCTTGCGGCGCAGCCGGTCAAAAGCCTCTTCGCCATCGATGGGCTCAACGCGGCCGCTCTTGACCTCATCGTAGCGGCCATCCAGCATCTCGCGGACCTGGGTCAGTTCCGCTAGATAACCGGCCATGGCGTCCTCGACCAGTTCATCGGGCGTGCGACCGCTGGTCGCGGCAAGCTCCTGAAGGCGCGATTCGGTTTCAGGCTTGAGGCGCACTACCATATCACTCAGTTTAGACGCGAAAAGGGCACTGTCAAAGGCAATTGCGGGAGAATGCCCGAATGGACGCCGTGAGCGAGATCAGGCGCGCACCAGGATGACCGTCGCATCGTCGGCGAAGGAGCCGTGGCAGAAGGCGCGCACGTCATCGAGCAGGGTTTCGGCACAGGTGTCAGGCCGGGAAAGATGCGAGACCAGGCGCTCGGGGCCGTACTCCTCGCTTCCATCGCTGGCTTCCGTGATGCCGTCGCTGTAGAACAGCAGGCGCGCTCCGGGAGCGAGCGTTACCGTCTCCTCACTGTACCTGCCCGGACTCAATCCTAGTGGGATTCCTTCGCTAGTGGGAAGCGCGCGCGCCCCGGCCTTGTCCACCAGCAGAGGCCAGGGGTGACCGGCGTTGGCGAAGGTGAAAGTGCGCTGCGCCGGATCGAGCACCCCGTAGATCATGGTGACATACTTGCCTGCGGGGAGTTCGTCCATGATGCTCCAGTTCACGCGCGCCAGCAGTTCGCCCGGGCTGGCGGCTCCGATCCCAAGTTCGCGTTCATTTTGAAGATCCGTTAGCGGCAGTTGCGTGAATCCAGCATCTTCGCCAAGAAGACCCAACGACAACTGGCGGCCGGACCGATCCTGTTTGCCGGATCTGCGATCTGCGAGCCGCAACGGACGGCGTTGCTGCGGGATGGTTTCCGCCAGCGACCGCACCAGCCGGCGCGTGGCCGACATCAGCAGCGCCGCCGCCATGCCCTTGCCGGACACGTCGGCCAGCACCAGCCCCCAGCGTCCGCCTGCGAGCTGGATGAAGTCATACCAGTCGCCGCTGACCGCGCCCGCCGGCGCGCACAACCCCTGAACAGCGAACCCGGGGATGAACGGCGACGATTGCGGAAACAGCGCTTGCTGGATCTGGCGGGCTTCCTCAGCATCGTCCAGGAAGCGTTGGCGCTCCAGCCGTCCCTGCTGGAACAGCCGCGCGTTCTCGATGGCGATGGCGATGTGCCCTGCCAGCACCTCCAGAAGCTGCCTTTGCTCGAGCGGGAAGGCGTCCAGCTCCGGCCAGGTAGTGCTGAAAACGCCGATCACCTGCCCGCGCACCTTGAGGGGGATGTCGAGTTCGCTGAGCGTGCCCGGTTCGCACGCGATGTAAAACGGGTCCTTGCGGACGTCGGGAGCGTAGCGTGTATCCCCGGTGGCCGCCACCCAGCCCACCATGCCCTGCTTGCCGATCTTCACCCGCGCGCCCTTGCCGTGCGTGGTGCAACCCCGGACGCCGGCCAGCACCATGTCATTGGCTTCGAAGTCGCGCAGAAAGATAGCAGTCTCGATGCAGCCGAAGGTGCGCGCCACTTCCCCGACCACCTGGTCGATCAGCAGGTCGAGGTCGAGCGTGGAGGTAATCTTCTGGGCGGCCTGGTGGATGCGGGTGAGTTCGTCCAAAAGACGGGTCCGCGACACGAATTTTGAGGAGTCGGTTCTGGATTGAGGACTGGTGGCCATGGGTCAATTCCTGTGTTCCCAAAGCCTTGCCGGAGCACTCCAGTAGGATGCCAGGGGCGCAGTCAGGATTCTTTTTCGGGGGGCGGAGAAGTCTTCTCGGCAACGCTCGCCCGGCGCTTGCGGATCTCTTCCATGCGTTCGCGAATGCGTTTCTCGATGCCTTCATTCGTAGGAAAGTAGTAGCGCCGGTTTTTTAGGTTGTCGGGCAAGCACTGCATGTCCGCCACCTTCTGCTCGAGGTCGTGCGCGTATTGGTAGCCCGCGCCGTAGCCCAATCCCTTCATCAGGCCGGTGGGCGCGTTGCGCAGGTGCAGGGGAACGGGTTCGGCGACCGTGCGCTCCACGTCCTGCTGCACCGCGCCGTAGGCGGCGTAGAGCGCATTGGATTTGGGCGCGAGCGCCAGATAGACGGTGGCCTGCGCCAGCGCGAGATTGCCTTCCGGCATGCCGAGGAAGTCCACGGCATCCCGCGCCGCGATGGTCAGCGAGAGCGCGTTGGGATCGGCCAGGCCGATGTCCTCCACCGCCATGCGCACCAGCCGCCGTGCGAGGTAGAGCGGATCTTCGCCGGCTTCGATCATGCGCGCCAGCCAGTAGAGCGAGGCGTCGGCATCGCTGTTGCGTACGGACTTATGCAGCGCGGAGATCAGGTTGTAGTGTTCCTCGCCCGCTTTGTCGTAGAGCAGGACGCGCTTCTGCAAGGCGTCCTGCGCGATTTGGTCGGTGATCTCCCCGTTCGGGCCTACGGTCCCCGCGGCGACTTCCAGCACGTTATAGGCGGAGCGGGCGTCGCCACTGGAATAAGAGGCGATCTTCGCCAGCACATCGTCGCTGGCGCGCAGGTTCATCTCGCCCAGTCCGCGCTCCCGGTCGGCGAGCGCTCGCTTGAGCAGAGTGATGATCTGCTCCTCCGTAAGCGGGTTCAGCACGTACACGCGGCAGCGCGACAGCAGCGCGGAGATGATCTCGAACGAAGGATTCTCCGTGGTTGCACCGATGAACCGTATCGAGCCCTTCTCGACGTAGGGCAGGAAGGCGTCCTGCTGCGCCTTGTTGAAGCGGTGGACCTCGTCCACGAACAGGATGGTGCGGGTGCCGTACTGGCGCGCGCGCTCGGCATCGGCCATCACCTGCTTGATCTCCTTGATGCCGCTGAGCACGGCGGAGAACTCGATGAAGTCAGCGCGGGTCATGCGCGCGATGATCTTGGCCAGCGTGGTCTTGCCCACCCCGGGCGGCCCCCAGAAGATCAGCGAGCCGGGATCGTCG
>JBIOFT010000215.1:0-5281 GCA_044447375.1 Terriglobales bacterium | reverse complement strand
TTCGGAATTGTCATCGATGGCACCGTGGTGATGATTGAAAACATTTACCGCGAGCTGGCCCTGCGGGAGGGACAGAAGTACAACCTGAACGAAGTGATTCTGGCGGCCGCGAAAGATGTGGATCGCCCCATCTTCTATTCGGTGGCCGTCATCCTCGCCGGTTATCTGCCGATTTATGCGCTGAGCGGGGCCTCCGGGAAACTGTTCCACCCCATGGCTGAGACCATGTCCTTTGCCCTGGTCGGCGCGCTCATCCTGACGCTCACGCTGATCCCCGTGCTCGCCTCCTCCTGGTTCAAGAACGGCGTGCGCGAGAAACCGAATCGCGCCTTCGAATGGATGAAGCGGAAATACGCCGTGCAACTGGATTGGGTGCTCGATCGGCCCAAGGCCACCATCGCGATCGCGGCCCTGATTTTCGCGGCGGCCCTGCTGCTGGTGCCCTTCATTGGCGGCGAGTTCATGCCTCACCTCGATGAAGGTGCGCTCTGGGTGCGGGCTACCATGCCCTACACCATTTCTTTCGAGGAGGCCAGCAGCATTGCTCCTCAGATCCGTGACATTCTGATGTCTTATCCCCAGGTCACGGTGGTGGGTTCGGAATTAGGACGGCCCGACGATGGCACGGATCCCACCGGCTTTTTTAACTGCGAGTTCTACGTGGGCCTGAAGCCATACAAGGACAAAGCCTGGACCGGCCAGATCAGCGAGAAAAAACAGCTCATCGAATCGATCGATAAGAAACTCAGGGCCTTCCCCGGGATCATTTTCAACTATACCCAGCCCGCCGAAGATGCGGTGGATGAGGCGCTGACCGGCCTCAAAAGTTCCTTGGCGGTCAAAGTATATGGCGAAGACCTGAACGTGCTGCAGGACAAAGCGATCCAGATCAAGAACACACTCTCCAGTGTGCCCGGGTTCACCGATCTCACGGTGGTGCGCGAACTTGGCCAGCCTAGCCTGCTGGTCGGCGTCGATCGCGACAAGATTGCGCGGCACGGGATCAACGTCGCCGATGTGGAAGCTGTGATTACGGCCGCGGTAGGCGGGCAGGCGGTCACCCAGGTCATTCAAGGGGAGAAGCTGTTCGATCTTGTGGTCCGCATGCAACCCCAATTCCGCAGCAGCGCGCATGAGATCGGAAATCTGTTGGTGGGGACGCCGGACGGGCAGCAGATCCCACTCAGCCAGCTCGCCAATATCAGCCAGGGAAACGGCGCGTCCTTTATTTATCGCGAAAACAACTCCCGCTACATCGGGGTGCAGTACAGCATCGAGGGGCGCGATTTAGAGCGGGCAGTGCGAGACGGCCAAGCAGCAGTCAAGAAGGCCGTGACCCTGCCGCAGGGCTACCGGATGGCGTGGGGCGGCGAATACAGCCAGCTTCTCGAGGCCAAATCGCAGATGTTTTTTATTGGCCCACTTGCCGTAGTGCTAATTTTCATGCTCTTGTTTGCGCTCTATGGAAATTTCAAGTTCCCCGTCACCATTGCCCTGGGTGTAATCATGACCGAACCGGTGGGTGCGCTGGTTGCGCTGAAACTGACTCACACTCCCTTCAGCGTTTCCTCGGTCCTGGGTCTTCTGGCGTTGCTCGGGGTTTCTGTGGAAACTGCCGTCATTCTCGTCTCCTACATCAACAAGCTGCGGCAGGAGGGAATGGGTATCCGCGCCGCCACACGGGAAGCCTCGCTCTTGCGGCTCCGCCCGATCATGATGACGGCTCTGGTTGCCTGCCTTGGATTGCTGCCAGCGGCCCTTTCCACCGGCATTGGATCGGATACGCAAAGGCCGTTTGCCATAGTCATCGTGGCCGGTCTGATCTCCCGCCTCTTCATCGGATTCTTCGTCAATCCGGTGTTGTACCAGATGGTTGCCCGTGAAGGCGATGTGCTCCAGGTGTAGGCAAGTGGCGGTTGTTTGGAAAAGTAAGCGGTAGGTTGTGCCAGGCAGTCCAGTGAGCCGCGCCGGCACGCGATTCGAGCCGGCGAATGGAGTCCATGGTTTCAGCGGCCGCCAGAGCGTCCCGGCAAGTCAAGATTTTTTCGGGATAGCACGCCCGGCGGACTTCCCGAAGGGCAGGGGTGAAGGCGGGTCTTTCGCCCAAGGCATGGCAGGACGAAGACACCGACACTTTCACCTTCTCGGCGCTGGTCTTCGGCCGACACTAGGGGCCGGAGGGATGTCCCGCAGCCGGGTTGTATAATCCGGCCTCCCGATCGCTGCCGTGGGGAGCCGCGTCTTGAATCGCCGAGAATTCTCCGTTTCTATTTTCAAGCTCTCTGCCGCAACGCTGCTTGCTTCCCGTCTGTTCGCGGGCCCGCGCCCAAGTGCCGCGGCCGATGTCACTGAACTTTACAAGCGGGCTGTCGTTATGGATTCCCTCTGTGGTCCGTTTCTCGATATAGAGAAATCTCCCGGCCCCGAAGCAGTGGCCATGGTTCGGCAATCGGGGATTACAGCCGTCAATTGCACGCTGTCGGACCGGGATTTTGAGGGCACGGTCAAGAACCTGGCATGGCTCCAAGCGCTGGTGGAGAAGTATCCTGAGGCGCTTGGAATTGTTCGCAAGCACTCGGATATCGCCCGCTCCAAGAGGGAGAACCGGGTCGGCATAATTCCAGGGTTCCAGTACACCACGTTTCTGGAGGACGATCCCGAGCGCATCGAGATGTTCCGGAACCTGGGCGTGCGCATCATGCAGATCACCTACAACAACCGCAGTGCCTTTGGCGACGGTTGTCTCGAGCCGGGAAATGCCGGGTTGAGCAACGCGGGGATAGCGGCGGTCAAGAAGATGAACGAACTCGGAGTCGCTCTCGACCTGAGCCACAGCGGATATCGCACTACGGCCGAAGCCATCGCCGCCTCCTCGAAGCCGGTGCTGATTTCACATGCGGGATGCGCCGCCGTTTATTCGCATCCCCGCAACAAGCCTGACGAACTTCTCAAATCCCTGGCGGATCGCGGCGGCTACTTCGGCGTGTATCTCATGCCCTACCTGGTTGCCTCTCCCACGGCGCCGACCCGCGAGCATGTGCTCGGCCATCTGCTGCACGCCCTCAAGGTGTGCGGCGCGGATCACGTTGGGATCGGTTCCGATGGCTCGATTCAGCAGGTGGTCCTCACGCCCGCCCAGAAGGCCGAGTTCGACGCCGACATTGCGCGCCGCAAAAAGTTCGGTATTGGCGCCCCGGGCGAGGATCGTTATCCCTTTGTGCCCGATCTGAATGGGCCGGATCACATGCAGATCATCGCGACGGAACTGGCCCGCCGCGGCCAGCCCTGGTCGGTGATCGAAAAAGTGCTGGGCACGAATTTCCAGCGCGTGCTGGGTGAAATTTGGGGGACGGCCTAGAACCCATAGACTGTCACGCTGAGCTTGTCTGTGTGTCGGATCCCGCTTTTCTCTCATCCCAGTATCACGATCTCGGCCACGCTCCAGGCAATGTTGATCATGCCCAGGGCAATGCCCCATCGCGCGTAGGCAGCGCACCGATGGCTGCCTAAAGATGGCGGGGTCAGCCGATCCACCACCACCGGCGCATAGAAGGTGGCCCACAGGGAAACCAGCAGCCAGAGCACCCAAAACCCGACGGGAAGAATGCGGCTTTGGCGGGGAAAGAAGGCGGCGTAGACACCGGCGCCGGCGGGGATCAGGGCCATCACCGCCGCGGCGGAGAGCAGCAGCACGCGTCGCATGCCGGCTCTTGTAACAGGGCCGCGCCTGCCGCGGCCGAAATTCGGAGTTTTGTTCCGAATTCAGAACAGCGGGCAGGCGCGCACCGTTAAGGCGTGGGTACGGTCACCGACACCTGGTTGGAGAAGGCGCTCTCCACATTGCTCGCATCCACCGAGGTCACCACGTAGAAATAGGTGGCGCCGGAGGTGACGGTGTTGTCCACATAGTTGGTGGACGCATTCAAAGCGGTGTTGATCTGGGTGTACGATCCGCCCGATACGGTGCTGCGATAGACGTTGTAGCCGGAGACGGTGGAGGTGCTCGCCGTCCAGTTCAGCGTGACCGTGTGCTGCACCGGCGCGCTGACGGTGACGGTGGCGGACGCCGACTTGGTGTTGTCGGCCGCGCTGGTGGCCTTCACCGTGAAGCTTCCGGCGGTATTGGGCGCGGTGTAGAGGCCGCTGGAGGAGATGCTTCCCCCGGTCGCCGACCAGGTGACGGCGGTATTGCTGGAGCCGGTGACCGTGGCGGTGAACTGTCGCGTACCGCTGGTCAGGAGCGAGGCCGAGGTGGGCGAGATGGCGACCACCACCACCGGCGCGGTGCTGACGGTGACGGTGGCCGACGCCGACTTGGTGTTGTCGGCTGCGCTGGTGGCCTTCACCGTGAAGCTTCCGGCGGCGCCCGGCGCGGTGTAGAGACCGCTGGCGGAAACGCTGCCTCCGGTCGCCGACCAGGTGACGGCGGTATTGCTGGAGCCGCTAACCGTGGCGGTGAACTGCTGGGTGGCATTGGTCACCACTGAGGCCGCGTTCGGCGAGATGGTGACCGCAACCACCGGCGCGCTGACGGTGATGGTGGCCGACGCCGATTTGGTGTTGTCGGCCGCGCTGGTGGCCTTCACCGTGAAGCTTCCGGCCGCACTCGGGGCAGTGTAGAGACCGCTGGCGGAAACGCTGCCTCCGGTCGCCGACCAGGTGACCGCGGTGTTGCTGGAGCCGCTGACGGTGGCGGTGAACTGCTGGGTGCCGTTGGTCAGCATGGAGGCGGAGACGGGCGACATCGTCACCGAGACTACCGGGGCCGCGGTGACGTTGACGATCACCGATACCTCCTCGGTCGTGTCCGCCACGCTGGTGGCGAACACCCGGAACGCCCCGGTCGTATTCGGCGGCGGGGTGTAGAGACCGCTGGAGGTGATGCTTCCGCCGGCCACCGACCAGGTGACGGCGGTATTGCCGGAGCCGGTAACCGTGGCGGTGAACTTCTGTGTGCCGTTGGTCAGGATGGAGGCCGAGGTGGGCGAGATCGAAACCACGACCCCAGCCGTTACCGTAACCGCGGCGGACGCCGCCACCGTGTTATCGGCCATGCTGATGGCCTTCACCACGTAGCTGCCGGCGGCGGCAGGAGCGGTGTACATGCCGCTGGCGGTGATGCTCCCCCCGGTCGCCGACCAGGTGACGGCAGTGTTGGTCGACCCGCTTACGCTGGCGGTGAATTGCTGGGTGTGGCCGGCCTTTACGGAAGTGGAAGCGGGCGACATGCTGACCGTGACCGCCGGAGCGGCCGCAGCCGCCTTGGTGCCCGACAACGAGC
>JBIOFT010000214.1:0-5281 GCA_044447375.1 Terriglobales bacterium | reverse complement strand
CACCCACCACTGGCACCGTCACCGCCATCAACGAGGATCTGGCGAATGCCCCCGAGAAGGTCAACCAGGACCCCTACGGCGCGTGGATGATCAAGATCAAGCTGAAGGACAAAGGCGAGGCGGGCAAGCTGATGTCGTCGGCGGACTACGAGAAGTACGCGGCCGAGCGAGGCTAGGGGATTGGTAATTTGTAATTTGTAATTTGTAATTTTGAAAAACCGTCTCACGACCACGTCTGGTGGACCCGCGTGGCGCCGTACGAAATTACAAATTACAAATTACAAATCAGGTAAATCCATGCGCTATCTTCCTAAATCCGACAGCGAACGCGAGCTCATGCTGCGCGAGATCGGCGCTCGCACCATTGATGACCTGTTCGCGCCTATTCCCGCCGACTTCCGCGTAAAGGGCGACCTCAACCTGCCACGCGCCTTCGCGGAATCGGAGATCGTCGATTATTTCCGCCAGCGCTCGACGGAGAACGGCGCCGGCTACACGTCTTTTCTGGGCGCGGGCGTGTACCATCACTACCGCCCGGTGTTGATCGATTCGCTCATCTCCCGCGGCGAATTCTTCACCGCCTACACGCCCTACCAGCCGGAACTGGCGCAGGGAACGCTGCAGGCCATCTTCGAATTCCAGACCATGATTTGCGAGCTGACCGGCATGGAGGTGGCCAACGCCTCCATGTACGACGGTTCCACCGCCACGCCGGAGACGGTGATGATGGCGGCGCGGGTGACGGGACGGCGCGGGGCGGTGGTGGCGCGCAGCGTGCATCCCGAGTACCGCGAGGTGCTGGTCACGTACGCTCGCCATCAGGGCGTGCCGATCACGACGGTCGGCTTCCTCGAAAACGGGCGCGTGGACCTGAAGGCGTTGGAGCAGGCGGTCACCGACGCGACGGCCTGCGTCCTGATCCAGTCTCCAAATTTTTTCGGAACCATCGAGGACGTGGCGGCTGCGGCCGACATCGCGCACCGCAAGGGCGCGCTGCTGGTGGTCATGATTTCAGAAGCCGTTTCGCTGGGGATCGTTAAGCCTCCGGTCGAGGCAGATATCGTAGGCATGGAAGCGCAATCGTTCGGAGTCCCGCCAGGCTTCGGCGGACCCTACGCCGGCGTGATCGCAACCAAAGAAAAATTCGTGCGCCAGATGCCGGGCCGGCTCGTGGGCGAGACCCACGACAAGAACGGCAAGCGCGCCTTCTGCCTGACGCTAACTACCCGCGAGCAGCACATCCGCCGCGAAAAGGCGACCTCCAACATCTGCACCAACCAGGCTCTGGTGGCGCTGATGGCGACCATCTTCATGACTGTGTACGGACGCGAAGGACTGAAAGAGCTGGCCAAGCATAATCTTTCCAAGGCAGCGTACGCCGCGGGGGAATTCGGCAAGCGTGCCAAGGTGCTGTTCGGTGGCGCGCCGCGCTTCAACGAGTTCGTGGTCCAGACCAAGGAAGATCCCAAAGTGATGAACGAACGTCTGCTGGAGAAGAAGATCGTGGGCGGACTGCCGCTCAAGAAGTTCTATCCCGAGCTGGGGAACGCGGCCCTGTGGTGCTGCACGGAGACGACAACGCGGGCGCGGATCGACGCGGTGGTGAAGGAGGTGGCGCAATGAGTCCCATCCGCAAAGCCACCACCCACGTCAACCAGAACGAGGGCCTGATCTTCGAGAAGTCGTCACCCGGCAAGTACGCGTGGAAGCTGCCGGAGTTGGACGTGCCCGAAGCCGATCCCGCCAAAGCTCTCGGCGCGGCTGCTCGCAGCGACCTAGGAAACATGCCCGAGGTGAGCGAGATCGAGATCATCCGCCACTTCACCCGGCTTTCCACCTGGAACTACGGCGTGGACACGGGCCTGTATCCGCTGGGCTCGTGCACCATGAAGTACAACCCGCGCGTGAACGAGGTGGCATCGCGCATGGAAGGACTGGCGGACGCGCACCCGTACCAGCCGGAGAAGATCTCGCAGGGCGCGCTGCTGATCATGAAGGTGCTCTCCAAATGTCTGACCGAGATCACCGGCATGGACGCGATCACGCTGCAGCCGGCGGCGGGCGCGCACGGCGAGCTGACCGGCATCTTGTTAGTCCGCGCTTATCTTGAATCGAAGGGAAACCCGCGCAAGAAGATCCTGATCCCCGATTCGGCGCACGGCACCAATCCGGCAACCGCGGCCATCGCCGGCTACGCGGTTGAGAACCTGAAGTCGAACGCCGCCGGGATGGTGGACATCCCGTCGCTGGTGGCGCAGGCGAATGAAGACGTGGCCGCGCTGATGATCACCAATCCCAACACGCTGGGAGTTTTTGAGCAGGAGATTGCGAAGATCGCCGAGATCCTCCACGCCAAGGGCGCGCTGCTCTACATGGACGGCGCCAACATGAATGCGCTGGTGGGTAAGGCGCGTCCCGGCGACCGCGGCGTGGACGTGATGCACATGAACCTGCACAAGACGTTCTCAACGCCGCACGGCGGCGGCGGTCCGGGCTCGGGGCCGGTGGTGTGCAAGCAGATCCTGGAGCCGTTTCTGCCGGTGCCGGCGATCGTCACCAAACCGAACGGCGCGCTGGCCTTCGACTACGACCGCCCGCGATCCATCGGCCGCGTGCGCGCTTTCTACGGCAACTTCGGGATGCTGGTGCGCGCGCTGGCGTACATCATGGCCAACGGTCCGGATGGCTTGCGGCAGACCACGGAAGACGCCGTGCTCAACGCCAATTACATCCGCAAAAAGCTGGAAGGCTGCTACGATCTGCCGTACGCGACGCCCAGCATGCACGAGGTGGTGTTCAGCGACCATCTGCAGAACAAGAACGGCATCAAGACCGGCGACATCGCCAAGCGGCTCATCGACTACGGCTTCCACCCCTACACGGTCTCGTTCCCGATGATCGTGCACGGGGCGCTGATGATCGAACCCACGGAGAGCGAGTCCAAGGAAGCTGGACCTGTTCATCGACGCCATGCGGTCGATCGCCGAGGAGTGCGAGAAGGACCCGAAACTAGTGCTGGAGGCGCCGCACACCACGCGCGTCTCCCGGTTGGACGAGGTGACGGCCGCGCGCAAGCCCATTCTGCGCTGGAAGCCGAAACAGCAGCCAGCCGCGGCAGATTAAAGTCCTACCGCCGAGACGCAGAGAACGCCGAGCCGAGTCAAATCGAAGAAGCCCTGGAGCGATCCGAGGCTTTTTGTTTTGCCCTCGGCGCTCTCGGCGTCTCGGCGGTTAATCAGCTCTTCTTTGAAGTCACGGCGAAGAACTCGGCCATCTCCTGCTCCACCTTCTTGCTGCCGCACTTTGGACAGACGATCTTGTCCTTGTCGTGTTCGCTCAGGGTTAGGACCAATTCGAAGCTCTTGTGGCAGTCGTTGCAGACGTAATCGTAAACCGGCATGGCCACCTCCCGGCACGAGCGCTATGAGGACAGGAAGAGTCTAGTCCCCTTGAGGAAGGCGTTCAACTCAACCTCTTGCTCGCCTAACAAGGTAGATGCCAAGAAGAAGGACCGCCGCCACAGTTAGCGCCACACTCAGCGAAATCAACAAAACGAGCATTTCGCAGCCCAACTATTTCTGCTCGCGGACTTGCACCTCGGCGCGGGTGGTTGCCCAGTCCAGGCGCAGCGTGCAGGCTTCCGGTGCGGTGTGCTCGAAGGAGATGGTGAACTGCTCCACCGGGCTCGATAGTTCCTGGGACCGCATGGGGACGCGCACCAAGTCCTCGCTCTTGCCGGGATAAGGAATGCCCCATTCGCCGGTCTTTTTGCTGATGATGAGCGTCCACTGCTTCTGCGATGGGACGGTGAACAGCGTGTAGTTGCCGGCCGGGACCTTGGCGCCTCCGACCTCCAGGCTGGTGCTGGCGACGAACGTGGTGGCTTCGTTGGCGCCGGTGCGCCACTCTTTGTCGTAGGGCACCAGGCTGCCGTAGATTTTGCGGGCGTTGACGGAAGGACGGCTGTAGTCGATGTGCACCGTCTTGCCGCCGGCGAACTGGCACTCGGCCGATCCCGGCGGGCTGGGACGTTTGCTCTTGTCCTGCTGGGCGCAGGCGAGCACGGAGCAGACAGCGATGGCGGCGAAAATCACGGCACAGTTGCGCAGTCGGATCATCGATTTCCCTCCCGGAGAGCGTGCTATTGTATCGCGCCGAGCGCTTGCACGCTCTCAGGGAGGCTGAAAAACGAAATGAGCATAAGGACGATTCGATGCGGTCTTGTGTTGGCGCTGCTGGCCGGCGCCGTGGCGGAAGCGCAGAAGGCCGGCGCCGTCGATGCGGTGCTGCCGCAGGCGACCATCCAGCGCAGCGCCGCCGAGCTCCCGGCGGCGAAGGGAGCCGACGTTTCCTGGAACGACCTGCTGCGCACCGGCGAACAGGGACGGGTCCGCGTGATGCTGGTTGACCAGTCGCTGATCTCGGTGGGTCCGAAGTCGGAGATGCGCGTGGTGCAACGGGCCGCGGCCTCGAGCCAGAGCTCGCTCGAACTGGCCTACGGCAAGGTTCGCATGCGGCTTGCGAATCAACCAGGGCAGCGCTTCGAGCTGCGCACGGCAACAGCGGTCGCGGGCGTGATCGGAACCGATTTCGGCGCCGATGCTTCGGTCCCAGGCACCACTCATTTCATATGTCTGGAAGGCGAGGTGAGGATCTCCAACGCCGACCCCACGGTTCCCGGGACCGTCATCTGCAAAGGCGGCTACATGACGGACGTAAAGGCCGGCCAGCCGCCCGCGGAGCCCACGCCGGCTCCGGCGGAGCACATGGAGAACTGGCGGCGGAATAACGAGCCGGACGGCAACCCGGACGCCACGGACCGCGCGCACCAGCACTGATCCAGCGCTACAGGTGTTTTGCTGCGGGCGTCTCGTCGCTGGTCAGCCAGTCGAGGGCCTCTTCCCGCGTTTTGAACTTGGGGAAGTGCCGCGAGGAAAACGACTCCAGCGCCCGATAGATCACTTCCGGGATACTGTCCGTACCCACCAGGGCGGCGCGATGGACGTGCGGGCGGTCCCGGGTGGCGACCACTTTCATGCGATCCGCCGAGTCCCGGTCGAACTGCGTGCTGGTGAAGTCGCTGAGCGTAAGCAGCGAATCGGGCGGTTCGGCCCCGATGACGCGCTCGACTTCATCCATCGTGCACCGCAACTCTTCGGGCGTGCTGCTGGTATGGTCGATGAGAAGCACCCGTTTGCCGCGATGGGTGATGAAACGCACCCGCTCCATAGCCGCACCCCCCAAGAATGTCCCCGATGATATACACCCGAAACTTATAGAT
>JBIOFT010000213.1:0-5309 GCA_044447375.1 Terriglobales bacterium | reverse complement strand
CTCCGACCATCCCGGCGCGGTGGGAGAAGTGTTCAACATTGGCGGCGGGCGCGAGATCACCATCAACGAGCTCGCGCTGCTGGTGAAGGAGAAAGCCGGCGGCTCGTCCGAGATCGTTCACGTGCCCTACGACCAGGCCTACGAAAAAGGTTTCGAGGACATGCCGCGGCGCGTGCCCGACATTACCAAAATCAGCCAGCTCCTCGGGTGGCGGCCGACCATCGACGTGGACCAGATCGTGGAGAAGGTGATCGCATTCCAGCGCGCGGGCACGCGGCTCGAGGTAGCCGCCGCCGTTCCTGCTTAGCTGGACCGAGGACCACGCCCGATGGCGACTCTAGGTGTCAAGCCAGACTGTGTAGAGCCCCAGGTGCACGCGGAAGCGGACGCGCGGCGTACTTTTCTGACGCCGCACGTGTCATGGTGGGAATCATGCACAGCGACCTGAAGCATCGCATCTGTCGCTGCCGGTACAGGAAATGCGACCGCCCTTACTTCCTGCTGGACTCGAATTGCCGGAAGGCTATCTTTCGCAACGGCGGCGCCTACTATTCAACCGTGCACGCACGCCGTGGGGCATCAGCGATCTGGAAAAACCGAGAAGCGGTTTTTCCCACAGCTCCTTGAACCTTCGGTTCACAGTTCCCACAACGCCGACTGCTGCTGGATCCTTCCTTGACACAACTTTTCTTTTTACTCCCATGCATCGTGGAACGTGTCGGTATCGGAGGCGGCGGCCAGAAGACCGGCGACTGCGGGTGCGGCTCCGAGAGCTGGCCGAAGAGCGGCGGCGGTTCGGCTACCGGCGGTTGCAGGTGCTGCTGCTGCGTGAAGGCTGGCCGGTGAACCACAAACGCGTGTACCGGCTGTACGTGGAGGAGAAGCTGGGACTGAGGCGCAAGCGGGGGCGGAAGCGCTCGGGCGTGCGCCAGCCGCTGGCCCAGCCCACGGCGGCGAACCAGGTGTGGTCGGTGGACTTCATGAGCGATGCACTCAGCTCAGGTCGAAGGTTCCGCACGTTAAACATCGTGGACGACTACACGCGCGAATGCCTGGCGATTGAGGTGGACACCTCGCTCGGTGGCGGGCGCGTGGTGCGCGTGCTGGAGGAGCTGAAAGCGCGGCGCGGACTGCCGCGGAAGATCCGCAGCGACAACGGACCCGAGTTCATGAGTCGCGCCGTCGACCAGTGGGCCTATGAACAGGGCCTTCAGTGGCACACGATCCAACCTGGGCGACCGATGGAGAACGGCTTCGTGGAGAGCTTCAATGGGCGCTTCCGCGACGAGTGTCTGAACGAGAACTGGTTCACCCATCTGTCTGATGCCAGGGACAAAATCGGGCAATGGAAGCAGGACTACAACCAGACCCGCCCGCACTCGGCGCTCGGCTATCGGACCCCTGAGGAGTTCGCGCAAAACGCGGCGACGACGGGCTGTGGAAAAGACGCGGGCTGCGCCCGCTTGGAAAACGCTGCGCGTTTCCCACTTTCCCCCAGCCTCGGCGGCGGCGAGACGGAACCTGCGAGTGCTATGCTCGCTAACTCAAACCCGGAGACTGTCACATTACGAGTGGACTAAAAACGGGGGGCAGGTCACTGACTGACATATAAACCAGGCACCGTCGCGCAAAGCATTCGTGGACCACTCGCCAGAGTCGCTGAAATACACCGTCAACGACTCGATCGTATCCATCCTGGCCCTCGCCTGCGCGGCTGCGTAAACGGGCAGGCGTTAGCTGATGCCAGGCATCCATCCGGTCGAGATGATGAACGACAATCCCAAATTTTCAATTTCTCGGCTATGAGGAAGCATGCGTTCCTTTACCAGCGACATGCCATGCCAGCCGCATCAATGTAGCGACACCGCTTGCGAACGGCCGCTTGTGCGACGCGATCCTGCAGCGCCATCACAGGCCCAGCGCAGTTGACGATGATCGAACATCGGCTGCAAAAGTCGTCCAACTTCACAAGACTGTCGCCCCTTCGCGCCGTGGAATCGGCGACACCGCACAGGCGACCGTAACGCGACGGATCACCGGCTCCAAAGCTATCGCCGGAAAACCGGAACGGGTAATTTTTCGTCTGGTCCAATCACGCGGGCGATCTACAGGTTAGAATCGGCGACCGATGCGAAGGAAGAGTGCAGGTCGACGGCTGCGACAGCTACGGCAACGCGCAGAACTTTCGTTGGCCGACGTTCAGGAACGGACGCAGCAACTCGCGCGGCTCCGTCGCGATCCCCGACTTCGTGTGCCGAGGAGCCGTCTGTGCGAGATCGAAACCAACGGTCGAACGCCGAACATTTACTGCCTCTACGCCTTGTCGCTGGCGTATGACGTGGACGTTCGCAAGCTGTTGGGCTTCTACGGACTCGGGTAGCCGAGCGGTACAACAACGGATACTTTGAACTCCACCCCCCTGATCGACCACGAGAACAAGCTCGGCAGGGAGGCTCTGCTGGCCGCCGAGACTGGATTCAGAGTGCAGCCTCGAAACGGGATTGGAAGCATTGCGGAACAGATCGACCGACCCGGACTTTTCCATCGGCCTTATTCCAGCGAGGAGACGGCCAGGCCAAGCTTCAGCTTTAAGACGTCCTCGGAATGGAAGTAGCCGCCACTGTTGCGGCACATGATTTCGAGCTGACCGTTGACGGCTTCGACGACATTGGTGGTGGACACAGAACGACGGATGGATTCGGGGTAATTGAGGAAAGCCAAGTAATACTGGCGCTTTTTGCGCAGCTCGGCGATGAAGTTGGCAAAGCGGTCGCAGAGCTGTTCGAACTGCTGGTTGGCGACCTCCAGGTTCCAGGAAGATTTGATGGCGCGCCGCGCTGTTGAAACTCGGCGGCATCGGTTTTGTGGCGATGGGTTTTGGCATTGCGCTGCATATGCACGGCGCAGAGCTGAATGTCGTTGTTGGGAAAGGGCTCTGGGTGATGGGGAGGAGCCCCCCCTGCACACCTGTTGACACTGCAACCAAGCCTGAACTAGAATTCGATCACGGAGGCGGAGATGATCAAAATCACTCGGAGTGCGATCGCCACCCTGCTGGTAGTCCTTCTGCCTGCCTCCCTGCTGGCAGTGAATCCAGCTGCCATGGCATATACCAGGGGAGCTGTACTGCTGAATGGTGTGCCGGCGCCGGAGTCTTCTGCTGTGTTTTCAGGGGACCGGGTGACCACAGGGAAGAGTTCTGCAGCGAATCTCGTGCTAAATGGCAGCTCGGTTGTCGTGGACCCGGAGTCAACCGTTCTCTACGAAGGCAACTCCTTCGTATTACAAGGCGGGGGCGCATCGGTCATGACGAGCAAGAGCATGGCAGCGCGTCATGGTCATGTGAGCGTCGTCCCGGCTGCAGCCGTCGAGACGGACTACCGCGTTGTCCAGGTGCAGAACAATTTAGTCGTTACCGCTGAATTGGGCGCAGTCAAGGTCGTCGACAAAGAAGGGGAGACCCTCGTCCCGCAAGGCAAGGTGATGACCGTAGCCTTTGCCGACGACGATAACCCAAAGCCTCGCTCGGCGCCGCCGACCCCACAGGGCAGCTCAAAGGGCGGTGCTGCCGTTCTTATCGCCGTCGCTGCTGGTGCTGGAGCGGGAGTTATCGTCTATCTAACGACCCGCAGCAGCAGCTGCGTCAGCCCTGACGGCAGTAACCCGTGCCACTAGGCACCCTGTCGATAGACTCCTCTCGAAACAGGCACGTTGTTGGACAACGTGCCTGTTTCGTTTTGGTGCCGCGCCGAAGTATGCCGGCCTCTCCGGCCATGCCGACCTCTGGCGCAAACTAACGATTGATGCTCAGGAAAGGGAAATAAGGCAGGTTCTGACCGGGCAACGATGGCGCGTGGATTGTGTTCGACCAGGGCCGGTTTGTTGGCTACGCTGTTCCGCCAAGTTGCACATTTCCAGGGTCGTTTCCCAGGACTTTGGGCCGTCGTCCACCTCGGGCAGGATGTGACAGTGGATGTCTACCATGCGGCTGACTGAGTGCGCGTACATATTCTACACGTGCCAATACCGGCGCCGAAACGGCTCACCTCACGCGGGTGGCGCACGCGATTGACATTCCCGTGCCGGCAGGTCAGACTACGAGAAGTCCATGTATACGTGAGCTTTGCGCGCAGATCCGCAGGCGCCAGATGACGCGGCCGATTAAAAGCAGTTACTTCAACCCGCGGCCCGATCCGCCATCCTCGTTACCTGAAAGCAAAGAATTGTCGGCGATGGGCACGATTTCTGGCCTGATGGCGGACCCAAACGTGCCGCTCGACACGTTGCTTGTCCAATGTGCGGACGAGACGCGGTCGCTGACAGGAGCCAGTGGCGTCGTGGTGGCCATCTCCAACGGTAAGGTAATCTCATGCCGGGCTACCAGCGGGCAGAACGTGCCCAGCGTCGGCACCCCGGTGGACACGAGTTCAGGTGTAGCGGGGGAATGCGTCCGCACGGGCCAGACAGTCCGCTGTGACAATGCTGAAGAAGATCCCCGGGTGAATAATGAAGGGGCCCGAGCGCTGGGCATCCGCTCGGTCGTGGCCGTGCCCATTTTCGAAAACGGCAAGCTCTCAGCAATCCTCGAGGCATTTTCAGCCACGACGGGGAGGTTTGGACAGGCGGACGAAGCCACGCTGGAGCGTGTGTCCCGGTTGATTGGCTCCGCACTTGCCCGGGCGAAGACGAGAGACACGTCATCATCGTGGCTGGACGAGGCCGGCCCCGAGCAAGAGATGCGGGAACGAGAGGAACGCGGCGAGCGCATCCGAGCTCGATTGCGGCGGCTCGGGATCGCGACAGTGCTCGTGGTCCTGGTGGGCGTACTGGGATGGGCTGCTCGAGTCACGATTTATTCAGCCCGGCGACAACCGCCTGAGGCGGCCGCCAGTCCGGCGCAAGGACGACCGCAGGCAGAGGCCCTGAATTCACTGGCACAGGCCGCTGAGCAAGGGGATCCCGAAGCGCAGTTCCAGCTTGGCTCCTTGTACCTGCGCGCAGACAGCACAGGCACTCAACACAGCGATGTCGAGGCCGCTGAGTGGTTCGCCAAGGCCGCCGAGCAGGGGCAGGTGGGCGCGCAGAGCATGCTGGGATCGCTCTACTTCACTGGACGGGGCGTGCCGCGCGATTACGTGAAAGCCTACATGTGGTCGAGCATCGCGGCGGCGCAGGGCAACCCAGTCAGCCAGGAACAACTGGCGGAAGTGGCCCCATACATGAGCAGCGATGATCTTGCCGAGAGCAAGCGGCAAAGCGCAGCGTGGCTGCAAAAGCACGGAAAAGCTCCCCAGGTCACACCCCAGCAT
>JBIOFT010000212.1:0-5362 GCA_044447375.1 Terriglobales bacterium | reverse complement strand
GTGTTGTGAGGCGACATGACTTCTGGGCCGCCCATGAAGCGATATGCGAGCCAGTCGCCAAAGTGCGACGTGTTGAAGGCGATTTTCTCGACCAGGCCGACGGCGAGCAGGGGCAGCGTGGCCCAGAGATAGGGCGCGCGGCGCGACCAGGCGGAGACCAGCAGCAGCCATCCCCAGAACGGCGCGTACCAGAACCCATGACCCACGACGAGGTGGTAAAAGAGGATCCACTCCATCTGCCGAAACGACACGTGGGACCACACGCTGAGGCCGGTTCCCAGCAGACTGCCGCCGGCCAGCAATAGCATGATCGAATGCGTCACCACGGTGATGACCCAGGTGAGCAGCGGAATCGTGACGAACGGAATGCTCGCCTTGGCGAGGACGGTGGTCAGGTCGGAGACGGGCAGCGACTTCCAGAACAGGACGCTGCGATCGCGACGCTCGCCGTACAGCGCGTCGAGACAGTAGAACATCGAGACGAGGAAGGTCGTGAACATGAGCAGCAGCGCGGCAAAGGTGTACGGCTGCTCGATGCGCTCCTGCTGCATGGCGTCGAGCGCCGAGGCGGCGCGCAACTTGTAGGGCAGGTGAACCAGGCCGAGTGCGAAACCCACCACGATCAGCGCCGCGACCGCGAGCGGCGCGAGGTAAAGGTAGCGGTTCTCCCACAACTCGCGGCGCACGGACCAGCAAAAGCGCTGCATGGGCGAGATGTTCGCCGCCATCGGGGCCTCGGATATCGCGTTCGCGGGAGTGCTCATTGTCCGGCTCCTTGTCCCTGGCGGGATCGATCGCCCATCACGGCAACGAGCAAGTCGGCGACGCTGGGCGTGCGCACCTCGCCGAGCCCGGCAAGTTGCTGGCGATCGACGCCGTCGAACAGCAGGATGCTGCGACCGATCCCCTGGCGCTCGTGCATCGGCTTGAGCGCCCGTGCCGCTGCGACCTGATCGGGATGCACCATCACTTCCAGGTAGCGCGCCTCGATTTCTTCCATACTGCAATCGAATACGATGCGGCCTCGGTCGATGAACATGACATCGGTGAGCACGTTCTGGATCTCCTCCACCTGATGTGTCGTCACCACGATGGTGCGGCTGCGGTCGCAGTAGTCGTTCAGCAGCGAATCGTAGAACTGCTTGCGATACAGGATGTCGAGGCCCAGCGTCGGCTCGTCCAGCACCAGCAATTTCGCGTCAATCGCCATGACCAGAGCGAGGTGCAGCTGGGTCACCATGCCCTTCGACAATTCCCGGACCTTGCTGGCCAGCCGGATCGTGGTCTTGGCAAGAAAACCCTCCGCCTTCGCGCGATCGAAGCGCGGGTGCACGCCGGCGACGTAGTCGAGTGCCTGCGATACCCGTATCCAGCGCGGCAGCACGGCGACATCGGCGATGAAGCAGACATCCCGCATCAGCAAATCGCGCTCGGTCCAGGGATCGCGTCCGAGCACGTTCAGTTGTCCCTGATATGGGGTGAGGCCGAGAATCGCGTTGAGCGCCGTGGTCTTACCCGCTCCGTTGGGACCGATGAGCCCGAGAATACGGCCCTCCTCGACACGCAAATTCACGCCGTCCAACGCGATGGTTGTGCCAAACGCCTTCCGTAGGCCGCGTGCTTCTATGCAGGGCATGGTTTCAGCGCTCCTCCTTGGGGGGATTCGGCTTCGCGGGCTTCGACGGCGCGGCCTTCGACGATGGCCGCGAGCCGTTCAGCAGTTCTTCCGCCTTCAGGCCGAGCCGCTGAATGGTTGCGTGGATCCTGGGCCACTCTTCGCCCAGAAATTTCTGCCGTTCGCCCTGCAGCAACAGACCGCGTGCGCCGGCATTGATGAACATGCCGCGGCCTCGCCGGGTCTCAACCAGCCCCTCGTCCACCAGTTGCTGGTAGCCCTTCAGGACCGTGAGCGGATTCACCCGGTACTCCGCCGCGACGTTGCGCACGGAGGGGAGCGGATCGCCTTCCTTGAGCACGCCGTCGAGTATCATGGCGACGACGCGGTCGCGAAGCTGGCGGTAAATCGGCTGACTGTCGTTCCACTCACGATCCATCGGTTTTCCACGTAGGCCTTACCAGACCTTACCAGAGATACCGCGCGCCTTAGTTGGTCCGGTGCAGGTCGAAGTGCGCGTGGATCGGCTTATCCTTCATCATGAACGTCCAATCCTCGGTGTGATGGTTGGCGTCGATGAGGGTGAACACCGAATGGTGCATGTGTTCCTCCGTGCTCCCGCTGATGTCCTTCAACTCGAACTCGACCCTCTTACCGTCGGGCGACATCTTGCCCGTCATGCGCGGCCGGTTTCCCGCGTCGCAATAGTGAACCAGCGTGAGCTGCTCTCCGTCCAGGTAAAACATCGTAACCGGATGGTCGTACTTGGTCGCGTCCAACAGCGTTCCTGCTTCCTGCATTTCATGCACGAGCGCGTTTCCCCGGGACGTAACCCGCAGCGAGACGTGCATCGGCTTGCCGCCTGACATCTCCGGCATCTCTTGGACGGTAACGGGGCCTTCCCACTCTCCCGCCAGGCTTTTGATGGTTGCGAAGGACTTCTGCGCCTCGGACAGCGCAGGAGCCAGGGAGGTCTCTTGCGCGTCGGACTGCGCGAAAGCCAAGGTGGAGAGCGACATCAGCACAACGGACAGCACACAACCAAGGGATTTCATGTTTCATTCTCCTCAAGAAGTTCAGTTCTTCTGCGCTCTCGCGGCAGGCTTATTCTCGGACGTCGATGAGCGCAGATGAACCAGAGCACTGTTATAGTTAACTACAACACTAGTGAGCATGTCAAGCTGTTTTCCCATTTTCTTTTCCAGAAACGGGATCGTTCAGCAAACCCCGCTCAATCGGGACACCTACCAAAATTCTGGACTAATTCACCTTCCTGCCGATACATATGGCATGAGCGCTGTTGTGACCAAGTTCCGGACGCGACTGACGACCGAGTTCCGGACGCCCGTGATGACCCTGGTGGAAGCGTCGTGGGAGCACCCAGTTGGAACTTTGCAGACTGTCTCGGCGTGCATGGAAGACAAGTCCGCCGGCGGGGCATGCATTCGGGTCAAGACACCCATCCTGGTCGGATCAAAGCTGAGAATTCAGTGGCGCCTCGAGCACTTCTCCGGCACGGTCCGGTACTGCCGCCCCGAGGGCAGGCAATATCTGATAGGTATTCAGCGAGATACCACGAAGAGTCCGATCCCCAATCGCCCTGGCCCCGGCGATGTCCCACCGCAGAAAAGCGTGAGAAGCAGCGATCCCGCGGTTTCGACAGTCACAGCCCAAAGCCTGCCGGAGCGGCCAGAGAGCAAGCCGAACGAAGCTCCCACAGTCGAGCAGAAAACCGTCGAGCGGCAAGTGGAGAGTGCTCCCAACGTACGCATCGCAAGCTCGACCGCGCCTGCGCGCGGGGTTAGTCACGAAATCGTTGGTCACGAGATCGACGAAGGGGACAGTCGGCGCTCGCGGCCTCGATACTTCGATCCTCTTCGGCGGACTGAACTGCAAACCAAACAGCCTCCAAAGCAAGCGGGCAAGGAAAGGAAACCTATGCGATGCAATTGGCTCGAACTACTATGGCGCAAGCAGCAGGAGGGCCTCAGCGCAAGCGGCTCAGGAAACGGCGCAACCAGCAGCAACGGAAACAGCAACGGCAATAGCAAGAAGGAGAATCTTATGCCCCACCTAACTCCACCCACGCAAAAGGCTCCGGTGCGTTCCGCACGAGAGGTCCCAGACTTCCAAGTCGATCTGTCGCCCATGGAAGATATTTACCGCGCTGCCGGGATCATGAATCCGCGGAGGGGATACAGCATTCACAAAGTGGTCGAGATGCTGCACAGCGAGTACATCCGCGAGTTATCGAAGGAAATGAAGCGGGCCGCAGTGCTGATGGCTCTCGACGCGGCCGGCATTCCATTCGACCAGGTACAGAGGGACGCCAAAGCGCGTCAGGATGCCCTGGATTCCCACGAAACCGAGCAGAGGAAGCAGGTGGAAGCCGAGTGGGCAAGGAAGGCGGAAGAAGTTGTAAAGATTCAGGCGGAACTGGAGAGCATCAAGGCCCATTACACGGCACGCATCGGCCGCAACATGGAGGGCGTAGCGCGGGAGAGGGCTACCTTTGCCAACTGGCTCACCTTGAAGCAGCAGGAATGCCAAAGCATGGCGGAAGCCGTGGCCCTGTGTTTGAAATCGCCGGTCTCCGAGCCAGCCAGTGCTCCGCCCGCGGACCCCAGCGTGTTAAAGGCCAGCGCCAAGACGGTGTGATTCCATCTCTGACCCGTGCCGCGCAGGAACCACCAGACTAAGAGTCGCGAAGCGCGAGAAGTGGCGCGCCCACAGATTGATTCAATCGACGTTTAGAGAGAAACCCGCGTTATACTTCCGATGTGGCCCATCCGCCGCTCGCACCGAGGAGCTCTCTTCGAAGAGGCCAATCTGATCGAGTGCAGACTGGACGAAACTTATTTTTCGCAGGTGGGTTTGTGACGAAGAGCTTCGTATCCTAACAGGAGTGGCTATGAATTTGAGCGACATAAAGAAGTGCGTCCTGCAGAACTGGTCCATATTGCTGGTTGTTCTCAGCGTAACCGCAGTTGCTTCGGCTGGTGGACCTCCAGAAAAGTCAGCCCCCGCGCACAAGTCCGCTCCGAGCAGGTCGGCGTCGCACGCGGCCCCAGCGCAGCACGCGGGCGGGCATGCGGCGTCAGGCGGGCACGCGGCGTCAGGTGGACACGCGGCGGCGGGTGGGCATGCGGCGTCAGGCGGACATGCGGCGTCAGGCGGACACGCGGCGTCAGGTGGGCATGCGGCGTCAGGTGGACATGCGGCATCAGGCGGGCATGCGGCGGCCGGCGGGCATGCGGCGGCCGGCGGACATGCGGCGGCCGGCGGGCATGCGGCGGCCGGCGGGCATGCGGCGGCCGGCGGGCACACGGCGGCCGGCGGGCACACGGCGGCCGGCGGACATGCGCCGGCAGGAACCAGGAACGTTTCTCTGAAGGGTGGCGGCACCGCGAGCATTCGTTCCAACGGACAGATTCGTTCGGTGGATCGCAACGGCATGCACATTGACCATGGGGTCCACGGCGGGCGCACCGTGGTGGGTGAACACAACGGAGCGCGCGTGGTGAACACGGGACGGAATGGCGGATACGTGCAGCGGTCCTACGTCAATCGCGGCGGCCATTCCTACTATTCGCGTACCTACTATGACCACGGCCACTACCGCGTCGGCGTCTATCGCGGCTACAACTGGCACGGTCATGCCTACTACGGCTATCACCCAGGTTTTTGGTATCACCCGGGGTTTTATGCCTGGGGTTATCATCCGTGGGGCGCGCGGGTTTTCTGGGG
>JBIOFT010000211.1:0-5386 GCA_044447375.1 Terriglobales bacterium | reverse complement strand
GCTGTGGTGGCAGCGGCTTGCCCCCCGGCATGCCCGGCGCGATCGGGTGCGGAATGTCTTCCATCCCCGGGACGAAGATGTTGCGTCCCGAGCCTTCGTACTTGGTGCCCTCGCTGGACTCCAGCAGTGGGAGGCGCAACTCGGGATCGAGACTGCTGGCGGCGATGGCAATCGCGGGTCCGCGAGTCCCTGGACGCGATGGCTGCGCTGTGGCATTGCCGCGGGAGGCCGGGACGGCGACCACCTGCGGCGGCCCGCCGCCCAGGGAGTTAAACATGTAACCCACCGAGAGCACCGTCCCCACGGCCAGCACCGCCAGCACGATGAGCTTGGTCCGGTTTTCTGCGCCCAGCTTCATGCCTTCTCGGTCCTCAGATAAGTTTCCAGCTTGACCTGCAGCCGCACCATGCCGCCCTGCTCCTGGGCCAGCGTAAGGCTGTCCACCATGAAGAACATGCGGTCGCGTTCCAGGGCATTGATGAATTTCACCACCTGGAGGTAATCGCCGTCCAGATTGGCGTTGATGATCACCTGCTGCAGGTTGGGAACCTCCGCCGGCTTGGGATCGTATGCAATCTGCGACACGCGGACGCCGGTCTGGCTCGCCACCTTGCCCAACTCGCTGGATACGGCGGAGTACTGGTAGGGGAAGCGGTCTTTGTAAAAGGCGGCAATCTCCTGCCGCGCCAGATCCAGCTTCTTGTCCATGCCGCGCAGGGGGACGGCGTCGGCCTTCTTGGTCTGGAGCTCCCGGCGCGCCTCCGCCCACTCCGCTTCCCGTTCGCTGCGCGAGCGGCTCAGCGGCGAGAGCAGGAAGCCCACCGCCGCCACACCCAGCACTGCCAGGATGATGGCGGCCGCGGTAAACCGCTTGCGTGCCTTGCGCAGGTTCGCCATCAGCGGTTCTCCTTGTGTAGCTGAGGAACATACTGGGCCACGATGGTGAAGTCGATCGAACTGCCGGAACCCTCGGTAGGGCGCTCCACCCGCAACTGCGCCTCGCGGAAGGTGGGCGACTCCTCCATGTGGCGGAGCAGTTCGTTGGCCTTCTCGCGCGAATCGCCGATGGCCTCCAGGTGGATCTCCAGTTGGCTGCTGAGGTTCACTTCGGGATGGATGGAGACGATGCGCACCCGCGGCGGCACGATCCTTTCCAGGTCGGAGAAGACTTGGGTCCAGGAGAAGGCCTTGCGCACGATCAGGGCGTTGAGGAAGCGCGACTTGTCGCGGACGTCGCGGTTCTCCACCCGGTTGAGGATGGCCTCGGCGGCGGCGCGCTCGCGGTCGATCTCCGCGATCTGGCTGCGTTCCTGCGCCACCTTGCGGGCGATGTCGCGGGAGGCGCGGTGCGACCTCACCACCAGGGTGATCAGCAAGGCGGTGATTACCGCCAGCGCCAGCAACAGCCCGAACCACTGCAGGTAGAAGCGCTGCGCGTCCTCGTAGGGCTGGCTTGCGAGATTGATCCGGCTACGCATCTTCAGGCCACCAGTGCTCCCAAAACTCCCGCCAGCAGCGAAGCCGGCGCCGACCTTCCTTGTCCTTGAGATGGCGTCCGGTGACCAGGCTCTGGACGCGCAAGCCGATCTGCGCCTCCAGCGCCGAGGTGATATCGGCCATCGAGGGCAACCCGCCCACCAACACGCGTTCCACCTTAGCTCCGTAAGTGTCTTCGTAGAAGACGACCGAGGGATAAACGTCGGCCGCGATCTGGGCTCCGTTCACGCCAGCGCCGCTGGCGTTTTCCAGCGTGCGCAGCAGGCGCAGTTCATTCTGGTCCACCACCGCCACGCTGATACTGACCGAATCCACCTTCACCACCAGGGCAGGAGCGCCGGTGTCCACCAGGCCCAGCGCCGCCAGCATGGAGGGTACCACCACCCCGGGACTGTAACCGGCATCGCGGAACGCCGACTCGTACTCCTCCAGCACCGCCTGCGGTGAGACCGCAGCCAGCACCTTCACGTGCCCGTTCATGTGGCGGACCTCGTAGGAAAGCGCCGCCTGGTCCACGTTGAAGGGAAGGGATTTCTTCAGGCGGAAGCGGACCACGCCTTCGGCGTCCTGCTGCTTGTCGGGCAGAGTGTCGAAATCCAGCATGACCACGCGGACGGCCGCGTCGGGAAGCACGGCGATCACGTCGCGCGAGCGGTCCTGCACCGCCGCCAGGGCCTCGGCAATGGCCAGTCGCAGCACCTGCCCGTCCAGGACGTTGACGTTGCCCAGGTTGGGCACCACAGCGCCCGCCGGCAGCGAGTGGCTGGCGCAGAGCTCGACGCGGCCGGCGACGGAAGCGCGCGCCGCCACCACGCGGTCGGCCGCCACTTCGCACGCCAGATGCGGACGGGCCGTCGATTTGGTGAGCGTTGGCATAGTTTCACTTTTCAAGTTTCACGTTTCAAGTTTCACGTAGCGCAGCGCCATCAGGCGACTCGAAACGTGAAACGCGAAACGTGAAACTTCATTATCTCGTCGTCTCGATGAAGGTGACCTTGTTGATCTCCTTCAGGGTGGTAATCCCGGCCTTCACCTTGGCCAGCG
Source organism: Terriglobales bacterium (assembly GCA_044447375.1). Classification (GTDB taxonomy): domain Bacteria; phylum Acidobacteriota; class Terriglobia; order Terriglobales; family Acidobacteriaceae; genus JAHFUA01. The sequence goes on along the minus strand of JBIOFT010000211.1, from coordinate 2,845 downwards.
CGGACTCGCGCAGGAAGCGCATACCTTCCTCGCGGGCGGCGCGGCGGATCTCCGAAGTTGGGCGCCTCTCCAGAATCATTTCCCGGATGCGGTCGGTCAGGTCCAGCAGTTCGTGGATCGCGGTGCGGCCGCGGAAGCCGGTGCCGGAGCACTCCATGCACCCTTCCCCTTCATGGAACGGCACGCTGCCCCAAACTTGCGGATCGAGTCCGCTGCTTTCCAGCACCTCGGGAGGATAGTAAACCTTTTTCTTGCAGGAGTCGCAGATTAGGCGTACCAGCCGCTGCGCCAGGATGCAGTTGAGGGCGGAAACAAAATAATACGGCTCCACCCCCATGTTAAGGAAGCGCCCGATCACATCGACCACGTTGTTGGCGTGCACAGTGGTGAACACCAAGTGGCCGGTAAGGGCGGACTGGATGGCGATCTGCGCCGTTTCGGTGTCGCGGATTTCGCCCACCATGATCTTATCCGGGTCGTGACGCAGGATGGAGCGCAGGCCGCGGGCGAAAGTAAGCCCTTTCTTCTCGTTCACCGGGATCTGGGTGATGCCGCGGATCTGGTACTCGACCGGGTCCTCGATGGTGACGATCTTGTCTTCCTCGCTCTTGACCTCGCTGAGCGCTGCGTAGAGGGTAGTGGTCTTGCCGCTGCCCGTCGGGCCGGTGACCAGCACCATGCCGTAGGGTTCGGCGATGTAGCGGCGGAAGCGCCGCAGGTCGTCGTCTGCGAAGCCCACCACGTCCAGGGTGAGGTTGCGGAACTTCTCGCTCATCGACTCCTTGTCCAGCACCCGCAGCACGACGTTCTCGCCGTGGATGCAGGGCATGATGGAAACGCGGAAGTCGATGAAGCGGCCGGCGTAGCGCACACGGAAGCGCCCGTCCTGGGGCACGCGGCGCTCGGCGATGTCCAGTTCGCTCATCACCTTGATGCGGCTGATGATGGTGGAGTGGTGTTCCCGGCCAATGGGCGGCATGGCCTGCTGCAGCACTCCGTCGATGCGGTACTTAATGACCGAAGAGTCGTCGCGCGATTCGATGTGGATGTCGCTGGCCCGGCGCTGCAGGGCGGTGAAGATGGTGGTATCCACCAGGCGAATGATGGGACTGGCTTCGCCCTCCTGGGTCAGCCGCTCGATGGAGATGGTCTCTTCGCTGTCATCCTCCTTGATGACGTCCAGAGCGAAGCCTTCGCTGGCTTCTTCCAGCACGCGCTGCGACTGCTCCGTCTTCTTCAGCAGGTCGGTGATCTGCGATAGGGTGGCGACCTTGGTCACCAGCCGCTTGCCCAGCAGCAGGCCGACCTCGTCGATCATCATGAGCTGGCTGGGATCGGCGATGGCGATGACCAGGTTGCCGTCGCGCTCCTCCAGGGGGACGAAGTTGTAGCGGAACATCAGGTCCACGGGGACGGAGCGGAACAGGTCGTGGTGCTTGTGGAAATTGCGCAGGTCCACGAACTCGCAGCGATAGCGCTGGGCCAGGTCGCGGGCGCGCGCCTCTTCCGCGGCATGATCCGCTGGACCGCCGCTGCCGGTCACGAACAATGGTGTCTTGCCAGCCATCGAACTCCTAGATTCTCTCCCCGCTTCCTAAGCCGGCTTGATGCCGCCCGCGCCCAGGCTGAAGATGGGAAGGTACAACGATATCAGCACGAAAGCCACTATTGCGCCCATGAAGATGAGGATGACGGGCTCGATCAGCGACAGCGCGGCCACCAGGGCGGTCTGCACGTCTTCTTCGTAGAAGTCGGCCACCGAGTTCAGCATCGCCGGCAAGGCCCCGGTGGACTCACCCACCTCGATCATCTCCACCGCTAAGTCGGGGAAGACCCCGGCTTCTTCCAGGCTAAGCGCCAGCGGACTGCCTTCGCGCACCTTTTCCGCCGCCTTCATGGTCGCACTGGAGATGAGACGGCTCTGCATGGAATCGGCGGCGGTCTGCAGCGCCGGCATCAGGGGAATGCCGCCGGCCAGCAGGGTGGAGAGCATGCGCGAGAACATGCCCACCTGATACTTCAGCCAGATGGATCCCACCAGGGGTAGCGCCAGCCGGATCCGGTCCAGCCGTTGCGATCCGCTCTCCGACTTGCTCCAGCGCCACATCACGAACAGCGCGGCAAAGATCGCGGGGAAGATGATGAAGAAGTAGTTCCGAACCGCCGTCCCGACCGTCAGCGTGAACACGGTGATCCTGGGCAGCTCCGCCCCGAAATCGGCGAACAAGGCCTGGAATTTGGGGATCACGAAGTTCAGCAGCACGGTCAGGATCAGGATCACGCCGCTCACCAGCAGCGCCGGATACACCAGCGAGGCCAGCAGCTTTCTCCGCACCGACGACGCCACCCGCTGGAAGGCGATGTAGCGGGTGAGCACTTCCTCCAGGTTGCCGCTCTTCTCTCCCGCCAGCAGCGTAGTGGTGTAGATCCTGGGGAAGAGGCCCTGCGCCAGGAAGGCGTCGGAAAGCAACTCGCCGCTGCGCACGCGATCACGCACGTTCTCCAGAACGGCGCGGAAGACAGGACTCTTCTGCCGCTTCAGCAGCAGGTCGAGCGAGGTCAAAATGGGAAGTCCGGCTTTGATCAGGGTGAGGAACTGCGCGTTGAAGATCACGAACTCGTCCAGCTTGACTTTGCGCCGGCGGCGCAGGGTCAGGCTTCCCCCGGCGAGAATGCCACGCGGCTTCACCCAGTAGACCAGGAATCCCTGCTGCGAGAAACGCTCGCGCACGTCTTCCTGCGAGGGGCCGTTCTCCACCTGTTCGAGCACGCGCCCGCGCTCGTCCGCCATCCGAATGAGGAATTCTGCCATGAGGATGTTGGTAAGAGTGTAACACTGCTAACT
>JBIOFT010000210.1:0-5431 GCA_044447375.1 Terriglobales bacterium | reverse complement strand
TACATGTCGCCCGAACAGGTGGAAGGGAAGGAAGTGGACGCCCGCAGCGACATTTTTTCGTTGGGCGCCGTGTTGTATGAATTGGTGACGGGTGGGCGGGCATTTCAGGGCGCGAGCGATTTTAGTGTTGCCTCGGCCGTCCTGGTGAAAGATCCGGAGCCTATTAGCACACTGCAACCTCTCACGCCGCTGGCGCTCCAACGTACCATCCGCGTTTGTCTGGCGAAGGACCCGGACGCGCGCTGGCAGTCGGCGGGCGATCTCTGTAAGGAACTGCGGTGGATCGCGGAGGGCGGCTCGCAAAGCGGAATGGAAATGCCGATTGCGGTCGCCGCACGGCGAGCCATCCGTCCGCGGATCGCGTGGATTCTCGCAACGGCATTTGCCGCGGTGGCACTGGCCGCGCTGCTGCGCACTGCGATTTTCGAGCGTACCCCGGAGCCATTTGCTTTCCACCAGTTAAATTTCGGGCGCGAAGCCGTTTTCCAGGCTGCCTTCGCGGGCAAAGACACCGTGGTGTACAGCGCCGCGACCTCAGGCAACACGCCACAGATTTTCGCGGTGCGCCCCGACTATCCAGAGCCGAAACCGCTCGGCCCACCGGGCATGCAGTTGCTCGCAGTCTCGGCCAAGGGCGAACTCGCGGTGCTGATTGGGGCAAAGTACATATGGTTCCGTCTCTTCACCGGAACGCTGGCGCGCATGCCGCTGGACGGCGGCGCGCCACGAGAAGTTCAGGAGGGAGTGCGGCAGGCCGACTGGTCGCCGGACGGCACGCAGCTCGCCATCATTCGGGAGGTCGGGAGCAAGGATCGGCTGGAATATCCCATCGGTCATGTGCTGCGCGAGGTCAGTGGCTACATGAGCGATGTACGTGTTTCCCCGCGGGGGGATCGGGTAGCCTACTTCGAACATCCCCTCAAATGGGACGACCGCGGCTCGGTGAACGTCATCGACCTTGCCGGGAATAATTTGGTGCTCTCGGACGGCTACTGGAGCGAACGTGGGCTAGCCTGGTCGCCGAATGGCGACGAGGTCCTGTTTTCCGCGAGCCAGAGCGGCGGCAGCTTCACCATTTATGCCGTGACGCTGTCGGGTAAGAGGCGTATCGCCTACCAGGCGCCCGGCGGGCTCACCATCCAGGACGTGGCCCGCGACGGACGCTGGCTCGCCACCCGCCTGGACTACCGCTATGCAGCGATGGTCCATACTCCCGGCAACGTCGCAGGGCGAAACCGAGGTCAGGATGATGATCGCGACCTCTCGTGGCTGAACACATCGCATGTGCGCGCCCTCTCTCAGGACGGGAACACGCTGCTGTTCGCCGAGACGGGGCTCGGAACCAACTACGCAGTGTGCCTGAGGAAGACCGATGGCTCGCCGGTGGTGCGTCTCGGGGAGGGATGGCCCGCAGACCTGTCCGCCGACGGCAAGTTGGTGCTGGCGGTGGTCCAATCCCGTCCGCCGCAGCTCGTGATCTATCCCACCGGGGCCGGGGACACGCAGCAACTCCAACGCGGCGAGATTGAGAACTATGTAAGCGCCCAGTGGTTCCGGGACGGCAAGAGCGTCCTCATCAACGGCAACGAACCCGGAAAGGGTACGCGCTTCTATGTCCAGGAGGTCGGTGAGACCGGCGGGAGCACTCCGCGGCCGGTGACTCCGGAGGGTACCCGAGACGGGCGGGTCTCCCCGGACGGAAAGCTCGTTTTGGCGCGCGGACCAGAACGGAAATATTTCGTTTACCCGATCGCGGGAGGCGAGCCGCAGCCGGTGCCGGCGCTCACCGAGGCAGACACTCTTGCCCAGTGGAGCATGGACGGTCGGTCGCTGTTGGTTTATCGCCGCGCCGAGATTCCTGGGCGCCTCGAGCGCGTTGACCTCGCGACCGGACGCCGAACGCTCTTCAAGGAATTTGCGCCGGCCGACCGCGCCGGACTGTTGTCCATGCGAGAGATCTTCGTCACTGACGACCTGCGATCGTACGCGTATACGGCCTACTACCAGGTATCGAGCTTGTTCGTATCGGAGGGCAGGCAATGACAATAGCATTCAGCATCCGACGCTAGGTACGACGGGGTCGTACCTACAAAGTCGCGATTTCTATCGCCGACACATGGAGTTGGCGCCCCGGAAAGATATTCAATTCGCGGCCTTCCCCGCCGGCTCTTGTGGGCAACTCGAATCTTGCAAGAACCACCGTGAGTCGTCCAGGCTTGCGCTTCCCTCATCCCTAAAATCTGTGTAACTTTGTTCGATCTGCAGCGTACTGCTTTATGGACGCCAAGAGAAACAATGCGAAAGGACCGCAGCTCCAGGAGGGCAAAGCCACGCCAATGGAGGGGCCGGAGCTGGAGAGCGTAATCGAGCGCGCACAAGGCCACGATGCCGAGGCGCTGGGGGAGATCTATCGCCTCTATGTCCGGCGCGTATTCGGCTTGTGCCGTTACATGCTGGACTCACGGGAGAGCGCAGAAGATGCCACCAGCGAAGTCTTCCTCAAGCTGCAGCGCGCCATCGAGAGCTACGACGGGTCAATACCGTTTCCCAGGTGGCTGCTGCGGGTGGCTGGCAACCAATGCATTGACGCTTTGCGGCGCCGCAAGCGTGGCCGGCAGGTGATTGTGGAAGCGGAAGAAGGAGTCGCGGTCATCGAGGCCGCCAGCTCGGAGCCGTCGCCGCTAGGTGCGGTCCTCAGCACGGAAGCGAGGGCGCAGGTGCGGGACGCCATTGCACGTCTGCCGGAGAACTATCGCGTGCCGGTGGTCCTGCGCTATTACGGGGAATTGAGTTATGACGAAATCGCACAGCAGTTGGGCCTGCAGAGGAACTACGTGGCGGCGTTGCTATTTCGCGCCAAGCAAGAGCTACGCCGGAAACTGGGCCACAGGAGCAAGTGATCATGGAATGTTATTCGGAACAGATCGTCTCTATCTTCGTGGACGGTGAACTGGCGGTGGAGGAGGCGCAGCGCCTGCGCGACCACCTGGCCACCTGCCGGCGCTGCCGGCAACTGTTGGACGCCTTACGCGCGGAGAACCGGGTGCTGAGCGAAAGCCTGCAAGAGCTTCCGGAAGAAGCCGCCAGCCCGGCGAGCTCCCCCCATTTGCCGTGGTCTTTGGGGTGGGGTGAGGTGGTGGTCGTGGCCGCGGTGCTGGCGCTAGGTTCAATCGTTGTCGGCTGGATCGATAAGCTGAGCATTCCGGAAGCGCTGCAATGGCTAAATCCCTTCAGCTTAAACGGCCGCACGAACCTGATCTTTAACCTTTCTTATTACTTTGCACACGGAGGTACTGCCATGCTGGGTGATTATGCTGCTGTGGTTGGGAAGTTCTTTTTGCTGTTGCTTTTGGGCGGTAGCGCGCTGCTGCTGGGACGCCGCTGGCGGCCACGCCAACCTGGCCTCCGCCTGCTGATCATGCTGCTGGCGTTGTCGTTGCCTGGCTTCGCCTTGGAGCGGCGTCACAGTGAGTTCGTCACCGTAGCGGCGAACGAAACTGTAGACGACACCCTTTTGGCCACCGGCAACATTGTGCGCGTGGAAGGGGTGGTCAACGGGGACTTGCTGGCTTTTGGCGGGACGGTGGAAGTGCGCGGCACCGTCAAGGGAGACTTACTGAGTTTTGCTAGGAGAACTGTGGTGACCGGAACCGTGGAAGGCCGCATCTTCAACTGTTCGGAGTCCCTGGACCTGGACGGGGAAGTAGGCCATAGCCTTTACAGCTGGGGTCAATCCTTGCTCGTCGATCGTAGGGCGCACGTGGGCGAAGGCATCGTGGCTGGCGGCGACGTCAGCCTCGAGGGCGAAGTGAAACGCAGCGCGACATTGTACGGCATTGCCGACGTTAGCGGCACTGTCGGTCGCGATCTGACCATGGCCGGGGACAGCCTTACCCTGACTAACAGCGCCCGAATCGGTGGCAACCTGAGCGTTCGCGTGCGCCAGCTGAAGAACGTGCACATCGCCGACGGCGCGACGATTACGGGCACGCGTGACATCCAGGTGCGCGTGCGGCAGAGCCATTTCACGCGCCCCAGATTCTACTTCTACCGGGCTGTCTGGCTGGCTGGCGCCATGCTGGTGGGATGGTTGGGCCTGCTGCTGTTTCCCGGCTTCTTCCAGGCCAGCACTCAGGCGGTGGGCTCAGGCTGGCGCAGCCTCGGGCTTGGGGTTGCGGTCCTGGCGGGCGTGCCTGTGGCCATGATCTTGATGGCCATCACGCTGGTTGGCCTTCCCGCTTCGCTCATGTTGCTCGCGGTGTATCTGGTTGCGATCTACCTGGCAAAGATTTGGGTTGCCGCATTCCTGGGCCACATACTTCTGAAATCACCTGGGACGACTAAGAGCGATTGGCTGCTGGGACTACTGGTGGGCCTGCTGATCCTCACCATCGTCGGCTTCATCCCGTATCTGGGCGGGCTGGTTCGCTTGGGTGTGGTTTGCGTGGGTTTGGGAGCGTTTGCCTGGCAGCTTTATCGGGCTTCACGACCGCCAATGACGATCTGAAAAAGCCTCCTGAGGTTGGTCGAGGCCAAGCAAGACTTGACGATGGCATCCTGGGAGAAACGACTCGTGGTTGGTTGCCGTAAGACTTGCCGTCAGTGACGCGTGAGGCGCGCGCCCTACTCGATAAACATGCAATCCCCATACGAGTAGAACCGATACCGCTGGCGGACTGCGTGTTCGTAAGCGTGCAAAGTCCGCTCACGTCCGGCGAAGGCTGAAACCAGCATTAGGAGCGTCGATTTGGGCAAGTGGAAATTGGTGAGCATGGCCCCGACCACGCGAAACTCGAATCCCGGATAAATAAAGATGTCAGCCTCGCCGGTTTGCGCCGTGATCTGGCCATCGGGGGTGCCCCAACCTTCCGCAAGATCAGGGCAGGCTCCAAGCTGATTTTGCTTGGGTGGGCCAGTGCGCGCAGCAAATTCCAGGGTACGCACCGTCGTGGTTCCCACGGCCACGATTCGCCGTCCGGCATCGCGCGCGCTCTGGATTCGTTGCGCCGCATCAGCCGAAATTTCGTACCACTCGCGATGCAGTTTGTGTTCTTCTACGACTTCCTCGCGCACGGGCCGAAACGTCCCGAGGCCGACATGCAGCGTGATCTCGGCGGTTTCGATTCCGCGCTGGCGTATGCGCTCAAGAATTTCCGGCGTGAAGTGCAGGCCCGCCGTCGGCGCGGCGACCGAACCGAGGGGTTTCGCGTAGATCGTCTGGTAAGACTCGCGGTCTGACGGCGTGTCAGGGCGATCGATGTAGGGCGGCAAGGGAATGTGGCCGATGCGATTGAGCACGCCGTAGAAATCGTCCACCGGATCGAAGCGAAGATGGCGCTCGCCAAACGTCCCGCGGCCCACGATCTCGGCCGCGAGTTCATGCGACGATTCGTCGGCCTCGCCGCCGAAGTAAATTCGTTCGCCCAATCCC
>JBIOFT010000209.1:0-5437 GCA_044447375.1 Terriglobales bacterium | reverse complement strand
GCCAGGCAACGTGCGCGAGCTGGAGAACTTCGTGAAGCGCTATCTCATCCTGGGCGACGAGACGCAAGTCACCCGCGAACTCCAACCCGAGGCCGCGCCGGCCGACAGCGCCCCCAAAGCGCAGGAGGCGCACCCAGGCGGATTGAAGTCGCTGGTCCGCGGCCTCAAGGACGAGGCCGAAGCCGAAGCTATTGCCCGCACCCTGGAACAGACCAATTGGAACCGCAAGGAAGCCGCCCGCATCCTGAACATCAGCTACAAGGCCCTGCTGTACAAGACACGGCAGTACGGCATTGAAGGGCCCGGCCGGCAAGCCTCGCGTGTCGTTACCTCCGCCTGAGCACCGCTTCCAACGTCGGTAGAGACGCAGCTTGCTGCGTCTCTTTCTTATCATTCCCGGGTATCCAGGTTCACGCTCTCACGACGGTGTCAGCGGCAATTTTTCTGAATACGTTCGAGTCTGACGTGAGATTGCGCCTTGCAAACTAGTTGATAAACTACTTGATTAGAAGTTTAGGTATATGGACTCTGTGGACGCATTCGATGCCAAGACTCACTTGAATGAATTGTTGGAGAGAGTTTCGCAGGGCGCAACCATCCAAATCACCCGACGCGGTGTTCCAGTTGCGAGACTGGTTCCTCCCGATGCACTCCAGCCTCGACATCCTTGGCAAGCGGCGAAGGAGATCCGTGCCCTGCGAAAAGCGGTGACCCTCGGTGGAGTCAAGCTTCGGGGATTGATCAACGAGGGACGCCGTCACTAAAGCTGATTCTCTAGCAGTCACTGCTGGCTGGCATCAACACCCCCAGGCGTACAATCTCTCGGGGGGTGGGGCGTGCTCGCGCGCTCGGAACGAAAATCAAGAATCTGGTCCGTCGTGCGCGTCTCCAGCGGCAATTTCCTGGAGATGTACGACTTCATGGTGTTCGGCTACTACGCCTCGGCGATAGCCCGCACCTTCTTCCCGGCGGGAAGCGAGTTCGCCTCGCTGATGCTGTCGCTGATGACCTTCGGGGCCGGGTTTCTCATGCGTCCGCTGGGCGCGATCGTGCTCGGCGCCTACACCGACCATCACGGCCGCCGCGCCGGCCTGCTGTTGACGCTGGCATTGATGGCGGTAGGCATCCTCTCCATCGCGTGCGTGCCTGGATACAAGACCATCGGCATTGTCGCGCCGCTGCTGGTGGTGTGCGGACGCCTGCTGCAGGGATTCTCGGCCGGCGCCGAACTGGGCAGCGTGTCGGTGTACCTGTCGGAGATTGCCACCCCGGGACACAAGGGCTTCTACGTGAGCTGGCAATCGGGGAGCCAGCAGGTGGCGGTGATGTTCGCGGCGCTGCTGGGAGTAGTTCTCAATTCCAAACTCTCGACGGCGCAGATGGCAGCGTGGGGCTGGCGATTGCCGCTGCTGATTGGCTGCCTCATCATTCCGGTACTGTTCGTGCTGCGCGGTTCGCTGCAGGAGACCGGCGCATTCCTGGCGCGCAAGGTGCGTCCCAGCACCGGCGAAGTCCTGCGCTCGCTGGCCGAAAACTGGCGCGTGGTAGCGATTGGAACCATGCTGACCACGATGACCACGGTCTCGTTCTACCTGATCACGGCCTACACTCCGACCTTCGGCAGCACGGTGCTGCATCTGGCCAGCGTACACAACCTCATTGTGACCCTCTGCGTGGGGGCTTCGAACCTGTTCTGGCTGCCAGTGATGGGAGCGCTCTCGGACCGCATTGGGCGGCGCCCGCTGCTCGTGGCGTGCACCGTGCTGGCGCTGGCTTCGGCTTATCCGGCGATGTCTTGGCTGGTGGGCGCGCCGTCGTTCTTGCGGCTGCTGACGGTCGAACTCTGGCTGTCGTTCGTGTACGGCAGCTACAACGGCGCCATGATCGTCTTCCTGACCGAGCTGATGCCGGCCAAGGTGCGCACCACAGGGTTCTCACTCGCCTACAGCCTGGCCACCGCCATCTTCGGCGGCTTCACTCCGGCGATCTGCACCTACCTGATCCACGTGACCGGAAACCGCGCGGTCCCGGGATTGTGGTTGTCGTTCGCCGCGGCGTGCGGACTGCTGGCGGCTCTGTTCGCCCGACCCTACGAAGAGCCGGCCACCGCTCCGCTGGCCTCGGAGCCCGAGGGCGCTTAGAAAGCCAGGGTTTTCGACGTGTAGAGACGCGGCAGGCCGCGTCTCCTGCAGCTATCGCTGTTACACCGCACTAATCGTGCTACGGTTCTGCAACCGCTTGCACCAGCCGCGAGCGGGCTCGCCGCTGACAGCGCCATGGGTCCAGCGAAGCGATTGAAAATGCTGGGTCCCCTGTAGGCCGGCCCAGCCTGGCCGGCTGGCACCGCAATTGCTGAACAGCACCATCAGCCGAGACTTGGGTTCCCAGGGTGGACGGCGCCGAATAACCCGGCTAAGGCCAGCCCTTCAGTCCGCGCCTACGCTTCGGAGACCGCGCAAGCTCATGCGGGAAAAAGCGGGGCAGCGGACACTTGGGATTCTTGGGTTCGCGGGTGCGGCCCGTTTTTCCGAATCGCTGGTTTAGGCCGTCCACCTGGGGTCCTGAGTGCGGCGATCTCCCCCACCAATTTTCTCCCCGGGTGGTGGGAGCGACGCTTCACCTTTGTCCTTCTCGAGTCATTGGTTTCCCCCGCAAGCGGTTGGACATGCTTCACAAAAATGGCAAAGTTTTTCGCTCGCCAGTCCCGAGAGCGCATCCGTGCCGCGGTTTAAGTGTCGATGCTTTAAGCAGTTACAGCCGCAAGAGCACCGTTCACAAGGTCCCTTTGGTTGGCACTCTGGTTGCACTGTCCGGAAACTGTAAACCCTGGAGGCTCTCTTCAACGGGATAACTGCAGGCAGCTTTCCGGCACCTACTACCACACGTGGAGACGTCATGGAACCAGCTCAAGCGGAGCGCCGGGGAGAGCAGCGTTTTCCGCTGCGCTTACCTGTTGTAGTGAAGTCAATGCACGGTGGAGTCCAGGAAGAATCCTCGCTCACTCGGGACGTCAGCGCACGCGGCGCCTTCTTCTATCTCGAGGGCAAGCTGGCGGAGGGCACACCGGTCGAACTGATCCTCACGCTGCCCGCCGAGATCACACTCACGGAAAGCATTCGAGTGCGATGCAAGGGTAAGGTGGTGCGGGTGGTGGGCACCATCAATGGCGGCAAGACGGGCATAGCGGCAGTAATCGACCAATACGATTTTGCGACCGAAGGCGATCCGCTTTACTTCTAGCCTGCATTAACGCCGCTGCAGTTCCGGCAGCGGCATTCCTTTTGCTCCACAACCCCGAGCATGCGGTTGGACATTGCCGCGCCTTCCCGCTAACATCCTGCGGCGAAACCGCCGGACGCGGTTGGACTCGGAAGCCGATCCATGCGACTGGTCACCTTCCAGGATGACAGCCAGCGCCTGCGCGTGGGAGCGCTGGCCGGAACAGCCATCAGGCGCGCCCTCGCGCGCTCGCCGTAACCAGGCGGAAGTCGTCGGGAAAGGAGCAAAGCTTCTCGTTGCCGGTTTCGGTGATGAGGAAGTTGTCTTCCAGGCGCAGGCCGCCGCCACCCGGCCAGTAAATGCCCGGCTCGATGGCCAGCACCATATTCTTGCGGATGGTGCCGGTGCCCGCCTGGTGCGCGTAGGGTGGCTCGTGGGCGCGCGCGCCGACGCCGTGACAGACGGGATGCGACGGCTGTCCGGGGTATCCGCCCTCGGCAATGCGGTTGCGGATGAGGCGGTCGAGCTCCGGAAGAGGCGCGCCGGCGCGCGCGAAGCTTACCGCCTCATTGAAGACTTTCAGCAGCAGATCGAGAAGCTGGTGGTACTCCTTCGTAAGCTCGCCCGGACAGATGTTCTTGGTCAGATCGTTCCAGTACCCGTCAACGCAGATCCATATCTCAAACAGCGTGGGCTCGTGCTCCTGGATGGGGCGGTCTCCGGTGGAGGTAAAAGTCGCAATCCCCTTGCCCGACCAGACGAGCGTGAAGGCGCGCGCCATCTCCACCTTGCCTTCGTAGCCGATGCCGCGGGCGTGGATGAAGCCCTCGAACATCGCCGCCACATCGCTTTCCTTCATGCAGGGACGGATGCGCTCGCTGATAAATTCCAGCCCCAGCGCGGCCAGTTCGTTGGCCAGGCGCATGCGTTCGATTTCCTGCGCGGTCTTGATGGCGCGGCACTCGGCCAGCAGCGGAGTCGCGTCCACCACCTGCCCGGCGACGGGCTTGAAGGCGTCGAAGTACCCCTGCGTGTACGTGGTCGGCTCGCCGACCATGCGGTCGCAGGATTGCGTGCCCATGCCGAGCTCGATCCCGACCTTGTCGCCGAGGCCGCGCTCTCTCAGCACGCCCAGCGCGAGGTCGAGGCAGCGCATCTGCGGCGGCCGCGGATCGCGCTCATCGTAGCCTTTGAACAGGCGGATGTCCTTCGTCCAGGCCGTGCGTTCGGCGTCGGCCCGCTGTGGCTCGATCACGCACAGCGTGGGCTCGCCTTCGGCCGGGAAGACGACCGCGTCGTAGCCCTTCATGCACCAGTAGTTCGAGAGATAGACGATGTTGTCGGGTGCGCGGCAGACCAGCGCGGTGAGGCCCTGGTCCTTCATCATGGCGCGGACGCGGGCAAGCTTGGCGGTGTCGATGGGGTACGGCATTTTAGTTGCCAGTAGTCAGTTGCTAGTTGTCAGAAGAACCAGGATTCCTCGCTACGCTCGGAATGACAATCGTCAAACGGTTCATTGTGCGCGATACGTGTACAGCGCTTCTAGTGCGCTTCAGTCTTGCGCGTGTCGCCTTCCCAGTTCCAGGACAATTCCTTGCCCTTGATCAGGCGGTACAGCGCTGTGTGCAGCGGCGCCGGAACGCCGGTACGCTCGGCCTCGCGCGCGATCGCGCCGCACAGGAAGTCTATCTCCGTCGGGAGCCGGTGACGAATATCGTACAGCATCGAGGGCGGGTGGTCGGTCTGGCAACCGATGCGGTTCATCTCCCAAGGGTCTTCGTGCAGCGCGACTCCGGGCCGCGGCCACGCGCTTGCCCTCGTCGATCAAAGCACGCATCAGGTGGCCGAGGTCGGAAGCACTGTTCTGCTCGGCGAATTCTCGGCAGTGCGGCAGCTCGGTGAGCGCGGCTACGGCATTCACCGAAGCATTGAAGATGAGTTTGGACCACTGCGCGGGGCGGGCGTCTTGGAGCGCCTCGGCTTTAAGTCCGGCGGCGATGATAAGCTCGGCGGTTTCTTTGACTACAGAAAATGGCGTGGCGGTGGGCTCGAAGGGGCCCATCCAGGTTGGAGTGTCGAGTTCGTATTGCACGTGCGTGTCGCTGTGACGCGTACCGCTCATGAAGGTGGTGGCGCGGATAACGTAACCGCGCGTCAGGGTGGCGATGATTTCTTCGCTGCCGACTCCGTTCTGGGCGGAGAGGACAACTCCTTTATC
>JBIOFT010000208.1:0-5484 GCA_044447375.1 Terriglobales bacterium | reverse complement strand
GGATGGAGCGCAAGCCGCGGGCAAACGTCAGCCCCTTTTTCTCGTTCACCGGAATCTGGGTGATGCCGCGGACCTGGTACTCCACCGGGTCCTCGATGGTGATGATCTTGTCTTCGTCGGTCTTGACCTCGTTGAGCGCGGCGTAGAGCGTCGTGGTCTTGCCGCTGCCGGTGGGTCCGGTGACCAGCACCATGCCGTACGGCTCTTTGATGTAGCGGCGGAAACGGCGCAGGCTGTCCTCGTCGAAGCCGACCACGTCGAGATTGAGCTGGTGGAACTTCTCGCTCATCGATTCCTTGTCGAGCACGCGGAGCACGGCGTCCTCGCCGTGGATGGAGGGCATGATCGAGACGCGGAAATCGATGAAGCGGCTGTTGTAGCGGACGCGGAAACGGCCGTCCTGGGGGACGCGGCGCTCCGAGATGTCGAGCTCGCTCATCACCTTGATGCGCGACAGGATGGTGGAGTGGTGCTCTTTGGCGATGGGCTGCATGGCCTGCGTCAGCACGCCGTCAATGCGGTACTTGATGACCACCGAGTCGTCGCGGGTCTCGATGTGAATGTCGCTGGCGCGCCGCTGCAGCGCGGTGAAGATGGTGGTGTCCACCAGCCGGATGATGGGCGAGATATCGCCCTCGGTGGAGGTGAGCCGCTCGATGGAGATGTTCTCGTCGGAGGCGGCGTCGTCCTCCGGAATCACGTCGAGCGTGAAGCCCTCGCTGGCCTCTTCCAGCACGCGCTGCGACTGCTCCGTCTTCTTCAGGATGTCGCTGATCTGCGAAAGGGTCGCTACCTTGGTGCGAATCCGCTTGTGCAGCAGGAATCCGATCTCGTCGATCATCATGAGCTGGCTGGGGTCGGCCATGGCGATGGCGAGAGAACCGTCGGCCAGTTCCTCGAGCGGTACAAAGTTGAAGCGGAACATCAGTTCGACCGGGACCTTGCGCATCAGGTCGTGCTGGATATGGTGATTGCGCAGGTCGAGGAACTCGCAGCGGTAGCGTTGGGCCAGGTCGCGGGCGCGGGATTCCTCTTCCGCCGGCGTGGCGGCAACGACGCCCTCGACGCCGTTGACGAACAGAGATTTCTTGTCAATTGCCATTATGAGCCGTTGGTCGTTGGTCCTTAGTCGTTGGCAAAGCCGGCCGTCGATCGTCCCCTCGGCTGCGCTTGGGACAGGCTTTGGTCGACGCCAATCGCAAATTCCTCTTTGTTAAGAACGTCGCAAGCGCCTGAACTTGCATCATCGCACGCCTCCGGCGCCAAGGGTGAAAATCGGCAGGTAGAGCGAGATCAGCACGAAGGCGACAATGATGCCCATCACGATCAGAATCGCCGGTTCGATCAGCGACATGGCGGCGGCCAGCGCCGTCTGCACGTCTTCTTCAAAGAACTCGGCGACCGAGGTGAGCATCGCCGGCAACGCGCCGGTGGACTCGCCAACCTCGATCATCTCCACCGCCAGTTCGGGGATGGTGCCGGTCTCTTCCAGACTCGTGGAAAGAGACGCACCCTCGCGCACGCGGACAGCGGCCTTGCTTATGCTTTTGGCCAAAAGCCGGCTGTGCATGGAGGCGCCGGCGGTCTCCAGCGCGGGCACCAGCGGCAGGCCGCCCGAGAGCAAAGTCGCCAGCATGCGCGCAAACACCGCGACTTGGTGCTTCAAGGATATATCGCCAAACAGCGGGATGCGGGAACGCAGATGCTCAAGGTACATCCCGCCGCTCTCGGAACTGGCCCACCGCCAGAGCAAGGCAAACACGATCAGCAGGACGGCGACGGCAGGAATGGCGTAATGCTGAGCGCCGACGCCAACCGCCAGCATCATCTGGGTGAGCGGCGGAATGGCCTCAGGGCGGCCGATGGCGGTATACAGTGTCGCGAACTGCGGGATCACGTACGTCACCAGGAATGCAATCATCACCACCACCAGGATGGCGAGCAGCGTCGGGTAAACCAGCGAGGCCAGCAGCTTCTTGCGAAACGCGATGGCCAGCCGCTGGAAGCCGATGTAGCGGTTGAGCACCTCTTCCAGGTTGCCGCTTTTTTCTCCCGCCAGCAGCGTGGTGGTGTAGATGCGCTGGAATGCCCCCTGGGCGGCAAAGGCGTCGGAGAGCAGTTCGCCGCCCCGGACGCGGTCCCTCACGTTTTCCAGCAGCGAGCGGAAATAGAGGTTGCGCTGGCGGCGGATTAGCAGGTCCAGGGCGGTCAGGATGGGCAGGCCGGCGTGAATCAGCGTGACAAACTGCTGATTGAACACCACGAACTGGTCCACCCTGATCTTGCGGCGGCGGGGAAGGCGGAGCTGACCACCCGCCAGAATGCTCCGGGGCTTTACCCAGTAAACAAGATAACCCTGCTGGGCGAAGCGCTCGCGGACTTCGCTGGAGGACACTCCGTTCTCCATCTGTTCGAGCACGTGGCCGCGCTCGTCGGCCATTCTGATGACAAATTCAGCCATTCCAGACTATTAATTCTACTGCGTTGAGAGGAGTTGCTTGTTTACCAGTGTAGCACCGCTACTTGGGATTAAGGCGGGGGGAACCAGAAGCATTCATGGTTACAGATGGCCAATAGCTGACGGCGATCACTGCGAAATCTCTGTGGCTTCCACCGTCTCCACGCCGGGAGGCGGGGTGAAGCGGAAGCGGCTGTCGGAGAGTTGGACGTTCTGCTTCTGCCCGGAAAGGCGGAATTGGGTGGTGGAGCCATCGGCCTCGTCGATGGTGATGGCGCGGATCTGGGAGTCGGGAGTGATCTCCAGCAGAACCTGGCTGACGCGGTCTTCCATGCCTTTGGGCACGCCGCGCAAGACGATGTCACCGGGGTCGAGCGGCTTGGCGTCGGGCGCCAGTGACAGCGCGGTGAATTCCTTTTCAAGTTTCGTCTTGCCCAGCAGGTAGCGCAGGGGAGAGCGGAGGTCGTCGAGTTTCTTGACCGAAGCTTTCCGGACCTGCTGGTCTCCGGGAACGTAGAACCATGCGGTCTTGCCGTCGGAGATGAAAAGCTTGGGGCGGGGCTCGCGATAGTCCCAGCGCATTTTGCCGGGACGCTTGAGCCAGAGCGTGCCCGATTCGTTGCGCGCCATGCCGGCGCCGCGATAAGTCTCGGTGAATTGCGATTCCAGCGACTGCATGTTGTTGTAGCGGCGGTCCACGGCCTCGGCAATCTTGTGGACGTCGGTTTGGGCGAAAGAAAGCGCGCTCGCAAGCAGGACAACCGCGATGCGGCAAAAAGAAGGCATATCAAGTTAGATCAACAGCAACCCGCAAAGGACGCAAGCGGAAGTAAGAAGCAAAGAGTCCGAATGACGAGCGACGGGGAAGTAATCCGGACCGGGCCGGTTTTCACTTCTTCGTTCTTACTTCTTACTTGTCATGACTGCTTGGACTTCTCCACCACCAGCAACTCAGGCTTTTTTCCCGCCGGAAGGCCCTGGTTGATGAAAGGCAGCGCGTCGGGATCGGCCACCTGGACGCGGCCGTCGGGCATCAGCTTGTAAGGATTTCCGGCCGGGTCGACGGGAACACCGCGCAGCACGCCGGCAGTGACCAGGTCCGCCCATGACGCGGGCTGGTGGCCGGTGCGGCGCTGATACCCGGCGGCGAGCTCTTCGAGTTTGGGGACATCTTCATCCACCTTGAGAGCGCGCAGGTGCTTGAGCGCGTTGGCGCGGATCATCGGGTCCTCGGTGGATTCGTAGGTGGTGGTCCAGAGCATGCGCGCGGTTAGCAGTTGCCCCGCGTGCTGCGCCATGGCTGCGGCCAGAATTTTCAGGAAAGGGTGTGCGCCGGGAATTTGCGATCCGCGCTCGAAGGCGCGAGAGGCGGCGGCGGGATCGTGCAGTTCCATGTATTGCAGGAATCCAAGCTCGTAGTAGAGCTGCCAGCGATTGCGATTGGCCTGGATGCCGCGTTCGACGAGCGCGACCGCCTTGTCGGGCTCGCCGGCGCCTTCCGGCGGCTTCTGCGCCAGAAACGTGGAGCCGAACTGGTAAGCCACGATGAGGTGCGGATCCAGTTCGGTGGTGATGTCGAGCAGCGGCGCCAGCAGTTGGTACTGGGTGGCGCGGGCGCGATGCTTGGCGCCGAAGTACTGCACGGCGCGGGTCCAGTAGATGTCGGCGACCAGGCCGTTATAGCCCAGGCTCATGCGCTTCAGGATCTTCGGCGAAGGAATGTACAGCACTTCTTCCAAAGTCGCGCCCGAGCGCAGGCGATCGATGCGGCGCAGAAGCAGGACTGCGCCGCTCATGCACACCACCAGCACAGTGGCCAGAGCGACGGTGATGGCGGCGCGGTGCTTCATGCGATATCGGGTGATCTGGTGATCGGGTGATCGGAGGATCGAAACCACACAAACCGGCAATCGGCAACCGGCAATCGGAAATGGTTTTGGTACGTCATGGCTCTGTTGACATCCAGCTTTGATGCGTCGCTCGTGCACGTGAAGCCAGCCCCGCAGGGGCGCACGCTGGTAGCCCAGGGCGGCAGCCCTGGGGAAAGATCGAGAAAAAGGCAGAGTCCCGTAGGGACGGCGCGCCATAAAACGTCTGGGCCGGTGGGATATCAACAAAGCCGTAGGTCATTTCAAGTTCCTACGTTCGAATATCAGCGCTGCTGCCGAGATCGCGGCGGCGGCATAGAGCACAGCGTAGCCGCTGTTGTACGCGATCAGGTTGCGCGCCACCGGCTCGCCGTGAGCGACGGAAGAGATGACATTGAGCGCGGAAAAGTTCGGCACCAGATAGGCCGCGGCGGTGGCGATCCAACCGGCGGGGCCGTGGGCAAGCGCGGCAAACGCGCGCAAGTCCTCGGCAAACGTCCCAATGATGAATAAGGCGAAGGCGAAGACAGCCGAAAGCAACGGCGAGGAGAATGACGAAAACAGCAGCGCCACCGCGGTGACGATCACGAATTGCAAGACGATGAAGTAGAGCGCCACCAGCAGGTAGGCGTCACCGCGCTGGAAGTGATGGACCAGGTACAGCAGCGCGGCGAAGAAGCCGATGGCCATGAAAAACGTGTTGACCACCAGCGTGCCCACCAGGCCGAAAAACTTGCCCAACAGAAATTCCCAGCGGCGGACCGGGCGTGCCAGCACGGTGTAGAGCGTGCGCTTGTCGATTTCCTTCGAGACCAGCCCGATCCCGATGAAGATGGCGATGACGATGCCGAAGATGGAAACCGCGGTCAGGCCGAGATTGATCAGCACCATGCGCTCGATGCCGATCGAAATCTGGCCGAACAGCAGCGCCGAGGCCACCAGCAGCAGGGCAAAAAAGATGAGGTTGTAGAGGACGCGGTCGCGCACCGCTTCGCGGAACGTGTTGAACGAAATGGCGGCGACGCGGTTGATCATGCCCGGCCCCTGAGTCGACGGTCGATGGTCGATGGTCGATGGGAAAAGCAGATTCCTCGCTGCGCTCGGAATGACAACCATGTATTGTTTGCGCTGCCCTTCACTGTGTCACCTCCACGGCAG
>JBIOFT010000207.1:0-5517 GCA_044447375.1 Terriglobales bacterium | reverse complement strand
GTGCAGGACGATCCACGTTTTGCACAGGCTGTGGAAAACTATGAGGCGGCGCTCAAGGCCATCCAGGAGCGCAAATTCGACCGCGCCAAGGGGCTGCTGCAGAAGGTGATTGACGGGCCGTCCGCCGAACTGGCCGACCGGGCGGCGGTGCACATCAAGCTCTGCAATCAGCAAATGGCGCGCGCCGCCACCGCCTTCAGGACCCCGGAAGAGCACTATGATTTCGCGGTCTCGCTGATGAACCAGGACAAATACGACGAGGCCCGCACCCATCTGGAGAAGATCCTGAAGCAGAATCCCAAAGCCGACTACGCGCTCTACGGGCTGGCCATACTGGATTGCCTGACCAGCAAGGTCGAGGACTCGCTCCGCCACCTGGATGAGGCCATTCGCCTGAACCCGGCGCTGCGCTTCCAGGCGCGCAACGATTCCGACTTCCACAACCTGGCGGACGATCCGCGCTTCACCGAACTGCTCTACCCTGAGCCGGGCACGGAGTTTACTCCTCCGTTGCCGAGATAGGTCTGCTGCCGATTCCTCCGGCAAAAGAGCGATAATACGGGCGACATGGTTGCGGATAACAGGAACCGGAACGAATCTGCGCGGCCGCTGCGCGTGGTGGCGATGGGCGGCGGCACTGGCCTTTCGACGCTGCTGAAAGGGCTGAAGCGCTACGTCAAGCCGCCGGGAGAAGCCGCGGCGGCGGCCGGTAGCGGCATGATCGGCGAATTGAGCGCTGTGGTCACCGTCACCGACGACGGCGGCTCCAGCGGCCGTCTGCGGCGCGAGTTCAACATCCTGCCTCCCGGCGACATCCGCAACTGCATCGTGGCATTGTCGGAAGACGAGGCGCTGCTCTCGCGCCTGTTCCAGTACCGCTTCCCTGCCGGCAAGGGACTGGCCGGCCACAGCTTCGGCAACTTGTTTGTGGCGGCGCTGACGGCGGTGACCGGCGACTTTGCGCAGGCCGTGAAGCTCTCCTCGGAAGTGCTGGTCACGCGCGGGCATATCTATCCTGCTACCACCGCCAACGTGGCTCTGGAAGCGCTGATGGCCGACGGCTCGCGGGTGCAGGGCGAAACCCGCATCACCGCCAGCACCGGGCGGATCGTCGATCTGCACATGGTGCCGCCCGATCCCCAGCCGATGCCGCAGGCGCTGGAGGCCATCGCGCACGCCGACCTCATCACCATCGGGCCGGGGTCGTTGTTCACCAGCCTCATCCCCAACATGCTGGTGCACGGAGTTCCCGAGGCCATCGCCTGCTCGCCGGCGGTGAAGGTGTTCGTCTGCAACCTGATGACGCAGTCCAACGAGAGCCTGGGACTCAGTGCCCCCGACCACATACGGGCCATCTACAAGCACACGGCCGGGCACAGGATCTTTGACTACGCGCTGTTGAACCGCTCGCCGGTCTCGGAAGCGCTCAAGACGAAATACGCGCTGGAAGGGGCGGCGCAGATCGTGAACGATCTCGATGGAATGGAGCAGCTCGGGGTGCGGCCGGTCGAAGGCGATTATCTCGACGAAACCGCCGAGGTGGCGCGCCATGCCACCGACCGCATTGCGCGCGATTTGCTGGCGCTGGCCGCGGGTCGCATCCCGCCGGGCGCATCACGCGGCGAGCGCTCCTCAACTTCCCGCGAGCGCGTTAAGATAGCCCACTAAATGCGCAAGACCAGAAAGACTCCCAAGGTCAGCACCGAAACCACACCGAAGTTTGCCATCGCCATCATGGCGGCGGGCAAAGGCACGCGCCTGAAGTCGCGGCATCCCAAGGTGCTGCACCAGGTGGGCGGCAAGCCCATGCTGGCTTACGTGGTGGCGGCGGCCGCGCGGGTGGTGCCGCCGGGCGACATCTACGCCATCATCGGACACGAAGCCGAGCGCGTGCGCGACGCCGTCAGCGGCATGGGCATCAACTTCGTCGTACAGGAGCCGCAGCGCGGCACCGGCCACGCCTTGATGGTGGCGCGCGAAGCGCTCGCCGGCTACGACCACGTCATCGTGCTCTCCGGAGATGTGCCGCTGATCTGGTGGCAGACCATCGAGAAGCTGCGCGACTTCCACCTGGCGCAGAAAGCGGCCATGACTATCCTCACCGCCGAGGTCGCCGACCCGCAGGGCTACGGACGCATCGTGCGGCGGCGCGCCGCGAGCGCCGAGGTGCGGGCCATCGTGGAAGAAAAAAAGGCTACGGCTGCCGAGCGCGAGCTGCGCGAGATCAATTCCGGGATCTACGTCTTCGCGGTCAAGCCGCTTTACCGCTACATCGACCGCCTGGGCACCGACAACCCTCATAAAGAGTATTACCTCACCGACATGGCGGCGCTGCTGGTGAAGGCGGGCGAGCGCGTGGTGGCGACCCCGGCCGGCGATGCGCACGAGGTGCTGGGCAGCAACACCCGCGCCGAGCTGGCGGCGCTGGACGCGCGCCTGCGCGCCTGGAAGTGCGCCGACCTGATGCAGCAGGGCGTCACCATCTATTATCCGCACACCTGCGTGATCGACATGGAGGTGGAGATCGCCGCGGACACGATCATCGAGCCCTACGTGCAACTGCTGGGCCGGACCCGCCTCGGCGCCGACTGCCGAGTGCAGTCGTATTCCGTCGTCAGCGACACGGAGATCGGCGACGGGGTGTGGATCAAGCCGGGATGCATGATCGAAGGCTCGCGCATACGCTCGCGCGTGCAACTCGGTCCCTACACCCACCTGCGGCCGGGCTGCGACCTCGCCGAAGAAGTCCACATGGGCAACTTCGTCGAAGCCAAGAAAGCCAAGATCGGCCGCGGCTCCAAGGCCAACCACCTCACTTACCTGGGCGACGCCGTGCTCGGCGAAAACGTGAACGTGGGCGCCGGCACCATCACCTGCAATTACGACGGCCAGCGCAAGCACCAGACCATCATCGAAGATGGAGCGTTCATCGGCAGCGATTCCACGCTGGTGGCGCCGGTGCGCATCGGCAAGGGTGCGTACGTGGCCGCGGGATCGTCGATCACAGAAGACGTCCCGGCAGAAGCGCTGGGCATCGCCCGCGGCCGCCAGGCCAATAAAGAAGGCTGGGTGCGGATGCGCGCAGAGGCGGCGAAGAAGGAAATTTCGTAAGCGAGACTATATAAACTCAATGTCTACATCTTTCAGGTAAATCGCGTATTCAACCTCGCTTATCACGCCATTCACTCGCAACCGATCACCCGGGTGGGCAATCTTAACGCGCGGACACTTGTCTACACCATCGAGCATGCAAACAACCGTAGTTCCCCCCTTCTGGCTCCCGTAAGTCGCGTATAAGAAATAACGATTTCCGCGTTCTGTGATGCCCATCGGTGCTATGTGTGTGAACGTCACTTGCCACGAGATGGTCAGACCGACGTAGTTCTTGCGAGCCTCGGACTGTTGGAATGGAGGTAGATTACGTATTGCCGCTTCAATCTCGTCAGCCGTGGGTCGTTCATTAGAACGCGGTGCCAAGGGCTCCGCCGCGCGACTGCCCAAAGCAGCCACGACGGGCCGTGTCCACAAGCTCGCGATGGCCTTCCTGAAGATAAGGCCTAATCCCCCGAGCAGCATAACCCCAATTCCCGAGAACAGCCACGTCCGGTTATCCCAGAGCCATGAGACAATTTTAATGGCACTCCTCCGCTGACTACTTTGGTGATTTTCGAGCCTTGTAAATCTGTAGTAAGAGTTCGGGTTGCGCTCCGGCTTTCCGCAGCATCGCCTCGTGCTTGTCGGACATTGTGAAAGTCAGGCCATTCCTGTTGACCAGAGACGTGAGTTCTGATTGCCGCACCTGAGTTTTCAGTGCTCTCAGGACATCTTCCAGAGACAATGGCTGGTTGTTAGCAGGCGAACCCTCCTCCAGAACCCTCTTCGCTTCCGCGATTGATGCTTTCGCTACGAAACTGCTTAGGCTGGAATCCGTCCTCTTCGCTGCTTCGGCAAGCATCTCCCTTTCCTCCTTGCGGTAGTACGAGAATACTTTAAAGCCAAGCCGGTCACTGTTCTTGCCGCTGCTGCGACGCCGAGGAACGTAGTAAGTTGCCATATCGGGAGGAACTCCATGTTTAGGATCGATGGTGCGTTGAATTATACTCCATCCAGTGTGAGGTTTAACAATACACCCGTTGTCGGGTGTCGTCAACTACAAACGCTACCGTATCGCCGGGCAGAGGGCACCCGTGTCCACCCAAGAAATCTGCTCCTTTATCGACGGGTGCCTCACCCTTGGCCGCCTCTGGGAAGTGTGGGCGTCGCAACTCTTTCGCCCGCTCGCGCGGGCTTTGCTCTCTTTCCCCTTCAGACCCACGGCTCACGCCGTGGGCTATGTTCTCGCGCGCGCTCCGCGCGCTATCCGCATCTGCGGCCTGCCTCCTACAAGATCACGGCGAGCACGCGAAGCGTGCAAAAGAAGGTAGCCCACGGCGTAAGCCGTGGGGAACGCAGCAAAACATGCGTGAAGCCCGCGAAGCGGGCGTAAGAACAGCATCACAAAGGCCTGCACCACCAGATCAGGTTGCGCCGACGGCATCGTCAGATTCTCCCGCCTCCCTCCAGTCACCCCATCACGCGAACAGCGCGCGTGCTGAGGACCCCGCCTTCGGTCGGCGGAAGAATGACATTTGATTGACAAAAACCAGGGGCCAAAAAAGGCCCCACTCTTGGCAAATGCGGCCAAGCGTGAGGCACCCACGGTCCTGTGCTTTGAAAGGGCGCGGCTTTCAGGGGCCCCCGAAACGCCTCCCCCAATTGTCATCCCGAGTGAAGAGCGACTGAGCTTGCGAACGGAGCGCGAGCGAGGGATCTCGGTTTTTATTGTCGTCAAACAAAAACCAAGCTCCTTCGCTCGCCCTCTTTCGCCCAGCTCGGTCGGACTCACTTGTGGTCGTAGGAACCAGACTGATCGCTAGTGTGGGCAGCCTGCCTCCCCGAGGAGCGGGGAGTTCGGCGCTGGGGGAGATGTGTGCCCAAAACTACTTGACTCGGGCCGCCGTCGTTAGAGACGGGATGACAAATCGCGAAATTCGCGTCTCCCGGCATGGCTGAAGCCATGCCCTCCCGAGGCCGGCGAGACGCCGGCGCTACTACCGCGCGCCCACGGCGGCGTGGCGCTTTTCCTCCACGGCGGCCAAGGCCTGGTCGAGCAAGCGGATGGCCTCGTCCACATCGGCCTTCGCGATGTTCATGGGCGGCGACATGCGGATGACGTTGCCCCACAACCCGCCCTTGCCGATCAACAAGCCTGCTCGGCGCGCTTCTTCCATTAGCTGCCCGGTTTCCTGCGGCGCCGGCTCTTTCGTCACGCGGTCTTTCACCAGCTCGATGCCTTGCATCAGGCCCTTGCCGCGCACGTCGCCGATGACGGAGTACTTCTCTTTGAGCCCTTCCAGTCCCTCGCGGAAGTAGCTGCCGACCACATGTGTGTTCTCGAGGAGATTGTCTTCTTCAATCAGATCAAGGGTGGCTTTGGCAGCGACAGAAGTAACGGGATTGCCGCCGAACGTGGAAATC
>JBIOFT010000206.1:0-5687 GCA_044447375.1 Terriglobales bacterium | reverse complement strand
GTATATCGGCACCGGCAGCACGAATGACGCGGCTAATTTCGAATGCGTTCGGGAAAGGGACAATGATCGGCTCAATCGGGAGCTCAGCATCGTCCCGAACCCGTTTGAAGATCATTTTCGGTAAGCAAGGGGTTGACCGGTGGGGGCTCGCGTCGCTCGGCGCGAGCCCCTGCCCGCTTTAGACATTCGGGAAAAAAAATCCCCGGCAGGCATCGCCTGCCGGGGCGGGGATTCCTGGAGGAGGAATCCTAATCCTTAATCGCTGGCCACGGCGCGCAGCCCCACGGATTTTCCGCTCACGTGCCGCAACTGCTGTCCGGCATAGATCTGCCGCGGACGCGCGATCTTCTGCTCCGGGTCTTCCAGCATCTCCTGCCACTGGGCCAGCCAGCCCGCCACCCGCGGGATGGCGAACAGCACGGTGAACATCTCCGGCTTGAAGCCCATGGCCTGGTAGATGATCCCGGAATAGAAGTCCACGTTGGGATAGAGCTTGCGCTTGATGAAGTACTCGTCCTCGAGCGCGATCTTCTCCAGCTCCAGCGCGATATCCAGCTTGGGATTGCGACCGGTGACCTTGAACACTTCCTCCGCGGTGCGCTTGATGATGCGGGCGCGGGGATCGTAGTTCTTGTAGACGCGGTGGCCGAAGCCCATCAGCTTGCCCTTGCCTTCCTTGATGTGCTTGACGTAGTCCTTCACGTTGTCCACGGAGCCGATCTGCGCCAGCATGACCAGCACTTCCTCGTTGGCGCCGCCGTGCAGCGGGCCGGAGAGGGAGGCGCAGGCCGCCGCGGTGGCGGCGAAGGGGTCGGCATTCGAGCTGCCCACGGCGCGCATCACGCTGGTGGAAGCGTTCTGCTCGTGGTCGGCGTGCAGGATGAAGAGCACGTCCAGCGCCCGCGCCAGCACCGGGTTGGACTGATAGCGGGGCTCGGTGCGCTTCCACAGCATGTGCATGAAGTTCTCGGTATAGCTGAGGTCGTTCTCGGGGAAGACGTAGGGCAGACCCAGGCTGTGGCGAAAGGCGTAGGCGGCGATGGTCGGCATCTTGGCCACCTGGCGCAGGATCTGCAGCTTGCGGTTGAGCTTGTCCTTGATGTTGTGCGCCTCGGGATAGAAGGTGGAGAGCGCGGCGATGGTGCTGGTCAGGATGCCCATGGGGTGGGCGTCGTAGTGGAAACCGTCGATGAACTTCTTCAGGTTCTCGTGTACCAGGCGGTGCTGGCTCACCTGCTCCACCCAATCCTTCAACTCTTTATCGTTGGGCAGCTCGCCGTTGAGCAGCAGGTAGGCCACTTCCAGGAAGGTGCAGTTATCCGCCAGTTCCTCGATGGGATAGCCGCGGTAGCGCAGGACGCCGTTGTCGCCGTCCAGATAGGTGACGGCGCTCCGGCAGGCGGCGGTATTCATGTAGGCGGGATCATAGCTCATCATGCCGAAATCGTCGGGGCCGGTCTTGACCTGCCGCAGGTCCATGGCGCGGATGTGCCCCTCGGTTAGCGGCAGTTCGTAGCTCTTCTGGGTGCGGTGGTCGGTAAGGGTGACCTTATCGTTGGCCATCTATTCTCTCCTTTTATCAGCCCCGGGACGGGGGACGGCGACACGCGGGCTGCTGAATATGCTGCCCTCTAACATACTCCCCCGACAGTGACATAGCTCACACACCCCCGTGATCCATGTCGCAGATGGCGGTGGCAAGCTGCGGTAGTCTGGAGGCCGTCCCGGGCAGCGGGAAGTATCTGTCTCGTATAATCTCAGTGTGTGAGGGCAGCCGCATGAAAACTGTGTTCGTTGTGGGCGCGGGTCCGGCGGGGTTGTTCGCGGCGCAGAAGATCGCGCAGGCAGGGCACCAGGTGATCCTGTTGAATCGCGACATCAAACCCGGCGGGCTGGCCGAATACGGCATTTATCCCGTTAAAGACAAGATGAAGATTGGGCTGCGCAAGCAGTTCGCCAAGGTGCTCAGTTTCCCCAACCTGTCTTACTTCGGCCACGTGCCGGTGGGCAGCGAATCGGCCGTGACCATCGACGACCTGCGGCAGTTCAATCCCGCGGCCATGGTGTTCTCGGTCGGCGCTCAGGGCACCAAGAGCCTGGGCTTGCCCGGCGAGAACGCCAAGGGCGTTTATTCCGCGAAGGACTTCGTCTATTTCTACAACCAGCTTCCGCCGTTCGCCTCGCGCGATTTCTCCACCGGCAAGCGCATCGCCGTCATCGGCATGGGCAACGTGGCGGTGGACATCATCCGCTGGCTGTTGCAGGACGATCCCAACCGGCAGACGGAAGAAGTCGTCATCATCGCCCGCCGCGGGCCGTTCGAGGCCAAGTTCGACGAGAAGGAATTCGCCCACGTCCAGATGCACCTGGACCGCAAGCTATTCCAGCAGGAGCTGGCGCGAGTGAAGGACAAGATCACATCGGTCGGCCAGGACGTTTCCAAGGTCGCCGAAGCCACCTTCCCCGCCCTGGTGAAGTATCCCAACCAGGAGCTGGTGATGCCGCGGCTGACCTTCCGCTTCCTGTCCTCGCCCAAGGAGATCCACGCCGGGCCGGACGGCCGCATCAACCGCCTGACCGTCACCGAGAACAACCTGGTAGCCAAGGACGGCGGCACCGCCGCCAAGGCCACGGATCAGACCGCCGATCTCGACGTGGACACCATGATCTTCGCCATCGGCGACGTGCACGATCCCAAGCTCGGGCTGCCTTGCGGCCGCGACGGCTACACCACCCGGCCCAATCCCGAGGATCCCAAGGCGCCGGCGTTCGAGGTCTTCGATCCCAAGAAGAACGAGGTCGAGCCCGGCGTGTACGTGGTGGGCTGGGCACGCCGTGCCAGCGACGGTCTGGTGGGCATCGCTCGCCACGACGGCGAGGTTGGCGCCGAGAAGGTGCTGCACTACCTGGCCACTGCTCCCGAGGGCGCTCCGGTCTCTCCGCAAGCGGTCCAGCGGCGCCTGGAATCCAAGGGCCTGAAGGTGGTAACCAAAGAAGACATCGCGCTACTGGGCAAGGTGGAGGAGCGCGAGGCGCAGCAGCGCGGCCTGGTATCGTTCAAGTTCTCCGACGACGAGAGCATGATGACTGCCATCGAGAAAGAGAAATCGAACTCCTGCGTGTCGGCTGACTGAGCCGGAGCACAGTTCGTCCTTTAGGCGGGTCCGCCACGGCCCGCCTTTTTTCTTTTCTTGGAGAGACGCAGCATGCTACGTCTCTACACGATCATCATGATTACACTAATTTCACAGTAGATGTACGCAGGTTCTTTGAAAGGGCACGCCTTTCAGGCGTGCCGTAGAGGGCAGGTATGGACTCGGCTTCAGCCGCTGAGGGACAATCCCCCAGGGCCTAAAGGCCGGTTCATTTGCGGCCATTAGCGGCACGGCTGAAGGCCGTGCCCTTTCAAAGCTTGGGTACATCCACTATGAAACTCGTCTAGCCGTTTGGCCAAGGTCAGCGCAGGAGCCGCGCAATGCCTTCCGCGATCTCGGTGGCGGGGCGGTCGCGGGAGATGACCGGTGCGGGCGAGGGATTGAGGCTTACGCTGCCGCTGGCCAGCAGGGCCACGCGCACGGGCGGCTGGGCCTGCGCCAGCTTATGGCAGAATTCCACCACTTCCGGACTGGGCGGATCCTCCGCCGCCACCACCACCAGGTCGTAGAGGTGCCGCGGCCACCGCGGCGGCGCTTCCGCCAGGTGGCTGATGCGATGCACCAGGCAGCCCTGGGCGATCAGCAGCCGCGCCCCCACTTCCCAGGCCTTCTGGTCGGGATCCACGACCAGCACCCGCTTCGCGAATCCCGTCGCTGGCGGCTCGCCCGACGGTCGCGGCTTGGACGACATCACATCGAATTTTAGACCGCTCCCCACAACCTGTCAGTGACCGGCAACCCCGCTGCCAGGGTCAACGATCACCCACCCCCAGTAATCCCGGTCACGGGACGAGCACTATTTTCCCATAAGCGCCCGGAGCCAGCACCGCCTCGTGTGCGCGCGGGGCATCGTCCAGGGGCATCTCCTGCCCGACCACCGGCCGCAGGGTGCCGTTTTCCATGCCCGCGCTCAGCGCCGCGTGGATGCCGGCGAGCTGCCGCTCGGTCGCGGCAAACAGCATGAGGCCGATCACTGTGGCCTCGCGCATCATGGCATCGCGCGGATTCACCTCCACCGGGCCGCGACTGCCCACGATGATCACCTTGCCCCCGGCCGCGACCAACTGCAGGTCTTTGCCCAGATTCTTGTTGGCGAACATCTCGAGGATGACATCGGCGCCGCGGCCGCCGGTCAACGCCATCAGCTTGTCGGAAAGGTCGGGAGCATTGTGGTCGAGCACGTGGTGCGCGCCCTCCTTGCGGACCAGATCTTTGCCCTTGTCGCTGCCGGCGGTGCCGATCACCGTCATGCCGGCGGCGCGCGCCAGTTGCACCGCCGCGGTGCCGACGCCGCCGCTGGCGCCGTGCACCAGCACCACGTCTGGCGGCTTGGCCTCGGCGAGCTGGAACAGCGCGCGGTAGGCGGTGGCGTAAGGAACCCAGACGCCCGCGCCCTGCGCGAACGAGATCTTCTGGGGCAGCGGCTGCACCTGCGATTCCAGGCACAAGGCCTGCTGGGCATAGACGCCGCTGACGGCGCCGGAAAGATACACGCGGTCGCCGGGCTTCACGCGCTTCACACCCTCGCCCACCGCCTCGACCACTCCGGCGCCATCGGAACCGGGAGTGTAGGGCAGCGACGGCTTTTTGGCATACGCTCCCGAGCGAACATAGGTATCCACCGGGTTCACGCCCGCGGCGTGCACGCGCACCACCACCTGCCCCGGGCCCGGCTTCAGCTCCGGGATATCCTCCAGCTTCATCACCTGCGGACCACCGAACTCGTGCACCCGAATCGCTTTCATCGTTCTTCTCCTCGACCGCGGCGGAGGGAATGTTCTCCACCTGCGCCACTCAGTGTAATCCCGTCGCCGGGGTTTTGCGATTTGGATGGGACGGCTCTAGAAGTTGGTGGCTTGGTTCCGATGCCGGCGGACGTACCAGCAGGGATTGTGCCCCAGGTGTGGAAACAGGGAGCGGACACAGACTTGGTTTTCAGGGTTCAGGAACATGAACTCGGTCTTGCCGTCTTTGAGCGGGACGGCGTAGTAGGGCTGGACTTCCACCGTTCCCAGGGGATTGCGGCTCCGGGGAATGCGGTACCGCACCACAGCGTAATCCCCCGCATAGAGCAGCGCGCAGAACACGAGCACGGCGATAAGCGCAGTTTTCACCCCAACCAACAATTATACGCAGGGCGCTGGCGCGGCTGATGAAAGCATCCGCACTCAGCCCGCAAATCCGGCTCTCCGCCTGGATCTTCGTACTTCAGGACATGTACTCCGCGAGGACATGTCCTGCGCGAGCCTGCCTGTCGTCTATTCGGAATCTAGTGCAAGGCAAGCAGGCAGCTTAGCTTAGGCCTAGCTCTGAGAACTCATAAATAAAGGAAAGAGCATGACACCCCCCAGACAGCGCGTTCCCCGGGAATTGCGCGCGAAGATTTGCATAGTGGCAATCGTCTCCCTGATAGCTCTGTCGCTGGCCGGCTGCTCGTTGTCGGGCACCCCAGCGGCTGCGGCCGCTCCGGCGGTCAAGGTCAACCTGTCGCCCACTTCCATCTCCGTGCAGGCCGGCCACACCCAGCAATTC
>JBIOFT010000205.1:0-5697 GCA_044447375.1 Terriglobales bacterium | reverse complement strand
CCCCGGGAACGCCCGTCCCCGTCCCCGGCGGCGCTACCATCGGCCTACTCAACGGAACCACGCTCTACGTTGCCGGAACCCCGTCAGGTACTCCGGGCGCCCTGGCCGGGCGGCTCTCGGTGCTGGACACCACGGCGCTGGCGAACGGGCCCACCAGTTCTGTGCCCATCAGCGACGGCACTCATACTCTCATGGTGCTGGGTAGCAACAACAAGCTTTTCATTGGTGCGGGCCCGAACTGCACTGCCGGCTGCCTGACCATCTTCGATACGAGTAACCGCCAAGCCGGCGTTGACGGCACCACCGGATGTTCTCCAACGCAACTGACTGCATGCCCCGGCAATGTCACTGGGATTGCCCCCATCAGCGAGCGTAATGTGGTGTACGTGGTGGAGGACGTGGCCGCCGGAAGCTACCATTGCGCGAGTCAGGCGCCGTGCCTGGGCAAGTTGCGGATCTACGACACCACCGCCAGCACCCCCACGCTCACGCCCACCCAGATCGACGTGGTCGGCAAGGCCGTGGACGTGAAGTACGTGGACCAGTAGAACCCAGCACCCGGTCCTCAGTACCCAGTACTCATCAATTTTCCCGGCTCCAGCCTCAGCTCGTGCTGCTTCGCCCGGTCCACCGCCCCGTCGCTGAAGGGAAAAACGAAGCTGCGGCCTTCCGCCCAGGCCTTCCACTGATCGAGGTAGTGCGAGCTGAAGATCTGCCCGGATTGTCCGGTGACGATGTTCATGGTGCTGGCGTCGAGATTGGCAAAATCCACGGTCATGCGCGGAAGGCGCCTGCTGATACGCGTGTGACTCTCCATGTCCCATCTGCTTGACGGTGTAGCCGTCGCCCGCAGCCTGATAGCGCCCCGGGCCGGCCCAGCGCCGCAATAGCGGGATTTCGCCCAGGACCGGGTGCTCCAGCACGAACGGCCGCGCCTTTCCCCAAGTCCAGGAGCTGAGCGACTTTGGCGCCTCCGGACTCGCGACTACGGCCTCAACAGCGGCGGTCAGTAGCTCGTCATAGTTCGCGTAGTTGGCGGGAAGCCAGCGCGGCGGCTGCCGCAGCAGGATGTTCTCCAGCGCCACCGACTGCATGCCCCAGCGGTAAAGCTTGTAGTCCGCGCCCAGCTTGGGTTCGAGCAGCATGCGCCACAGCTCGGTGCGCGCTCCCACGGTGAGGGTCGGGGCCGCCGAATCCACGGTGACCTGGCCGTCCCATGAGCGCATCAGGTCGGCGGCGGCGCGGGCGCGCGCGGAAGGCTGCTTGGCGTGATCGACGGCATACACGAAGCGCTCGGCGCAGAAATGGTCGAACTCCGATGCGACGTCCATCTCCAGCGCCAGCATGTCCTCGGACGCGAATTGCCTTCCCGACTGCAGCACGCGATAGATGCGCTCGGTGCGGAAGGGCGCCATCCACTCGCTGCTGAGCAGATAGGGATACTTGTCGGGCGTGATGCGCGCGTTGGCGGTGGCGATGATTCCCGAAGGCGGATCGAAGACGCTGGGCAGCTTGTCGAACGGCACCACGCCGGTCCATTCGTGGGCGTTGTCGTTGCCAGCGACGGGCACGTCATTGGTAGGCGAGGCGCGCAGCGGGATGCGGCCTTCGGCCTGGTAGCCGATGTGTCCGTCCACGTCGGCGTACACGAAATTCAACGACGGTCCGCCCATGGCGGAGAGCGCCCGCCGAAATTCCTCCCAGTTCTGCGCCGAATCCATCTCGAAAAAGGGATAACTCACGAACGCCGGATCCTTGAGCGGCGCCCACTGCAGCGCCAGCTTGCGGGTCTCGCCCGGAATGAAGTCGCTGATCACCGGCCCGTGGCGAGTGACCACCACGTCGAGCGCAACATCGGGTTTGCCTTTGACGTGGATGGTCTCGTGGCGGACTTCCGGTTTCTTCCAGCCTTCGGGAGTCTGATATTCGCCTTGTGCGTTGAAGGTCTCGATGAAGAGGTCTTCGACGTCGGCGCCGAGGTTGGTGGCGCCCCACGCGATGCGCTGGTTGTGGCCGATGAGCACCGACGGCATTCCGGGCAGAGTGAATCCGGCCACATCGAAGGGCGGCGCGCTCGATCCGGCAGCCGTGACCTCCAACTGCGCCTCGTACCACAGGCTCGGCATCTGCTGCTGCAGGTGCATGTCATTCGAGAGCAGCGGCTTGCCGGAGACGGTGTGCGCGCCCGAGACCACCCAGTCGTTCGAGCTACCAGGGAACGCAGCGGAGAACCACTCGGAATCAACCGAAAACCCCCACCCAAGCAAAAGAGGCTTGGGTGGGGCACCCTCCAGTGTCGTACGCATCACCGGGGGCGCATCGTCGTCGTCATCGTCATCGTCCTCGTCGGATTCCTGGTCGAGGCGCCTGGCTTCGGCGCCCGGCGGATGGTCGTGCAGCGACGAATTGGGATAAAGGTCGGCCGTCAATTCCGGACCCAGCTTGGCCAGGATCTTTTCCCGGCCCAACTGCCGGCGATACTCGCCATGCGTGAGCATCTGGTGGAGGAAGAGCCCGAGCGCGAGACTGTCGGTAGGAGTCCAGGCGCGCGGCGCGTATCGCAGCAGCCGAAACTCGACCGGCAAGCGGCTGCGATGCGAGGCGATGAACGCATTCACGCCGCTCGCATAGGCCTGAAAGTATTCGCGAGTGGCAGCCGGAAGCGCATCCCACGCGCGCTCCGTGGTCGAGCGGATCAGCAGCAGCCGCTGCTGGCGGTCGCGCTCCACCGCCCCGGGTCCCACGATCTCGGCCAGTTCGCCCAGCGCCGCGCGGCGGAGCGCGTCCATCTGCCACAGCCGGTCCTGGGCGGTGACGTACCCTTGCGCAAACATCAGGTCATGAAGATTGGCGGCGCGGATGTGGGGCACGCCCTGCGCGTCGCGGCGGACGCTGACCGGCGCCGCGAGGCCCTCGACGCGCACCTGGCCGTCAACCTGGGGCAAGGCGGAGTGCAATTGAAGGTAGCACCATCCGGCCGCGCCCAGGATCAGCACAATAACCAGCGCGAACACCAGGCCGGCCACGCGCGCCAGCGTGCTGTTGCGTCGGGAGGTGGAAGCAAGGGTGGAAGTAGCCATGGACTGTAGAGACGCAACTTCTGCGCCAGATTAGTTTATACACGGAGCCGGGCGCAGAGAACCGCCCGGAAGGGGTAAAATGGGCCGGAGACGAGAGGTTGAGCGTGAAATACCGTGTGTTGATTCAGCCGGATGAAGATGGCCGCTTCGTGGCCGAGGTGCCGGCTTTGCCAGGCTGCGTTTCACAGGGAAACTCCCGTGACGAAGCCCTGCAAAATGTGAAGGAGGCCATCAGTCTTTACCTCGAGAGCCTGCAAGCCCACGGCGACGCCGTGCCTCCGCCCATTCAGGAAGAGATCGTGGAGGTCGAAAGCGCCGATTGAGCGTGCTCCCCCGTATCTCCGGCCGCGAAGCCGTGAAGGCTTTTGCGAGGCTCGGATACCAGCTTGATCGGCAGCGCGGCAGCCACATCATTCTTCGACTGACACAGCCGCCCTTCAGACGCCTAATCATCCCGGCTCATGCCGAAATCGCAAAAGGAACACTGCGAGCACTGATTCGCGAGGCGGGTATCACCGTCGACGAGTTTCGAGCACTCCTCTAGTGACCTTAACGGGCTAGGCTGTGTCCGGTGGATCGATGTCAATAAACTCCACCGGCTTGCGCTTGTGCCAGAGGTAAAGAACGAGCCCCACAATCACGCCGAGTGGAATCGTGATTAGCGCGAACAGGCGTACTTGTGGGAGCCCGACCAGGAGCATGAAAACGACGCCAACGGTGAACACCGCTCCCATAACACCCTTGACGGGAATCTTGGCGATTTGAGGGCCCTCATGCCAGTCCATAACTGAATTGTAGTTCAATGTAAAAGGCCCGCTCTCGCAGGCCTTCACGTGAAACTTGAAACGCGAAACGTGAAACGCTACTGGTGCGCCGTCGGTCCCTCCGCCGTCGGCGGCGGCGGCGTGACGGGCGCGATGGGCTGCGTCGTCTCCTCCGGCACCGCGATCTGTGGCAGCGGACGCTCCAGCGCGATGCTCAGCACCTGGTCCATGTTCTCGGCGAAGTGCAGCTTCATGGCGCTGCGCAGGTTCTCCGGGACTTCCGGAATGTCCTTCTCATTGTCCTTGGGCAGGATGACCTCGAAGATGCCGGCGCGGTGCGCCGCCAGCAATTTCTCTTTCAGCCCGCCGATAGGCAGCACCTTGCCACGCAGGGTGATCTCACCGGTCATGGCGAGGTCGCGCCGCACGGGGATCTTGGTGAGCGCGCTGGCCAGGGCGGTGGCCATGGTGATGCCGGCCGACGGCCCGTCCTTGGGGATGGCCCCCTCGGGGACGTGGATGTGGATGTCCACGCTGCGGTAGAAATCGCGCGGAATGCCCAGCCGCGCGGCGCGCGAACGCAGGTACGACATGGCGGCCTGCGCCGATTCCTGCATCACGTCGCCAAGCTTGCCGGTCAGCATTAGCTTGCCTTTGCCGTCCACGATGGTGGCTTCGGTGCTAAGGATGGTGCCGCCCACCTCGGTCCAGGCCAGACCGGTGACCAGTCCGACTTCGCTCTTCTCGTGTACCGGCAGCTCGCGGAACTTGATGACGCCCAGGAAATCGCCGGCGTTCTCCGCGGAGATGACCACGGTGTACTCGGCGCCGTGCTTCACCACCTTACGCGCCACCTTGCGGCAGATGTTGCCGATCTCGCGCTCCAGGTTCCTGACCCCGGCTTCGCGGGTGTAGGCGCGGATGATGTGCTGGAGGGCGTCGTCGGTAAAGGTAAGGTTCTTCTCCGTCAGCCCCGCCTGCTTCCGCTGCTTCTTCACCAGGAACTGCTTGGCGATCTCCATCTTCTCCAGCTCGGTGTAACCGTGCAGCCGCAGCACTTCCATGCGGTCCTGCAGAGCCGCCGGGATGGTGTGGATCACGTTGGCGGTGGCGATGAAGAACACCTGCGAGAGGTCGTACTCGACGTCGAGGTAGTGGTCGATGAACATGTAGTTCTGTTCGGGATCGAGCACTTCGAGCAGCGCCGCCGAGGGGTCGCCGCGGAAATCCATCGACATCTTGTCTACTTCATCGAGCATGAAGACCGGGTTCTTGGTGCCGGCCTTGCGCATCATCTGGATGATCTGCCCGGGCAGCGCCCCGATGTAAGTGCGGCGATGGCCGCGAATCTCGGCCTCATCGCGCACTCCGCCCAGCGACATGCGCACGAATTTGCGCCCTGTCGCCCGCGCAATCGACATGCCCAGCGAGGTCTTGCCCACGCCCGGCGGCCCCACGAAGCACAGGATCGACCCCTTGGGATTCTTCACCAACTGGCGCACCGCCAGGAATTCCAGGATGCGCTCCTTGATCTTCTCCAGCCCATAATGGTCTTCGTTCAAGACCTTCTCGGCGCGGTCGATGTTGCGGATTTCCTTCGACCGCTTCTTCCACGGCACCGCCAGCAGCCAGTCCAGATAATTGCGGCTGACCGTGGACTCGGCCGACATGGGCGGCATGGCCTCCAGCTTCTTCAGCTCCTGCAGCGCCTTCTCGTGGACTTCCTTGGGCATGCCGGCGGCGTCCACCTTCTTCTTCAGCTCGTCCCACTCGCTCTTCTCGCCGCGGCCCAGCTCCTTCTGGATGGCCTTGATCTTCTCGTTGAGGTAGTACTCTTTTTGCGCCTTTTCCAT
>JBIOFT010000204.1:0-5732 GCA_044447375.1 Terriglobales bacterium | reverse complement strand
CTTCCCCGGCACCCCATCCCCTCGAAGCTGTGGAGAAAAAACTGTCAGGGATGTGCCCGGTCTAAAATGTCAGGGATGCCCCCGGCCGTACAGCTGCCGATCTCCGCCAGCTTTCTCTCGATGCGTTCCCGCGTTGCTTGGCTCATGCTCCGCCTCCGATCCGCTTTTCCGGCTTGAAATAGGCGGTTGCACCTGGAAAGTGAACCAGGTGGAAGTCGTTGTTGATGCCATAGAGCGATTCGGCATGGCCCACGAACAAGTAAGAGTTGGGCAGCAGATTGTTGTAATAGTGCTGCACGATGCGCTTGCGCACCACGCCGTCGAAATAGGTGACTTCCGGGGTGCGCACCAGGAAGTCTTTGTAGGTCGGTTGTTCCACCGAGACCAGCAGGGTTTGGATCGCCACGGGAAGATAAAATCCCAGGGCTTCGGAGAGGCTGCGGGCAAAGCCCTCGAACATCCCGCTGACAGCCTGCACCAGTTCCCGCGATAATTGTCCCGCTTGGCGGAAGTCGCACGACTGTACGGATTTCTCTTCCTTGGCCCCGCTGGAGGTCTGCCCGCGCGCCGCCTGCACGATGGCATCAATCTCTTCCTGGTTCAGGACTCGTTGCATAGAGGTCTGCTGTCGGCTGAAGACAGCCGCAACCGGAATCTGCAACTTCAGTTCCATTGCCGCCGACGGGGGTCTCCATCGCGGCCTGCCTGCGGCTCGCCGATTCAGAGAGTTGCGCACGCTCCGTTGTGCGGCGAAGGGCGGCCGCCACACCAGCCTTGCGGTTCTTAAGCAATCATTAGAGAAGCTCCCGGAGTGGCCGGCGAAGCGCTCAACTCCTGCTGCTGGGAACTAACTGCCAACTAATGTCATGGGAAACTAAAGTTATCGGTGGGTGTGGCCGATGGGAAAGGCGGAGCCCCGCATTTGTCCGGGAAAGATCGATGTCCGACTTTTCGATATCACGCCTGGGACCCATCACCAAGTCTGGAGATGGATCCGTCCAGCCATCGCAGCGGGAGGCCGGGAGACAGCGGCGCCAGCGTCCGTATCCCGATGAGCTCGAGCAGCCTGACGACGGCGAGAACAGCGAAGAAGAGAAGCATGACCTGGACCGGCTGGCCTGAGCTTCTGCCACAACATTGCTCGCAAACAAAAAAGGAGCAGTGAACCGCGGGTGACAGGCCCGGGGCCACCGCTCCCTGTGACAAGCAGCCTAGGCTGCTCCTGCGGCAGCCATTGCCGCCGGCTTTGCAACGGGCTCCTCGCGCGTGGTTGGCACCTTCATCCGCCGCAAAACGAAGAAGGCGAGCACGGCCGCGATCAGGTCGAACGCAATCGCGATGCCGAAAACACCCACCCATCCGATCTTCGGCATCGTGAACTTAGCTGCGAAGGGAGTCCAAACCTTAGGTATCACAGTAAGAACGATGCCGTAGGTGATCAGCGCTCCGGCCACTACGAGCAGAATGCTCTTGGTCATTCGACCCAGTTGCAGGCGAAGCACCGTGGGAGCGAGGAAGAGCGTGAACAGCACCACCACGCCGCCCAGCAGGAGCAGGGTGTCGGCGCGGAAGTCGAAGGCCTTGCCCAAAGCCAGCGCGGCCCCGATCGGCACGAAGACGGAGGCGGTACCCTTGGCCGTGTAAAGGAAGCCGTAGTTCGTGGTAGCGTACTTGCGGCCGAAGAAGTCCCCGCAGGTCGCCGGAAACAGCGAGAAGATCTCACCCCAACCGAAGAAGGTGAAGGCGCTGAAGACGACGAAGAGCAGGGGGTGGTTGGCGAAGTGGATGAGCACATAGATGGCCAGTGCTTCGAGGCCGAAAGCGGTGGCCATCGTCTTCTCACGGCCGATGTGGTCGGAGACCCACCCCCAGAACGGCCGGCAAAGCCCGTTCACCAGCCGGTCCGCGGAGAGGGCGAACTGGAGCGCGGGCAAGGTAATAAATAGGAAGGTGACGCGGATCTTGTCCACCTTGAAGTCGATCGCCATCGGGGCGAGCTGGGCAATGGCCATCAAGCCCCCAGTAGCGACCAGCGCCATCATCAGGTACATGAGCCAGAACTGCGGCGTGGAGGCCATCTGGCCGGGACTGGAGTCCACGGCAGCCTGGCGCTTCTTCACCTCTGGGGCGCCCCGTTCCTTCCACGATCCCGGCAACCAGCCCGCGGGCGGAGACTTGAGAAATAGTGCAGCGATGATGACCACGATGCCCTGGAGGATGCCCCAGAAGATGAACGCGTGCTGGTATCCCCTCGCGTTAATCATATTGGCGATGGGAGACACCGTGAACGCGGAGCCGGCGCCGAAGCCTGCCGCGGTCAATCCCGCCGCCAGCCCGCGGTGGTCGGGGAACCACTTCAGGGCGCTGCCGACCGCGGTGCCGTACACCACGCCGGCGCCCAGTCCGCAGAAGGCGTAGGAAACATAGAGAGCGGTTAGCGACTCCGCTCTTCCGCTTAAAACCCAGCCGAGCCCTGCGAGGATGCCAGCGAGCATGACGAGGAGCTTGGGTCCGAACTTGTCGACCAACCAGCCCTCGAAGGGGACGAGCCAAGTCTCGAGGAGAACGAAGACGGTGAAGGTGACCTGGATAACAGCCAGCTCTTGCCGCAGGTGCTTCATCAGCGGTGGTACGAAGAGCGTCCAACCGTACTGGAAGTTGGCCACCGCCACCATGCTGAGCACACTGAAAAAGAGAATGAGCCAGCGGTTGTCGAGGAAAGACTGGGATTTCTTTGTTGAAAGAACAGTCGGGACGGACGTAGCCATACGCACCCTCCTGGGTGGCTTTCTATCTAGAGGCTCCCTGCCTTGCCACTCCTTCCAGCCGACTTACGAAAGCTTCAAGAAGAAAACCGCCCTCCCTGGTTGGGGAGGGCGGTGCTTGTCAGCCTTCGAGGTCCTTCAGGAGTGGGATCACGCCAGGAACCAGCCATTTTTCCCACATCTCATCAATTTTGTTTTGGAAGAACTCGATATCTTCCTCCGTAAAGTGTGCGAACCTCCCTTGCTTGAGCAGGTAATCGCGCACCGGCAGGCGTTTGAGCTTGCCGTTGGCGATCTGCTCGGTCTTGCCGTACAGCTTGAGCCTGCCTTCGATGACCTCGTACAGAGGCCAAATGCCCGTGTTCACCGCCAGCTCGCCCAGTTCATGCGCGATGTAGGGATCGAAATCCCAGCCCTTCGGGCACGGGTTGAGGCAGTGGATGAACGTCGGCCCGCCGATGGTGAGCGCGCGCCGCACGCAGTTCATTGCCTGCAGGGCGTAGGACGTGGAGATGGTACTCACGTACTTGACGGTGGGGTGCCCCGCGATCATCAGCGGCGCCACGTTCTTTTTCCAGCGGTGGTGCATGATGCGCGTCACTTTTCCCGGCGTACTGAACGAGGTGTTCACGCCATAGGGCGACGTTCCGGAGATCTGGATGTCGGTATTGGCGTACGACTCGTTGTCGTACATCAGGATCAGCAGGTTGTAATCGGGATGAGTCATCGTGGCCGAGATGGCGCCCAGGCCCATGTCGGCGCCGCCGCCGTCGCCGCAGAAAGCGATGACGTTGATGGGCTCATCCTTCATCGTGCCCTTGCGCATCTGCGCGCGGAACGCCGCTGCGGCGCCCAGAGCCGCCGAGCCGGCGCTGCCCAGTTGGGTGTGCATCCACGGCACGCCCCAAGGGGTGGAGTAGTACGAGGTATTGGCCACGTACATGCACCCGGTGCTGCCCAGGATGATGGTCCGGGGGCCGGCGGCCTTGGCCAGCAGCTTCATCATCTGCGCCGATTCGCAGCCCTGACAGGTGCGGTGGCCGGATGAGTAATACTCCTCATGCGGAACCTTCTTTACTCCCTTGAAGGATTCCAGGTCCTGCGTTGGTTTGGTATCTATGAATGTGCTCATGTTGTGCTTTGTCCTTTCCGGCGCTCGGGTACGCGTATTGCGACGCGTTACCCCCGCAGCCCGATCCATTGCGTCAAGGGTTGCGATTTTCCCTTGCCGGCTTCCAGGGTGATCTCGGCCATCTTCTCGACATCCGGCAGCGTGACTTCGCGTCCACCCAGACCGCAAATGAAGCCCAGCACCGGCGGCTTCGCGCCATCGCCCGGATACAGGGCGGAGCGCACTTCGGTCGCCACCACGCCGCTGAGGTGCGGTGAGCCGAAGGAGAAGTCGCGATCGATGACTCCGACAGCCTTGAAGCGCCGGAGGGTTTGGGCCAGCTCTTCGCCGGCGAAGGGACGGAACCAGCGCAGGCGCACGAACCCGACTTTCTTGCCTTGTTCGCGCAGCTTGCGGATGGTGACTCGGGTGGGAGTGGAGAGCGTCCCCATCCCCAGCAATACAACGTCGGCGTCCTCGGTCATGTACTCTTCGAAGAACGGGTTGCCGTACTTGCGGCCGAAGATGCGTTCGAAATCGGCATAGACTTCGCGGATCACGCTGACCGCCCGCTCGGTGACCTGGAAGTTCTGCCGCCGGATCTCCATCACCCAGTCCTCGTTGACTTGCGGCGCCACGGAGATCACGTTGTCGGGATGCAGCAGCAGTTCGCCGCGCTTGTAGGGCGGCAGGAATTCCTTCACCTGCTCCTGCGTCGGGATCTTCACCAGCGACTGCGAGTGGGTGAGGAACGCGCCGTCGCAACTGAGGGCCACGGGTACGAACATGCGGCGGTCTTCCGCCACACGGTAGGCGATGAGCGCCGTGTCCAGGGCTTCCTGGGCGCTATCCACCCACACCAGGTTCCAGCCCAGGTCGCGGACGGCCAGCGCGTCGTTGTGCTCCACGCCGAACGCTCCCGGATCATCCAGGGCGCGGTTGCCGACCATGGCCACCATGGGCACGCGCAGGGCCGGGGTTACGGTCAGCGCTTCCATGGCGTACATCCAGCCCACGCCGCTCGAGCCGCAGAATACGCGGGCGCCGCACACCGAGGCGTGCTTCACGATCTCGAACTGCGAGTGTTCGCCCTCGGCCACGATGTACTCGCAATCCATCTCGCCATCGGCTTTCAACTGCGAGATGTACTGCATCACCGTGTCGTAGGGACGGATGGGATAGGCCGTGACCACGTCCACATTAGCCAGCTTGCAGGCGATCGCAATGGCTTCCGCGCCGGTGATCAGGGCTTCCTGCTCGACCTTCTTTTTTTGCTCAACAGGCATTGTCAATGTTGCCATATTCAATCTCCTTTTCCGGGCGTCCGGGGCCCCCGGAACGCGCCGGTTTTGCGCGTTCTGGGGTGATCGTCAGCCTTTTGCGATTTCCAAAGCTGCAGGAATCTGTTCCTGGTACTGGCCGCGATAACGGAAGCCATGGGAGCGCTCGCCGACGGGCACAATGACCGTCTTCAGCCATACGGCGTAGCCGGCCTTGTCCTTGCGGAAAGCTTCCCACTGACTGGCGTTGTCTTTGAACCCGGCCTCGTTCACCATGGTGATGCAGTTGGCAACGGGGCACACGGCTTCGCAGATGCCGCATCCGCAGCAGGCTTCCAGGTTGGCGTCGTAGGTGCCGTCAGGAGTGACGTCGAACGACGCATCCGGGCAGTTCAGCCAGCACAACGTGCACTTGGTGCAAGTCGCGAAGTTCACGACCGGACGCATGGTCCGGGTGGTGTACTTCTTGAACTTGTCGTTGCGCCCCGGGCGGAAGCCGCCGAGCTGACCGGTGACGGGATCGGCATACGCGCCGCCGCGATCGGTCACTCCATCCACGGATACACCGTGCCGCAG
>JBIOFT010000203.1:0-5732 GCA_044447375.1 Terriglobales bacterium | reverse complement strand
GTCGAGCAGGAAGTTCTCATGTCCCTGGTTGAGGCTCCATTCGAGATATGCGGCGGCAGTTGCCCCCGTGCCTGCGAGGATGGCAGGAACGGCGGCCGCGCCGTGTTCCTCCAGGATATGCTCTGCCGTGCGCGTGATCGCGCCCGCGACCGCCTCGATCACCAGCGGCGCGCGGATGCGGGCGGCGTTGGCCGCAGTGACCTGGTGCGGCGCCGCGGCCAGCACCAGCACATCACAATCGATTTCTAATACCTCGGCATTGGGCATCGGCTCGGCGGAGAGAAATCCGAGAAGCATGCCGTTGCTCGCGATCCATTCCAGCAGCGCCGGCACGGCCAGCCCCTCAGGAGACTGCACTCCGCCGGAGACATCGGCCGCGGCCAGCAGCCGGGCGCCGGCATCGTCGAGAAGACGCGCCAGCGCTGATCCCGTCCGGCCCATCCCCTGCAGCGCGACGCGCATCCCAGCGAGCTTGCGCCCGCTTTCCTCGACGGCCATGGCCAGCGTGTCGAACAGGCCTTGCGCGGCGGCATCGGCGTGGTCAGGCAATCCGAAAAGCACGCTTGGCTTTCCCGCGACCGCGCCGGGCTCCAACCGGCCGGCGGCGCGGGCATGGGCGTCCAGCATCCACGCCAGCACCTGCGAGTTCGA
The DNA here is from genome assembly GCA_044447375.1 of Terriglobales bacterium. Classification (GTDB taxonomy): domain Bacteria; phylum Acidobacteriota; class Terriglobia; order Terriglobales; family Acidobacteriaceae; genus JAHFUA01. The sequence goes on along the minus strand of JBIOFT010000203.1, from coordinate 5,081 downwards.
GCCCAGGTCCTCCATCAACACGTCGGTTTCGGGCCCCAGGGTGCCGCGCAGCGCTTCCACGTAGTCCTTGCTCAGGCGCCGCAGCTCGCGTTCGGAAAGCTTCGCCGGATCGCATACCACCGCGCCCGCGGCCCCGCCGAACGGGACATCCAGCAGCGCGCACTGCCAGGTCATGTTCATGGCCAGGGCGCGCGTCTCACTGAGCTGGGTGTGCGGCGAGAAGCGGACTCCGCCCAGCACCGGCCCGCGCGCGCTGCTGTGCTGCACGCGGAAGGCGGTGACATTGAGCGCTTGTCCGTTGTCGCGCACCAGCACCAGGTTGGCGGTGATTTCCCGCTGCGGATGGCGGAGCCGCTCCACCACCCAGTCTTCCAGATCGAGCACCCGCGCGGCTTCTTCCAATTCCAGGGTGGATTCAACGTACGCGTCGAATTCTTCTTCGATCGCAGCCAGCGGCAGAAGATCGTAGGTAGTCATGACGGTTCTCCTTGTCGTCTAACAATCAGTTCACTGCTGCGCTGGGGTGCGCCGGGAACACGTACCCAGTGGTGCGCGGCAACTGGAATGGCGGCGGCGACACTTTCATGGTCTGCGGGAAGATCTTCAGGTACAACACCGCGAAGCGGAAGGCCACCACCGCCGCCGTCACCAGCATCACGGTCACCGCCATCTCCGGCCACTTGGGCACGTAGCCCGCATGCGTGAACCGCTCCAGTGAGGTGATAGAGACATTGACGCGGTGCACCATGAACCCCGCGATCGTGACCGCGCTCGCCCAGTACAGCCCGATGGGCTTCTGCCGCACCCGCGGCAGGTTGAACAGCACCAGCGGCGCGGCCACGAGCAAGGCCATCTCCAGCCAGAAATACCCCGTCTCCGCCACCGGCAGGAACAGGTAGCCGAGCGCATGCTGCTTGGCGAGATCGGCGAAGCGGAACAGGGCGAAGATCGCCAGCATGGGCGCGATGATCCGGCTGAAGTCATCGAGGATGCGCATGTCGATGCGCACATTCAACGAGCGCGCCGATAGATACAGCGCCATGATGATCATGGCCATGCCGGCGGGAATGGCCGACATGTAGAACAGCGTCGTCTGATAATTGCTGTACCACAGCGGATACATCTTGCCCTTGAAGATGATGAACAGCCCGCCCAGGAACGACTGGTGCAGGGAAGAGAGCAGCACGCCGATCAGCACCAGGGCGATGAGGATCTTATGATGCCACTTCAGGTACAGCTCGCGCACCGGCGCCCACGGGATCTTCTCCACCAGCGCCGGCGAAAATTCCAGCGCCAGCACCGTGGTGTAGATCGTGATGCACCACACCACTTCAAACAGCACCGAGCTGCGGTTCCACATCACGATGGGATGCCAGAAGTTCCAGGGCAGGCCCAGCTCCCAGGCGTAGCCCGCCACCACCGACAGGTAGCCGAGGAAGGCGATCACCACCGCCGCGCGCAGGACAGGCCGGTAGCGCTCCATGCCCAGCAGGTACACCGCGCCCGCGATGGCGAAGCCGCCCGCCGAGAGTCCCACGCCGCAGAGCGTGGCTACGCCTACCCAGATTCCCCAGGGCTGCGCGTTCGACAGGTTGGTGGCCACCTCGAAGCCCTTCACGAATCGCAAATAGGTGGCATAGAAGCCGGCGGCGAAAATCAGGCCGGTCAGCGCTCGCCACAGAGTGATTTTAGGAAGTCTTATCCGGGTCATGGCTTAGCTCCTCTCCTTGTCCCGGAACCGCGGGACGTTGTGGGCTTCTTTTTCCGCCGCCTCGGCGGTCATCACCTGCTGCCGCCGTTGCGTGAACCAGTACAGGCCGGCCAGCAGCGATCCGCCCACCATCACCACCGTGGGCACTTCCCCTAGCGCGCTGGCGCTCAGCATCGGCAAAGGCGTCGTCTGCGGCGCTTTGACGAACCCCAGCTTCTCGAACGGCACGTCGGAGAGGAAGAATACCGAGGCTCCACCCACCTCTTCCGCACCGTAGATCTTGTTTACGTAGGCCGGGTTCTCGCGGATACGCTTCTGCGCTTCCGCCAGCAATGCTTCGCGATCGCCAAAGATGGTGGCGCCGACCGGGCAGACCTCGGCGCACGCGGTCACGCCGCCGGCGGCGACGCGCTCCGCGCACATGTCGCACTTCTTGACATGGGGCGCCAGCTTGCTCCACTCATACCGCGGCACCGAGTACGGGCAGGCCAGCATGCAGTAGCGGCAGCCAAAGCACTTCTTGGCGTCGTAGGTCACCGGTCCCGCTGCCGTCTTTTTCAGCGCGCCCACCGGGCACACCGACGCGCAGGCCGGGTCTTCGCAGTGCATGCACAGCCGCCGCACGAACTTGTCGCCGCGCTCCTCCACCACGGTCAGCGCCGTGGCCGAGAGCACCGGCTCATGCTCGGCGGGGAAGTGATGGACTTCCTTGCACGCTTGCTCGCAGGCGCGGCAGCCGATGCACTTGGTGATGTCGATCAGCATCGCTTTCGTTTTCATGTGCGTCCTCCAGTACCTTTGCCGTTATGCCCGCTAGGTCAAAAAGAATTCGTGGATCAAGCGCCGCTGCAGCCCGGGCTCGACCTGTCCCAGCAGGCCGAGGATGGGCAGGCCGCCGTCGGCTGCCGTCGCCGTAACATATTGCGAAGTCAAGTTGGTCAGCCGGCTCAGCGTGTGCTGCATCCAGGGCGCGACCATCGTCCCCTGCACCAGGTTCCTCACGTTGGTGCCCAGGTCCGGAGACTTCACCACGCAGATCCAGCCTTCCTGATACGGGTCTTGCAGCAGCAGGTCAGGGTTCTTGAGGATCTGCGGATTCACCGACGTCACGATGCCCTCCACCGGCGACACCAGCTCCGCGGTCATATCGCCATGGCTTACCGTCATCAGCTTCTGGCCCTGGCGCACCCAGCGGTTCAGGCCGACCACCTCGATGCGGTCGATCTTCCCCAGCAGGTTGGTCGCGAAGGCATCCAGGCCGATGCGCGCGTTCTGCCGCCCTTCATCCAGCACCCAGGTGTGCCCGGGATGGAAGCAGTAGCCCTTGGGAACGTCGAATCCGACTTCGCGCTCGATCTCCGGCGCCCGGGCCATCATGACCGGCTGCGCCACTTCGCCAGGGCGCTTCACGAAGTAGGTGATGCTGAGGATCAGCAGGAACATGAGCAGGACAAATAAGATTGACATGGTGGCCTCCCGCCGATGCCTTCTCGGCTCTTACGCCCATCATGTGTGCACGTGAGTGGCAATCTCAGAAGGGAGGTGGATGTTGACGAAAAAGGACTTGCGCGCTCCAGATATGGCGCCACCACTGCGTTTTGCTGGGGTCGCTGCGTTTTGCAGCAGCGGCGCGAATAGTTACCTTGCAGTTGACATTCTCCATCCCTCGGCTACGATGAGAAACGAGGATTTGGGGATGAATATCGAAATCCGCGACGCGGCGCTCAAGGCGAGAATCGAAAAGCAGCTCCAAGCCATCGGTGCCGTCAACATCGAGCAAGTGTTGCTCCACCTGCTGGAAACCCAGGAAGAGCAAGACCGCTGGCTGGCGGAGAATCACGACGCGATTAACGCCAAGATCAAGCGCGGCATTGAACAACTCGACCGCGGTGAGGGAATTCCAGAAGCTCAGTTGGATGCTCATCTGGCGAGACTGAAAACTGATCCCGAATGAGGGCGAGGTATGTGCTTGCGCCTGAAGCGGCGCTCGACCTGATCCGCATCTGGCGCTATTTCCGGCGAGAAGCCAACGTTGCGCTGGCGAACCACGTAGAGTCCGTCATTCGTAACAGGATTGCGTTTCTGGCGCAGTCGCCTCGGGCCGGGCACGGGCGCAGGGACCTGACGGACGAGGATGTAAGATTCTTTCCGGTTTACTCGTACCTGATTGTCTATCGTCCCCAGACAAAGCCTCTGCAGATCGTTTCCATTCTTCACGGCCGTCGGGATGTGGAACAAATCCTGAAACGCCGCCTGTGAATTCGGGAGCGGGTGGCGCAATGGTTTTCCTGCCTCCTGCCTCCCGCATCCTCGTCCCAACCACCCCATCCTAACGTCGAACAGCACGACGCTGAGGATGGGGCACCCCCGAGACCCCTGCTGGAATCAAGGACTCTGCTCACCCGACGCGTTCAGGTCGGCCACCCGCTGGTCACCGGCTCAGGTGACCTGGCTCACTGACGAAATGTTTCGACGGACTATCTTTCAGTTGGCTTGAAAAGTGGATTCGTGTTCAGTTTTTACATTCTGAGGAGCACATCCGTTCGAGGAGACATGCCATGGTGAAGACGAGACTTGTGGTTGTGGCTTTGATGTCGCTTGCGCTTGCTCTGCCGGCGTTCGGCAAGACCTACAAGAATACCTATCCCGTTCCTTGCAGCGAGGTGTCGGGCGCGGTCAAAGACACCCTTAGCAATGCGGAGAACTACAACGTCGTGGAGAGTGACGACACCAAAATGACTGCTTCCTACAATGTGAAGCACTCCGCTCATGTCAACGTTTCCGGAGCCGTCCTCCAGCGAACCAACCACGTCACCTTGGTGTCGAAGGGTGCAGGGTGTGAGATGCAAGTCGTGTCGAACTATAGCGGATGGGAGCACAACGACCGGGGTGACTTCAAGACGCGCGTGGATGAATCTCTGGCTAAGCTGACAGCCGCGACACCTGCCCAGCCCGCTAAACCGGAGGCTCCCGCCAAGTGATTTCGGCAGGACCCCGCGCCTGACCGCCCTGCGAGGAGGAAGCAGAATGCAGGAGGCAGGAAGCAGGTTTTCCTGCCTCCTGCCTCCTCGTCCCAACCACCCCACCCCAACGTCGAACCGCACGACGCTAGGATGGGGCACCCTCGAGATTCCTGCTGGAATGAGGATTCTGTCCACTCAACGCATCTGGGTGAGCCCACGCCGCCCCGGAGCCCGCGAGGGCGACATTTGGGTTAGCCCAGCGCGTTAGCGCTGGGTCCCGAAAGCACCAGCGCGATGAGCCCGGAGGGCGGCACGTGCTGCATCTGGGTGCCGCTCCTCGAAGGAGCTTTTCTTCTCTATTCGATTTCTCACCCAGCGCTCCCGCGCTGGGCTAACCCAGATGTCGC
>JBIOFT010000202.1:0-5733 GCA_044447375.1 Terriglobales bacterium | reverse complement strand
TCGGTGAGCTGGCCGCCCTCCTCGTAGCCGACATATCCCGGAGGCGCCCCGATCAGCCGCGCCACCGCGTGCTTCTCCATGTACTCCGACATGTCGATGCGCACCAGGGCGCGTTCGTCGTCGAACAGAAACTCGGCCAGCGCCCGCGCCAGCTCGGTCTTGCCGACGCCGGTCGGCCCGAGGAAGATAAATGAGCCGATGGGCCGCCGGGGATCGCTCAGCCCGGCGCGCGAACGCCGCACCGCGTTCGAGACGCGCTCCAGCGCCTGGTCCTGGCCGATGACGCGATGCCGCAAACGGTCCTCCATCGCGACCAGCTTCTTGACCTCGCCTTCCAGCATCTTCGAGACCGGGATGCCGGTCCACTTGGAGACGATCCGCGCCACGTCCTCTTCGTCCACTTCTTCCTTCAGCATGCGCGTCTGGCCCTTGCCGTCCATCTGCGCATTGAGCTTCTGCAGCTCGGCTTCAGCCTGGCGAAGTTCGCCGTAGCGGATCTGCGCCACCCGCTCGAGGTTGCCCTTGCGTTCCTCGGACTGCTCTTCCAGCTTCAGCTTCTCGATGCGCTCCTTGAGCTGGCGCACGCGCGTGATCAACTCCTTTTCCTGCTTCCAGCGCGCCTTGAGCGCGTCGGCGCGCTCGCGGATCTCGGCCAGCTCCTTGTCGATGGCCGCCAGCCGCTGGCGCGAGTTGGGATCGTCTTCCTTCTTGAGCGCCTGCTTCTCGATCTCGAGCTGCCGCGAACGGCGCTCGAGCTGGTCGATCTCGGTGGGCATGGAGTCGATCTGGATGCGCAGCGAGGCCGCCGCCTCGTCGATCAGGTCGATGGCCTTGTCGGGCAGGAAGCGGTCGGAAATGTAACGGTGCGAGAGCGTGGCCGCCGCCACGATGGCCGAGTCCTTGATGCGCACCCCGTGGTGCACCTCGTAGCGCTCCTTCAGGCCGCGCAGGATGGCGATGGTGTCCTCGACGTTGGGCTCGCCCACGAAGACGATCTGAAAACGCCGCTCCAGCGCCGCGTCCTTCTCGATGTACTTGCGATATTCGTTCAGAGTGGTGGCGCCGATGGCGCGCAACTCGCCGCGGGCCAGCGCCGGCTTGAGCATGTTGGAAGCATCGATGGCGCCCTCGGCCGCGCCCGCGCCCACCAGCGTGTGCAGCTCGTCGATGAACAGGATGATCTGTCCCTGCGACTCTTCGATGTCCTTGAGGAAGGCTTTGAGCCGGTCTTCGAATTCGCCGCGATACTTCGCGCCCGCCAGCATCGCGCCCAGGTCCATGGCCACCACGCGCTTCGACTTCAGCGCTTCCGGCACGTCGCCGGAGACAATGCGCTGCGCCAAGCCTTCCACAATGGCCGTCTTGCCCACGCCGGGCTCGCCAATCAGTACCGGGTTGTTCTTGGTCCTGCGCGAAAGCACCTGGACCACGCGCCGGATCTCCTCATCGCGCCCGATGACCGGGTCCAGCTTGCCACGGCGCGCCATCTCCGTCAGGTCGCGGCCGTAGCGCTCCAGCGCCTGGTACTTGGCTTCGGGATTCTGGTCAGTGACGCGCTGCGTGCCCCGCACCGAGGTCAGCGCCTTCAGGATGGCGTCGTAGGTCGCGCCCTGCTGCCCGAGCAACGCCTGCGCGGGATCGCCCTTCGCCTGCGCGATGGCCAGCAGCAGATGCTCGGTGGAGACGTACTCGTCCTTGAAATTGTCGGCATCCTTGAACGCCTGATCGAGCACACGGCCGACTGCGGCCGAAAGCGACGCCTGGGTTGCGCCGCCGCCGGAAACTTTGGGCAGCCGCTCGATCTGGCGGCGCGCCTCGGCGAGAATGGCCTGGCCGTCGGCGCCAATGCGCTCCAGCACCGGCACCACGATGCCTTCGCGGTCCTCGAGCAGCGCCGCCAGCAGGTGCGCCGGCAGCATCTCGGGATTGCCGTGCTGCGAGGCCAGGTCGTTGGCGGCCTGGATGGCCACCTGCGCCTTGATGGTGAATTTGTCCCAGCGAATTGCCATAAAAACCAACCTCGTTTCAAGTTTCGGGTTTCACGTTTCAAGTCTCGCGCCCCCACGTGAAACGTGAAACTTGAAACGTGAAACGCAAAAAAGCGGGAGGCGGGGCATTATTCCCGCTTCTCCCGCCAAATACTAATCGATGTGGCGCGATTACGCCGCCTTGGTGGCGCCTTTCGCCTCGATCGTCGTCTTCTGTCCGATGTTGATCTTGATCTGCTTGGGCTTGGCCTCGGCGCGTTTGGCCAACTGGATCTTCAGCACGCCGTTCTCGTAGTCGGCCTTCACGTTGTCGGTGTCCACGGTGTTGGGCAAGGTGAAGCTGCGCACGAAGGCGCCGTAATGCCGCTCGACGCGATGGAAGTTCTCTTCCTTCTCATCCTTCTCGAACCCGCGCTCGCCCCGGATGCTGAGGGTGTTGTTCTCCACACGGACATCCACGTCCTTGGGATCGAGTCCGGGCACTTCCACCTTCAGGGTGACGTTCTGCTCATCCTCGTAAATGTCCACCGGAGGGATGAAGTTGCCGGCGGTCAGCTCCTGCTCGCCACGGGGAGCGTAGTCCTGGTACAGGCGGTTCATGCGGTCTTGCAGCACATTGAGTTCGCGGAATGGGTCCCAACGAGTCAACACAGTCATGTTGCATCTCCTTCTAGAGTTCAATTGAAGCGTCAGTGCGTTAGATGCAACATTTAGTCTAAACGAATCATAAAAATTGACTGTGTTGCTATCAAATACTGCTTCTGCCTGTTAATCAATGACTTACAGCAGCAATCACGCACTTTAGGTAGCTTGTTTCCGGGATCGTGAGCACGATGGGGTGGTCTTTCGACTGTCCCCGTTTTTCCAGGATGCGGACGGACCGGTGGGCGTCTACCGCGGCGGAGGCCAACATTTCCACAAATTCGCCCTCCCCGACATGGTAGGAGCAGGAGCAGGTGACCAGGATGCCCCCCGCGCGCAGCATCTTCAGGGCGCGCAGGTTCAGTTCCTTGTAGCCGCGCAGGGCGGTCTGGAGGGCGCGCCGGCTGCGGGCAAAGGCCGGGGGATCGAGCACGATGGTGTCATACTGGCGGCCGGCGGCGGCGTAGTCCTTGAGCAGGTCGAAGGCGTTGGCCTCGATCCACTCGATCTCCGGCAGGCCGGGGTTGAGAGCGGCGTTCTGTTCCGCCTGCTCCAGCGCCGGCCGCGAGCTGTCGACTCCGGTCACCTGCGGACAGACGCGCGCCAGGTGCAGCGCAAACCCTCCGTGATAGCAGAAGACGTCGAGCGCGGCGCCGTGGGCATAGGCAGCGGTCGCGGCATAGTTCTCGCGCTGGTCGAGGAAGGCGCCGGTCTTCTGCCCGGTGAGCGCGCGGTGATGGAAGCGCATGCCGTTCATGGTGAATACGGTCTCGGTCTTGTCGCCGTGGAGGAGGCCATCCTTCAGAGGCGGGAGCTGTTCGAGCTGGCGAATGCGGGGCTCGGCGCGCTCCGCGATCCCGGCTGGCGCAAACTGTTCCACCAACTCGGCCACGGCTGCCTGTTTGATCTCGTCTGCGTCGGTGGCCTGGGTCAGGGCCTCGAGTACCAGGACGTCGTTGTAGCGGTCCACGATCAGGCCGGGGAGTTCGTCGGCTTCGCTGAAGACGACGCGGTAGGCGTCGCTGTCCTTGACCACGCTTCTGCGGTATTCGACCGCGTTGCGCACCCGCTCGCGCACCAACTGGCTGACGTCCTCGACTTTGGCCGGAGAAAGCAGGCGGAGCGCGATCTCGGAAGCCGTGCTGTAAAACGCAGTGCCCAGAAGCCTGCGACGTTCGCTCTTGACCTCGACCAGGGCGCCCGGGCCGGCGCCTTCGGCAGAAACCACGTCGGAGCGGTAGATCCAGGGATGCCCGGCCCGCAGGCGGGCCACGGCGCGGGAGTTGACCACCACGGCAGGTCTCGAGTGCTCGGCCATCGCGGTTGCGGATTCTAACGGGTTGGCGGCGGAAAGTCTGTGGGCATTTCGGGAAGGTCTGCGGAAGGGCGGTGAGACTGCCCTGCTCCATCGCACCATGACTCTGCTATAGTTACCCGGCAAGCCTCCCCGTGGGTCATCATGGCCGCATCTACTCAGCCTGATTCTGCTGCTTTAGCCAAGCCGCAGCCGCTGCCGGTGGTGGTCTATTTCTCCGCCGACCGCGCCGCCGAGAAGGCGACCTCGGGCATGCACACCTTCCGCCGCGTGGAACTGGAGAGCCTGGAAGGGCGTCCGGCCAATGGCGGACGGCTGGCGCGCGGGGCGGAGCGGGTGGTGGTGGCGTCCTCGGAGTGGCTGCTGGCGCACGCGGTAGACACGCTGCGCGCCCCCAACGTCCGCATCATCGCTCTGGCCGACCGCCGCTTCCACGATCCGCGGGTGGACGCCCTCGTCTACGCCTATCTTCCCGTCAACACCCCGCAGGATCTGCTGGAACGCATGGTGGGCAACGCGCTCGAGCACATGAATCTGCTCGACGCCCGCGAGAAGCTGGGCGAGCGGCTGGCGCTGGCTGGGGATGAGATCCACGAGCTGAACCAGATCGGGGCCGCGCTCTCCGCCGAGCACGACACCGCCGCGCTGCTGGAGATGATCCTCACCAAGATGCGGGCCATCACCTGCGCCGATGCCGGGTCGCTGTTCGTGGCCGAGACTATCCCCACGCAGCTTCCGCCGGCCGAGAGCGAGCGTCGCAAGAACGTCCGCCGCCGCTTGCGCTTCACCCTGGCGCAGAACGATTCCGTGGAGGTGAAGTTCCGCGAGACGGTGATGGAAGTGAACGAGCGCTCCATCGCCGGGTACGTGGCCAAGACCGGCGAGGGCGTGATCCTGGAGGACGCCTACCACCTGCCGCCGGAGGTGCCCTTCACCTTCAACCGGCAATTCGACGAGGAGTCCGGCTATCGCAGCAAGTCCATCCTGGCCATCCCCATGAAAGACCAGCAGGGAGAAGTGGTGGGGGTGGTGCAGTTGATCAACGCCAAGCGCGAGCGCGAAGCGCGGCTGCACGCGGTGACCACGGTGGCGGCCCAGGTGGTGCCCTTCACCCGCCATCAACAGGCGATCGCGGAATCGCTCGCCAGCCAGGCGGCGGTGGCGCTGGAGAACAGCCTGCTCTACCAGGCCATCCAGAACCTGTTCGAGGGCTTCGTCAAGGCCTCGGTGACGGCCATCGAGGCACGCGACCCCACGACCTCGGGACACTCCTTCCGCGTCGCCAACCTGACCGTGGCCCTGGCCGAAGCGGTGGACCGCGCCGACTCCGGCGCCTACGCCGGCCTGCACTTCAACCGCGAGCAGATGCGGGAGATTCGTTACGCCTCGCTGCTGCACGACTTCGGCAAGGTCGGGGTGCGGGAAGAAGTGCTGGTCAAAGCCAAGAAGCTTTACCCCGCGCAACTGGAACTGGTCCAGCAGCGCTTCCAGTTCATCCGCAAGTCGCTCGAAGCCGACATGCTGCGCTCCAAGCTCGACTGCCTTCTGGCCCAGGGACGCGAGGACTTCCTGAAGCAGTTGCCGGAGTTCGACGCCCGGATGGCCGAGTCTCTCGAAACCCTCGACGCGGAACTGCAGGTCATCCTCGAGGCCAACGAACCCTTGCTCACCCACGGCAGCGGCGGCTTCGAGAAGCTGCTGGAGATCGCCGCCCAGCAATACACTGGCGCCGACGGCCAGCGGAACCCCCTGCTCAACCCGGACGAAGTCCGGCTGCTGTCCATCCCC
>JBIOFT010000201.1:0-5775 GCA_044447375.1 Terriglobales bacterium | reverse complement strand
GAACAGGGTAAGCAGGAGCAGCAGGCTGGGGAAAACGGAAAACTGCGCCGGGCGCAGAATCTGCAAAGCCGAGAGCAGCACCAGCACGGATGCGGCAAAGCTGGTGGCGAGCAGAAGGTCGAGCGCGAACGCCGGCAACGGCACCAGCATGACGAAGACCAGGCTGACAGCCGCGATCGGGACGATCCACTCGACGAAGGGATTACGGGTGGGAGCGGCAGCGGTGACGGCGGCAGCGGGCATTAGCGGCCTCCTCTTGCGGCGGAGGCGGAGGCCATGGCGCGGGCTTCGGCGCGGTACACGGCGGCCAGGATTTCGGCAATGACGGCGTAGAGGTTCGCGGGAATGCTTTGTCCCACCTCGACGGTGCGGTAGAGAGCGTGAGCGAGTTGCTTATTCTCGACCATGGGAATGTTCTCCCAGCGGGCGATTTCTTTGATCTGGGTGGCCAGCAGGTTGCGTCCCTTGGCCACGACGATGGGCGCGGGCCTATCGGGACGGTACGCGAGCGCGACCGCGTAACTGGTGGGGTTGGTGATGACGACGGTGGCGCGCTTGGTTTCTTCCAGCATCTTGCGGCGGCGCATCTGGCGCTGCAGGCGGCGGATGCGGCCTTTGATGACCGGATTGCCTTCCGTCTCCTTGTATTCGTCAACCAGTTCCTGACGGCTCATTTTGAGTTCGCTCGATAGGTGCTGGCGTTCAAAGAGGTAGTCGAGAACCGCCCAGACGACGAGCACCAGAGCGGATTTCCAGGCGACTTCGAAAACGCGGCCGGCGGCAAAGCCGAGCATGGCGCGGGGGGAACGCCCGGGAAGCGCCATGAGCAAGGGCCAGTCGCGGCGCAGGCAGCCGACGCCGAGGTAGCCGACCGCGGCGGCGGGAAGCAGCGACTTGATGAGTCCCCGGAGCGCGCTGATGGAGAAAAGCTGCTTCAGCTTGGCGCCGGGGCTGATGCGGGAAGCGCTGGGCAAGAGCGATGTGGGAGCGAACACCAGGCCGCCCTGGGCAAGCGCGGAGGAGAGCGCGGCGATCCATCCCATCCCGAGAGCGGCGGCAACGGCAAGGAACAGTCCGGAGTGTGTGAGGAAGGGAGACAGCGCGTCCATGCGCAGGTTGCCGGAGACGGCGCTGTCGACGCAATCACGGAGGAACGCGCGCCAGGCGAGGGGAAAGGTCGACATCATAGAAAACAGGACGAAGGTAGCCGCCATACCGGAGGCAGCGCCGATCAGGTCGCGGCTGCGGGCGACCTGGCCTTTCTCGCGGGCTTTCTGGCGGCGCCGCGGAGTTGCCTGTTCGGTTTGGTTGTCTTGTGCCATGGGTCAGTTGTCAGTTCCCAGTTGCCAGTTGTCAGTGCGCAAGTTTCAAAATCCTTTCCGAAGCATCGAGGGCTCTTCCGAAACGGGCGTCGAAGAAGCGCGGCCAGAAGGCGACCGCGCCGCATAGGAGCGCCAAGCCGAGCAGGTTCTTGATCGAGATCCCGACAAACAGGACGGGCAATTGCGGCGAAGCTTTCCCGATAAAACCCAGCGCGACGTCGGCAAACAAGCTGGCCACCAGCACGGGCGCGGCGATCTGTACACCAGCAACCCACATGCCGGCGGCGAATTGAAAAAGCGTGTGGATCGCCGGCCAGGTGAGGGAAAGATGGCCGGGCGGCAGATATTCGAAGCTGCGCGCCAGTCCGCGCAACATCCAGTGTGGGACGCCGAGCTGAATGAAGAGCAGCAGCACAATCAGGTCGTAGAAGATGGAGAGCACGGCGGAATCGGCTTGGCTGTCGGGATTGATGACGCTGGCGAGCGCATACCCCATTTGCACGCCGCAGACTTGGCCGGCCAGCTGTCCGGCTTCGAAGATGAGTTGGAGGGTGAATCCGAGGAGAAACCCGATGGCGAATTCACCGAGCAGAAGCACGGCGAGTGCGGGAGCGTGAAGCTCAGCCGGGGGCGCGGGCACCAGCGGCGCCATAAATAATGTGAGGAGGAAAGCAAGACCGATCTTGATGCGGGTGGGGACAGCGGCGCTGCCGAGAAAAGGTGCGACCATGAGCAGGCCGGTGACGCGCGCGCCGGCAATCATCCAGGCGGCCAGGGTGTGTTCGATCGGAGCTCCTATCGACATTGCCATCGGCATTTGCAGCACAATCACCTCAACCTCTCATCTCACCAGGGAGTGGAAGTCGCCCCACATGCCGATGGTGAACAGCATCAGCTTGCGCAGCATCCACGGAAAAAACAGCAGGGCCGCCCCCGCCACTGCCACCAGTCGCGGTACGGTGGAGAGGGTCTGATCCTGCAACGAAGTGAGCACCTGCACGACATTGATGAGCAGACTGACCAGAATTGCGGCCAGCAGGATCGGCGCGCCCAGCAACAGAGCGGCTTGCAGGGTGTTGCGGAACAGCGCAACGACTTGTTCGGTTCCCATAAGCGCCTTTCATGAAAAGCTCCGCATCAGGGAACCGATCAGCAGGTTCCATCCGTCGACGACGACGAACAAGAGAATCTTGAGCGGGGTGGAAATGATGACCGGAGGCAGTTGCATCATGCCGACCGAGGTGGTGATGGCGGCCGTTACCAGGTCAATCACGAGAAAGGGGAGAAAGAGGGCGGCGCCGATACGAAATCCGGCCTGCAGTTCGCTCAGGAGATAGGCGGGCGCGACGATGCGCATGTCGAGATCTTCCGGGCGAGCGGGACGAGGCTCATGCGCCAGTTCCACGAAAAGCGCGAGATCCTTTTCGCGGGCGTACTTGAGCATGAAGTGGCGCATCGGAACGATGGAGCGATCGAGCGCGGTCATCATCGTTATGTGTCCAGCGTCGAGCGGAACGACGGCGTCGGTGTAGATGGCAGCGCCCACCGGCTGCATGAGGAAGAACGTGAGAATGAGAGAGAGTCCGATCAGCGTCTGGTTGCTGGGCGCCGTCTGGGTGCCGAGCGCCTGGCGAAGAAAATGAAAGACGATGAGCAGACGCACGAAAGGCGTCATCGAGAGGACGATGGCGGGAATCAAGGTGAGCAGGGTGAGCAGTACGACGATGTTCCAGGGCGCGGCGCTGCCGGGGGTGGAAGCGCCGGGCAACAGACCTTGCAGAGGGAAGCCGGGCGCCGCCTGCGGCCGTGCCCAGAGCGGCGCGGCAGCGACCAGGACCAAAAGGACGACGCGGCGGAAGCTTCGCAAGGCCCGCATCAATTTCTTTCTCCGCTTTCTTTGCCGCTGCCATCGCCGCTCGCGGATTCGTCTGGTAATTGCGCCAGCAGCGTGACCGACGAGGGACTGGAGCCAACGAGGAAGCGTTGGCGCTCGAACTGGATCACGCAGACGAAGCGGCGGTCGCCGAGAGCCGCAGTCTCGCGGACAGCGAGTGTCTTGCGCTTGCTTCGTGCGCGATTGGCCAATGTTTTCCAAACGGCGGTTTTCCAGATGGCGGATCTCCAGACCCCCGCGCGCCAGAAAACTTTGCACCGGTCGACGGCGAAATCAAACGTATGCGCGAAGGCGCGGGAGAACGGCGAGTGCGGCTGCGTGTGGGCCTCAACGATTTCCATTTGTGGCCTCTCCATCTAGGCCAACTCCGTCAGGCGCACGGCCAGGCGGTTCTGCACGACTTCGAACTCGCTCCAGGCGATGAGTGCGCCGTTGATCCGCAAGGGAACGTCTTGTCCCACCGGCCAGCGGCTGGCGATGATACGTCCGCGCTCCAACTGAATCAGGTCGGCGACGGTGAAGCCGGGCATGGAGATTTCAATGGTGAGCAGGCACGGGAGAGGTTCGACGCGCACCCATCGATCGGCCAAGGGATCGGCGACAGCAGCATCGGGTTTGGGTTGAGCGGCGGCGGCCATTACGTTTGCACCATTTCCATCTGCAGCGTTTCCATCTGCACCATTTACATCTGCACCAGGAATTCCGTGAAGTAGACATTCTGAACAGCGATCTGAGGCGCGCGCTCCTGCAGGGCTTTCAGAAGTTCTTCTTTCAGCTGGCGCTTGCCTTCCAGCTTGAGCAGTTCTTCGGGCTGGGCCGTGGCGAGCACGGAGAGGATGGTGTCGCGCACCAGCGCCGTGGGCACCGCCTCCGGTTGATTGCGGGAGAGTGGGTGCGCCAGGCCCAGCGTGATTCCAACCCGCAAGTAAGCGCGCTGGCCGGAGCCGGTTAGATTGACGACAAAGGTCTCAAGAGCGAGGGTGGATTCCGCAGCGCCTTCGGCGCCGGCCGATGGCTGCCGGTTTACCCACACCAGGATGCCTGCCGCGCCCAGCCCCAGAACGAGCACCGCGGCCAGCCAGCCCTTATTATGTTTGGCCGCGTTCTTAGGAACGGGAACGGGAGCGAGCGCGGGACTTACCTGCACATCCGGCATATTGCCGATGTTTGCAAGCCGGATGCCGGGGCTCACTTCCAGACCGCCCAAAGGGCGATGGAAGGAAGCAGGCTGGAATGAGGGGATTGGAGGCAGACCCCTGGCGCAGAAGAAATGGCGAGCTGCCGCAAGAGGCTCATCTAAGAGCGCTCTCATGAAAGAACTCACAGAGGGGCTGCGGTGTTTCGCCGCAGCCCTCCTGCGCGCCTGTACTGGTTACTGTTTCAGGGCGATGGTGGCTTGCGCGACCTGATCGAAAGTAGTGACGACGCGAGCGTTGGCTTCGTAGCTGCGCTGCGCGACGATAAGGGCGGCGAATTCGGTGGCGATGTCCACGTTCGACTGTTCGAGAGCGCCCCCGGAAATGCTCCCGAGTCCCCCGGTTCCTGGCCCACCGACGGTGGGCTGACCAGAGGCCAAGGTTGGGGAAAAATCGTTGTTGCCCACGTGGGAAAGGCCCTGCTCATCGGCGAAGCTGGCGAGTGCGATCTGTCCGATGGTCGCGGTTTTGTTGTTGCTAAAGGTTCCAGTAATCGTGCCATCGCCACCGATATTGAAATTCACCAAAGTGCCACTGCTGGTTCCATCCTGTTGAATGGAGGCGGTGCTGTTGGGGGCGGCCTCCTGAGTGAGCAGCCCGTTGCCGGCTGGGTTGACCACGTGCCAGATAAAGGAAAGTGGATTGGCGCCGTCGGCGAAAACCGATCCGTTGGGTGGTACTGCGATGGTGGGGTTGGTGAGAGAGGCCGTGCCATTGGCAGGAGTGATGCTCTTTAGGGTTCCATCGCCGTTGAAAATGAGCGTACCGGTACCGAGCGAGACGGGGGGAGCTGTGGCGGCGCCGCCGAGGTCGGTGGCAGGAATCGTAACCGCATAGCCCCAGGTGTTGACGACGGCGGGAACGCCCGCGACAGGGGTGACGCCGTTTGCCAAATCTCCACCACCCCAGGTGAGAGTGCTCCCCACAGGAGTCGCCGTGGCGATCGCGGTGCCGCTGTCCACCTTTGCCGTCAAAGTGATCATGGTTCCAGGAGTTGTGTCCGCAGCCGTGACCGAAGCGTTGGCGACGGTGGCGGTTCCGAAATCGGCGGTGGTGCCACCACCCGTTCCGTTGGTGTCAAGTGTGTTGTCGTTGACGGCATTGACCAGGTTTCCAAAAGCCTCCGTAGAATTTGCTCCAATAAGGACCTCATTTGCCGTGGTGCTCGCGGTGAGGGTCGTTCTGAAGGTGTAGGTCGTGCTGCCGATCGTTACCTGGTCGCCATCGCTTGGCGCAGAGCCGCTGGAGGTTAGCGTGCCTGTCGCTGCCTGGCCGGGGACGGCGGGGACGGCGAGGGCGTCCATGTTGGTGTAGGTGAAGGTTATGTTATGGCTGCCGCCGAGGGAATCGTAGATGGTGGCTT
>JBIOFT010000200.1:0-5798 GCA_044447375.1 Terriglobales bacterium | reverse complement strand
GGGCGCACCCGGTTGACGCTCATCGGCAGAGTTGTTATATTCGAGAGGTTCTGCGAGCAGCTTTGGTAGTGCCTGTGTTTCCAGGTTGTAGATGACACGCGCCCGAGGACAGCAGGTCGGTCCGTTAACAGGGCGTCCTCGCTGAAACGAGCCTGCGCTGCCTTGCGCCGCGCGCAAGGGTATGCAGGCCGAGGCTGGCGAAACGGAGCTTCACCCCTCGGGGTCTGAAAGCCACCGTCGCCGGGCCGCCATACGGAAACCAACCAATCTCCCCGCATTGCGGGGAAGTATGGTTCGGCAAAAAGCCGCGCCAGTCCTGAAATAAGGATCGAGCCGATGCGCGCAGGTGTGTGCGCGCGTGAAGGAGCTGGGAACAGTGCCCACATTCAATCAGTTGGTGCGCCTGGGACGGCACAAGCCGAACTACAAGACGGCCAGTCCGGCGCTGCAGGCCTGCCCGCAGAAGCGTGGCGTGTGCACCCGCGTTTATACCCAGACGCCAAAGAAGCCGAACTCGGCGCTGCGCAAGGTGGCCCGCGTGCGCCTGACCAACGGGATCGAGGTCACCACCTATATTCCCGGGGTGGGACACAACCTGCAGGAGCACTCGATCGTGCTCATCCGCGGCGGCCGCGTCAAAGACCTGCCCGGTGTGCGCTACCACGTGATCCGCGGGACCCTGGACACAGTCGGCGTGGCCAACCGCAAGCAGAGCCGCTCCAAGTACGGAGCCAAGCGGCCGAAGGCGTAGCCGCGAGCAGGAAATTTTTTGGGGGCCGGACGGCGTCCCCGCGAGGTTCGAGCCAAAAGCTAAGCGCCAGGAGTAAGAGCTACCAATGCCGAGAAAAGGACATATCAGCAAGATCGAAGTCGCGCCCGACCCGGTCTACGATTCGCCGCTGGTGAACAAGTTCATCAACTGCATGATGTGGGGCGGGAAGAAGAGCGTTGCCCAGGGCATCTTCTACGAATCGCTGCAGAAGCTGCAGGAAAAGGGCGGCGATGAGGCGCTCAAGCTGTTCAAGAAGGCGGTGGAGAATTGCAAGCCGGTGCTGGAAGTGAAGACCCGCCGCGTGGGCGGCGCCAACTACCAGGTGCCGGTGGAGGTGAACCCCGACCGGCGCACCTCGCTCGCCATCCGCTGGCTGATCAGTTACAGCCGGGGGCGCGGCGAGAAGGGCATGGTGGACAAGCTCACCAACGAGCTGCTGGACGCGGCCAACAACCGCGGCGCGGCCATCAAGAAGAAGGAAGACGTGCATCGCATGGCGGAAGCCAACAAGGCGTTTGCCCACTACAGGTGGTGAGCCGCCGATTGGGTAATTGGGAAATTGGGTAATCGGGTAATTTGGGGCCGCAACCGGTGAGTTACCCAATTACACAATTACCAAATTACCCAATCCGAAAAACAGATCGGATTTCCGAGAGAGTTTAGAGACAGTGCCCAGACAGGTCCCATTATCGCGATGCCGCAACATCGGCATCATGGCGCACATCGACGCCGGCAAGACCACGACCACGGAGCGCATCCTGTTCTATACCGGCAGGACGCACCGCCTGGGCGAGGTGCATGAAGGCACGGCGACCATGGATTGGATGGCGCAGGAGCAGGAGCGTGGCATCACCATCACCTCCGCGGCGACGACGTGTACCTGGCGCGATGAGCTGATCAACATCATCGATACGCCCGGCCACGTGGACTTTACCGCCGAGGTGGAGCGTTCGCTGCGCGTGCTGGACGGCGCTGTCGCCGTCTTCGACGCGGTGCATGGCGTCGAGCCGCAGTCGGAGACTGTCTGGCGCCAGGCCGACAAGTACGGCGTCCCGCGAATTTGCTTCATCAACAAGATGGACAAGATGGGCGCCGATTTCGAGCACGCCATCGACACCATCCGCAAGCGCCTCAACGCCCGCCCTATCGCGATCCAGCTCCCCATCGGCCAGGAAGCCAAGTTCCGCGGCATCATTGACCTGTTCGAGATGAAAGCCATCATCTGGAATGAGGAGACCCTGGGCGCGGAGTTCGAGACCGAAGACATCCCCGAAGAGCTGAAGAAAAAGGCCAACGCTTTCCGCAATCAGATGGTCGAAACCATCGTGGAGAGCGACGACGAGCTGCTGCACAAATACATGGAAGGCGAGAACATCACACCTGAGGAGCTGCGCCAGGCGCTGCGGCGCTCTACCATTGCCCTGAAGCTGTTCCCGGTGATCTGCGGCAGCGCTTTCAAGAACAAGGGCGTGCAGCCGCTGCTCGACGCCGCCGTGGATTTCTTGCCGTCGCCCATCGAAATCCCTCCCGTGGAAGGCCTTGATCCCGATCATCCTGACAAGAAGGTCACCCGCAAGGCGGATGACAACGAGCCGCTGTCGGCGCTGGCCTTCAAGATCATGACCGACCCGTTCGTCGGCCAGCTCACCTTCATCCGCCTGTACTCGGGGCAGATCAATACCGGCGACAGCGTGTGGAACCCGCGCCTGCAGCGGCGCGAGCGTATTGGGCGCCTGTTGAAGATGCACGCCAACAAGCGCGAGGAGATCAGCGAGATCTACGCCGGCGACATCTGCGCCTGTGTCGGCCTCAAGAACATTTCCACCGGCGACACCATCTGCGAGGAGAAGCACCCCATCGTGCTCGAGACCATCGAGTTCCCGGCGCCGGTGATCTCGGTGGCAGTCGAGCCCAAGACCAAGGGCGACCAGGAAAAGATGGGCGTGGCGCTGTCGAAGCTCGCCAACGAAGACCCCACCTTCAAGGTGCATACCGATCCCGATAGCGGCCAGACCATCATCAGCGGCATGGGCGAGCTCCACCTCGAGATCATCGTGGACCGCATGATGCGCGAGTTCAGCGTGCAGGCCAACGTGGGCAAGCCGCAGGTCGCGTATCGCGAGACCATCCGCAAGGCCGCCGAAGCGGAGGGCAAATTCATCCGCCAGACCGGCGGCCGCGGCCAGTACGGGCACGTGAAAATCCGCATCGAGCCCAACCCGGCCAAAGGCTACGAGTTCGTGGACGACATCACCGGTGGCGCCGTTCCCAAGGAGTACATCAAGCCGGTTGGCGAAGGCATCCGCGAGGCTATGGAAGGCGGCGTCCTCGCAGGCTACGAGATGGTGGACGTCAAGGCTACGCTCTACGACGGTAGCTACCACGAGGTGGATTCGAGCGAGATCGCGTTTAAGATCGCCGGTTCGATGGCCTTCAAGGAAGCAGCACGCAGGGCGTCGCCGGTGCTGCTCGAACCCATGATGTCGGTCGAAGTGGTCGTTCCCGAGGAGTATATGGGCGACATCATCGGCGACCTCAACTCGCGCCGTGGCCGGGTGGAAGGCATGGAACACCGCGCCGGCTCGCAGGTGATCCGCTCGCATGTGCCGCTGTCGGAGATGTTCGGTTACGCCACCGACATGCGCTCCCGTACCCAGGGCCGCGCGACGTACTCGATGCATTTCGCGCGCTATGAAGAAGTGCCGCGCTCGGTGGCGGAGGAGATCATTGCCCGGGTGCAGGGAAAGACGGTGAGCAGGTAGACGGAAGGATCAGGCCCGCAGGGCCGGAATAGATTGCAAGGGGCTTCGGCCCCTGACTGACGGAGCAAGAAATGGGCAAGGAAAAGTTTGATCGCACCAAGCCGCACGTAAATGTGGGGACGATCGGGCACATCGATCACGGCAAGACCACGCTGACGGCGGCCATCACCAAAGTGCTGGGGAAGAACAACCCCAAGGTGAAGTTCCGCTCCTTCGACTCCATCGACAACGCGCCCGAGGAGAAGGCGCGCGGCATCACTATCGCCACCGCGCACGTGGAATACGAGACCGCGGCGCGGCACTACGCGCACGTCGATTGCCCGGGCCACGCCGACTACATCAAGAACATGATCACCGGGGCGGCGAAGATGGATGGCGCCATCCTGGTGGTGGCGGCCACCGACGGCCCCATGCCGCAAACCCGCGAGCACGTGCTGCTGGCGCGGCAGGTTGGTGTGCCCTGCATCGTGGTGTTTCTGAACAAGTGCGATGCCGTGGACGATCCCGAACTGCTTGACCTGGTGGAACTGGAAGTCCGCGAATTGCTGAAGGGCTATCAGTTTCCCGGCGACGACGTGCCGGTGATCCGGGGCTCGGCCCTGGGCGCGCTGAACGGCGAAGCCAAGTGGGAGAAGTCGATCGACGAACTGATGGCGGCGGTGGACAAGTATGTGCCCATGCCGGCGCGCGAAGTGGACAAGCCCTTCCTGATGCCGATCGAGGACATCTTCTCGATCTCGGGGCGCGGCACGGTGGTGACGGGGCGCATCGAGCGCGGCAAGGCCAAGGTGGGCGAGGAGATGGAGATTGTCGGCTTCCGCGAGACCCGCAAGACGGTGATCACGGGTGTCGAGATGTTCAAGAAACAGCTCGACGAAGGCATGGCGGGCGACAACGCCGGCCTGCTCTTGCGCGGCATCCCCAAGGAAGACGTGGAGCGGGGCATGGTGATTGCCAAGCCGGGCTCGATCACGCCGCACACCAAGTTCAAGGGCGAGGTGTACGTCTTGAGCAAGGAAGAAGGCGGACGGCACACCCCGTTCTTCAAGGGCTACCGGCCGCAGTTCTACTTCCGCACCACGGACGTGACCGGAGTGACGGAAATGCCCGAGGGCACGGAGATGGTGATGCCGGGCGACAACATTGGCCTGGTGATCCAGTTGATCACCGCGGTGGCGCTGGAGAAGGGGCTCAGGTTCGCCATCCGCGAAGGCGGACACACCGTGGGCGCGGGAACCATTACCGAGATACTGGAGTAAGCGATGGTTGTTGGTGTTGATGGCTGGAGGGCTGGCGCCGAGGAACGCGAATTCGCCCGTTCCCTGTCACCACAACAGTTGCCGGCACTGACACCCGAACAAAAAGAAGTGGCCAGGAAGTTGGGCTTCACTGAGCAAGATTATGCACGAAGCATTCTCGCCGGCGAGCGCGGTCAAGACAGGCTGCTCAAGAAAACGGAGTGGCTGGCCCGTTTGTTGCGGGAGCGGTTTGCGACGGTCGGAGCAAGTGTTGAACGCGTAACCTTGCGGGTTTTCCTGGAGCGATTCGATGCGGAAGTCCGGATCAATGGTTCCACGGTGCCGGTTCGCATTCCGGAGGATATCGTGGATCAGTATTTTGAGTGCGGCTCGCCTGATTCGGAGCGCGCGCTCGATTTGATCGTAGGCCGCATCACCAAGGCGGCCGTGCAATGAAGCTGGCGGAACGCGCTCTGACGGTTTTGCTGAGCGAAGAAGGCCGGCAGTTGCTGCAATTGACCGCCGTGCCGTTGCCGGAGACTCCGGACTGTCGGATTCGAGGTTGAGGACACGGACGACATCGGGTTATGGGTGCGGGTGCAGCGCGGAGACGGCGAGCACTTGGTCCTTGTGCGATGGGAATACGTCTTGAGCATTGATATTGCCGCCGGGCACATGCGGAGTGTCGGCCTGGGAGACTAGAGGAGAGTAGGAAATGCCACGCGAAATCATCACGTTGCAGTGCGGGGAGTGCAAGAACCGGAACTACTCGACGACCAAGAACAAGAAGACCACGCCCGACCGGCTGGAGCTCTCGAAGTTCTGTCGCAAGTGCCGGAAGCACACCCCGCACAAGGAAGTGAAATGAATCGGGTGATCTTGCGATCGGGTGATCGGGTGATTTGCCAATGACCCGATCACCCGATCACTCAATGACCCGATGAGATACAGGGGCGTAAGCTCAACGGTTAAACTGCCGGTCTCCAAAACCGGACTTGGGGGTTCGAATCCCTCCGCCCCTGCCAG
>JBIOFT010000199.1:0-5818 GCA_044447375.1 Terriglobales bacterium | reverse complement strand
CTCTTGCTCCACGGTCTGGGACACAACCGCCGGGGCCTTGGGCAGCACCGGCATGGTCGGCGCCGTCACCGCCGGAACCGGAGGCGCACCCAGGCTCGCCACCTGGGCGGGCGGGTGCAGTTTCACCCGCAATCCATTCTCCGAAGGAACCAGCTCATAATCGCGGGCCGCTTCCAGGTCCACCACCACCCGGGTCACGGGGGGATTCACCTGGTACAGCGCCATGCGGACGGCTTTGACTTCACCGCTCTTGACCGGCACCTGCACCGGGCGAAGCGTGCGGGCGTTCTCCAGATCGACCACGATCCGGTCCGGATCGGCGAGCCGGGTCACCGTCGGCTTGAGCACGCCGTTGCTGCGGATCTCCAGCTCGATGCCCTGGCGGCCATGAATCACATTGACGCTGCGCACCCAGACCGGCTGAACCATCTTCGCCGCCTGGTGCGGGGTGGCTTCGGTGGCCTCCGCCGGAGGCGCCGCCTGCACCGCCTGGCTGGCCGGCGGATCCGGCGCCGCCGTGGCGTGCTCCGGGGCCGTGGCCGGGGCGGCAGCGGCCGGAGTGGCCGCCGCAGCCGGCGTTTCCGCCGCGGTCACGCGCACGTCCAGCGTGCCTTTATCCTGGTTGAACGTGACGAAGGGAGCGCCGCTCAGGGTCAATTCCACGCGCGCCACGTCGGTGCCGCCCGTGCCCTGGAACGACTCCACCCGGTAGGCGGTGACGCCGGGGCCCTGCACCGGCTGGCTCTGCCCTTCCAGCACGCCCGCGGAAACGCCGGGCAGATCGACCAGCAGCAGATTATCGGAAGGCCGATACTCGGTGTGCGTGAAGGCGCCGCTGGCGCGGATGGTAATGGTGGTGGTGTTGTCCTGGGTGCTGAGGCTGACCGCCGTCAGCTGCGGCCCCGCGGCCACGGCTATGATCGACAGCACGAACACCATCAGGAAAATGCCCAGCAGTTGCTTGCCCCTCATCATTCTGTCTCCCCGTCCCGCCTTCTGCGGGATGTGCGGCAACCTTGACCCCTGCCGCTGAGGTTTGACCCTCTTGGGTGTTTCTGTTGGCGGCCATGCCGCCCCCCCGCATTACACTGCCGGGGCCGTTACCTTCTTCACCACTTCCCGCGTGCCCTGCCGCCCGATGCGATCCACGGTGTTCTCCTTGAAGACCACGGAATCACCGGTGATGCGCACCACGTATCCGTTGAACACCGGGTCGTTCTCGTGCAGGAAGTAGGCTTTGTTGATGGAGTTGGCGACCACCGCGATCATGCCGCTGGCGGTCTTCACCACGCCCCGCAGCACCAGCTGATCGATCACCAGGCAGCGCTTGCCGCTGGCGCAGTTGCTCGCCGGCAGCGCCGCCCCGGTCGCGGTGGAAATGGGGCTGACGAAGGGGTCGCGCTTGCCCTGGCCGGATTTGCGCCCCGGACGCACCTCGTCGTCGGCCGCCGGCGGTTCGCTGGCGTCGGTGCTGCTGTTGGCGGTGATGGGACGGGGCGCCGAAGCGCTCGTCACCTCGACGCGGGCTGGCGCCGGAGGTGCGGCTTGCGCTGCCGCCGCCCCCTGGCCGCCCACGGTCTTCCGGACGCTGGCGGGAGTATCCACCCGCTGGGCGAAGGCTCCGCAGCTTACGATCACCACGATGAAGAGTGTTTTCTTGACCATTGCCGTTTTCCCTACTTTGCGGGCGCGCTTGCCGGCTTCGGCGGCGTCGCCTGCGGACTGATGTCATGGCTGAAGAAGGTGGTTGCCAGGCAGCTCACCACCACGCTTTCGCTGGGCGCATACTGGTACACTTTGCGCACCTTGGCGTCACCCGGCTTCTTCACCGACGCCATCTGCAATCCGCCCACGTTGATAATCCGTTCCAGCTTGGCGGCGCGGTCGAAAAAGTTGAGCACCGAGTAGTAGGGGCCGTCGATGTCCATCTCGAACGGCGCCTCGGTATAGAACTCGTGCCCAGCCGGCGCCTTCGAGGTATAGCGGCGGATCTCCACCCCGGCGGAATTGGCCGTCGCCTGCATGATGTGCATGAACTGGTCGGCTTCCTTCTCGTCGGGAACGATCTTCCTCAGGATCTCGAGCTGCTGCTGCAGGGCCGCGATCTTCTGCTCCAGTTCTTTTTCCTTGTCGCGGTAAGGACGCAGCAGGTTGTTCTCGCGCTGCTTGGCCTGCAGCCCGGCGCTGGCGACCTGATTGGATTCGGTCATGCGCCGCAACTGCAGGAAATAAAACCCCACCGTCAGAGCCACCGCGCCGCCCACCACGATGGCCACTTGTGTAGTGCCCGGTAATTCACTGAACTTCGCCATATGCGACCGTCCCGGTTACGATTTCTGCGGCTGCGCTTGCTTCTCGCAGACCAGCGTGAATACAAACGCCTGCATGGTGTGCACCTGGTCGTCCTGATAGGACTCCTTCATCTCCACGGTCTTGAAGTAACCAGTGCGCTTGAGGTTGGCCATGAGATTGGCGACGGCGTCAATGCTCAGCGCCGTGCCCTCGATGTTGATGTTGGGGCCGTCATCGTTCATCTTGTTCAGCCAGACGGCGTCGGTGCCATTCACCGTGTCGCCGATCATGGCCAGCAGTTCCTTGGGGCCGGACTGCGCTGCCCGCAGCCGGTCGATGACGTCCACCCGCCGCTGGTAGGCCTCGGCCTGCTTGTTCTTCTGCTCCACGCGAGCCTTTACCTGCAGCAGCTCGCGGTTCTCTTTCTCCGCTTTGGCCATGTCGGCGGCGATGTGCTGGCCCTCGCGGTTCAGCTTGTACCACCAGCCCAGGTTGAACCCCGCGGTGAGCACCACCACCACCAGGGCGACGATCATGAGGTTGGGCCCGGAGCCGCTGACGGCCGGCGCCGCCGCCGTCCGCTTGCCCCGCTTCGATTTCGGAATGCTCAGCAGATTGATGCGGATCATAGGTTCTCAAAACTCCTTAAGGCCAAGCCCACTGCCACCGCTAGCTGGCCCGCGTTCTGGTCCACCAGGGCGGTGGTGTCTCCCAGCGGCAACGCCACCCGCTGGAAGGGGTTGAGCAGCTCCACCGGGATGGAAAACTCCTGGCGCAGCGCCTCGATCAGTCCCGGCACCTTGGACGAGCCGCCGGCCAGGTAAATGCGCTCGATGTGCTCGCCCGGCGCGGTGGCGCGGAAAAAGTCGAAAGTCTTCTGGATCTCCAGAACGATGATCTCGGTGACCTGCTGCAGAATGGGGGCTTTGGCATCCGCGCTGACCGTGCCCACCTGCCGGCCCAGCTTGAACGCCTCGGCGTCGTCGAAGCTGAGGTCGAGTTCCTTCTGCAGCGAGTCGGTGTACTGATTGCCGCCTACGCTCACGTCGCGCGTGAACAGCGGGGTCACGCCCTTCACGATGTTGATGTTCATCACGCTGGCGCCCAAGTTCAGTAGCGCCACCGTCGCCCCCGGCGCCGGATCGTAGTTGTACTCGTAACAGTTCTGCAGCGCGAAGGCGTCAATGTCCACGATAGCCGGTGCCTTGCCGGCCAGCGAGAGCACGTTGGTGTAGTTCAGGATCTTGTCCTTCTTGACCGCCACCAGCAGCACGTCCATCTGCGGGCCGCTGAGGTCCTCGGAGAGGATCTGGAAGTCGATGTTTACATCGGTGATGTCGAAGGGAATGTGCTGCGCCGCCTCCGTCCCGATGTGGTCGGACAGTTCCTGCTCGCTCATGGTGGGGATCGAGATTTTCTTCACGATCACCGAGTGCCCGCTCACCGAGGTGGCCACCAGCCTGGACTTGATGGTGTTCTCGGTGAATATCTTGCTGATGGCGCTGGAGACCGAGCCGGAATCCACGATCATCGAGTCCACCACGATGTCGCTGGCCAGGGGCTCGAAGCCGATGTGCGTCACCTCGATCTGCCCCTTGCTCTTCTTCAGCTCGATGGCCTTGATGCTGCTGGAGCCGATGTCCAGCCCCACTACGTTTTTCGCTGCTCCGAATCCGAACATGAGAGCCTCTTAGTCCCCCGCCGCGGTGCGTGCGGTTCTTGGTTTCTTTTTGCCCCGGCCTTCACCCAGCACGCTCTTGCGCTCCATCCACGCGTCCAGGATGGTTTTCTTGAACTTCCAGCGGTTGCCGAGCTTGAAAGCCGGGATTTTTTCTTCGTACACGTATTTGTAGAGCGTGTCCGGACTGATCCCGAGATACTGCGACGCTTGCCGGATGTTCATCACTTCACGCGCTTCGGCCATGCTGCCTATGCCTTTCCACAAGAGAGGCCCCCGGCAACTGCAGGCCAGCGCCTCTAACCGGTCCGGACCTCCGGACCCCACACAGAACCTTTTTCGGGGGAGCTTGCGCGAGTTATAGCAGCCCTGTGGTATGTACTGTCAAGGAACTAATCCCTGTTTTATCCGTGTTTTATAGGGATTTTAGGCCATGTACTTCTGGTGTGGGCCCAAGCAATAGTCAAGATTATGTAGATTATTCGCTAGACACCACAATAGGTGGTGGTATTAACGCACTGGATGCAAAGCTGCGCACGCCGTACGTTACCGAAGTAGTAAAGCTACCGTTTGCCTGGAACATGGCCCTCCACGGCAAACGGGAAACCGATGCAAATTATTGATACAGCTAAGCTTATCGGCCATCGCGATAAGTCGAGCCGGCAGCCCGTTTCGGTCCCGTCAGGCTACTGCCGCAGCGCATTTCGCAAGCGGCAGCTCGCGCATCATGGTCTGGAATTCGCGGCAGTCGAGGGACTGCGGTCCGTCCGACAAAGCGCGTTCCGGGTTGGGATGGACCTCGATGATGAGCCCATCCGCGCCCACCGCGATGGCTGCTTTCGAAAGAGGCGCGATCAGGCTGCGCCGTCCGGTGCCGTGCGATGGGTCGGCGATGACCGGCAGGTGCGAGAGTTCCTTGGCCAGGGCGACCGCCGCCAAGTCTATCGTGTTGCGAGTCTCGGTCTCGAAGGTCTTGATGCCGCGCTCGCACAGCACCACGTTGGGATTGCCGCCGGTGAGAAGATATTCAGCCGCCAGCAGCCACTCCTTGACCGTGGCCGAGGGCCCGCGCTTGAGCAGCACCGGCTTGTCGATGGTTGCGAGGCGCCGCAGCAGGGCGAAGTTCTGCATATTGCGCGCCCCCACCTGGAGCATGTCGGCGTGCTCGCAGATGGTGTCCACGTCCTCCGTGCTCATGACCTCGGTCACCACCGGCAACCCGGTCTCGCGCCGCGCTTCCGCCAGCAACTCCAGCGCTTCCTCGCCCAGACCTTGGAAATCATACGGAGAGGTTCGCGGCTTGTAGGCGCCTCCGCGCAGCAGGCGCGCGCCTGCGCTCTTCACCGCGCGCGCGGTGGTGAGGAGCTGCTCGCGCGACTCCACCGAGCACGGCCCCGCGATGACCACCACGGGTTCGCCGTTGCCGATGCGCACCCCTGCAACGTCCACCACCGTCCCGCCCGGACGCACCTGGCGGCTTACCAACTTGTAGGGCTGCGCGATGGGGACAACGTTGTCCACGCCGGGCGCGGCCTGCAGAGCCTCGATCTCATGTCGCCGACCGCTGCCTACGGCAGCAACGATGGTGCGTTGCTCGCCGCGTGTAATGTGCGCCTGGTACCCAGCCTCGCGGATGCGCTCGATGATGTGTTCGATCTGCTGCTCGGTGGCTGTGTCTTTCATGTTTACGATCATGACTTGTCTCCTTTAGGGAAACTCTGAACAAGCACTGCTTTTGAGGCAGTGGATGACCAACAACGGGCGATTCCGATAGTCTTACCCAGTTTCGTGAGGGTATCTGGCCTCTTGATCGACCCGCCAAAGCAGTGAGCGGCGTCCCTTCGCGCT
>JBIOFT010000198.1:0-5921 GCA_044447375.1 Terriglobales bacterium | reverse complement strand
TGGTGAACGACTCCAGCGGGGCGGTCAGCAGCACGCGGCAGCGGACCTCCGGCTGAATGTCGAGGTTGTTGGTGACCAGGATGTTGTTGACCACGGTGTCGAGCACCTTCTCCACGTCGCCGCGCGGGGCCAGCAGGCCGGCGCGCTCCATTTTGTCGGTCACGTTGTCTTCCGACTGGCGCTGCCAGGCGTGCAGGGCCTCCACCGGACCACGGTCCTGCGACTGCTCGCTGTGATCGGCCACGGCGGTGGGCGCCTCCACCTGCACGCTGGTCATCTCATCCTGGCGGTTGGCGTTCCTCAGGTTGTAGCCCCAGAGGCGGGTCTGCGCCTTGAAGTGAGCATGATGGACGCCGCCGAACTCTTTGTCGTTCTCTTCGGTGTAAACGAAGGCGGGCAGCCATACTTCCGGCCCCATGTTCACGCGCCAGCTATCGAAGTGGAAGTAGTAGCGGAATCTGGGCGCGTTCACGCGCACGCCGCTGAAGCGCACCACATGATAGTCCTGGTCCTCGACCCAGATGCGGCCCAGGAAGCGTCCCTGGCCGCTGCCCTGGCGGGGCGTGACGTCGAACACAATGCAGCGCACGTCGCCCAGGAATTCGCGGCGCAGAAAGTCAAACTTGTAGTTCTTCTGGTCGAAGCCGCCGGTGTCGAGGATGATCCCCTGCAGGAAGCCGGCCTCAACGAACTTCATGCTGAAGGGGTTGGAATACAACTTGGAGATGAACGCCAGCCGGTGGTGTCCGGTGGCGGAGCTGCCGCCGATGAAGACGCGGTCGCGGATGCCCTGGCTGAAGTCCGCCTTGGCCAGGAAGTAGTGGTCGCGCTCCGGAACCGTACCCAGTTCCTTGTCCGGACGCGTCTCCTGGATGTAGGTCTCGACCAGCGGGCTGTAGGCGCGCAGCGAGTCCATGAAAGCGGCCTCCTGCTGCACCACCCGGTCGACGACCTGGTCCAGTTTCATATTCGGCGCGGAAGTAGTCTGGGCCAGACCCGCCCCCGCCAACAGCAGCACGGCAACTGCAATCTTCATAGCTCGCATAGCATCCTCACAACCACGAATGTCAATACGCCAACTGGAATCGGACGTGCAGCGTGGCCACCGAGTCATAGGGCTGGCCATCGCGAAGGGCCGGTTTGTAGCGGATCTGCCCCGCGGCGCGAACCGCGGCTTCGTCCAGGCCATGGCCGAGGCCGCGCTGCACCCGTACCACGCGCAGTTGTCCGGCGGCAGCGAACACCACCTCCAGAAGCACTTCGCCTTCCAGCTTCAGGTCGCGCGCTTCCTGGGTGTAAATGGGGTTGGGCTTGGAAACGACTTCCACCGGAGTCAGCCTGGACTCGGCCACCAGCGGGCGGGCATGGGGAGCCTCGGGGGCAGCGGTGTTGACGAATCCCGCCGCGCGCACCCCGCCATGGGGACTGCCACCCTGGCCGCCGCCCTGGCCGGGACCGGCGATGCTGTTGCCGAAGCCGCTGCTCTTGACCGTCCCGCGGATGCCGTTGGCCCCGCCCGATCCATTGCCGTAACCCGGGCCGGGTGGCAGATCGAACGATCCGAGACGCGCCATCACCACACGTCCTTTGCCATCGGACTTCGGCGAGGGGTTCACGCCGTTGTCGTCGCCGAAGCCGCCGGTCTGCACCTTCGCCACCGGGGCCTTGACCGTGGCGGGCGCCGAACTTCCCGTCAGCACGCCCGTCTTGACCGAGGGCACCAGCCGCGGCATGGTGTTCTTGGCCGCCGGCATCAGCTCCGGACGGGGCTGCTTGAAGGCCACCTGGGGCGCGCGGACTTCGCGCACCACCGTCTTATGCTGGGGCAGCACGACCTTGGGGAATTCCTTGGCCAGCAGGGGCTTCACCAGCATGGGCTTGGGCTTGGGCAGATCCACCTTCACCGGCGCGGGTTTGTATTCCTGCGGCGCGTACAGGGTCACCACCTCGTAGTGGTGCTGCGGCAGCACCATTTCCGGGTGTACGAGGGGGAGCAGGATGGCGAGAATCACGGCGCCGAGGTGCAGGACCATGCTGAGCCCAAGGGGACCCTGGTCGCGCTGGCGCTCATTGAGCAAAGTGAATTGCATGCTCTTCCCTCACAAACTGCTTTGGCGAAATTAACCGCCTTGACTGTTTCGGGAAAGTTACGGAAGGAGGCCGGACATGCCCGACCGGTACATGTCCGGGCGGGTGGTTACGGCCGGGTTATCGTCGGCGGATTCCTATAGCGACCCGGAACTAACGATACGGGAAGCCTCTGTGGGCAACGGCACAGCGGGAGTGATTTCCGAGCAAGGTGCAGAAGGGCAAACCTTTGACCCTGCCGGCGACTCCCACTAAGGTAACCACCGGTACACCGGATAAGCAACAGGGGAGCGCTTCGCAACTTGCTATGCTGGATGAAAATCAGGTGGTGTTTCCATGGGCGCCCTGCATCAAAACGAGTATCCGGAGGATGTGCAGAACAGCGAGCAGACCGTGCGACTCCGCATTCCATTGGCCGGCTTGGCGATAGCGCTCAGCCTGTTGGTCGGCGCCGTCGCCGGCATCGTGGCCTACCGATATGCCGCCACCGACAGCAAGCTGCCGACAGCCAGGCCGGCGCCGGTCGCCGCTGCTGCCCCCGTCGTGGAAAGGCCGGCCGTCAGCGAAAGGCCGGCGGTCAGCGAAAGGCCGGCGGTCAGCAGCAGCAACCAGCCAGCGGTGCAGCGGATCGATCCGCAGCTCGTCAAGGGCAACCTGCAACTCACCATCACTCTGGATCAAATTGTTCCCTACGATGCTCACCGGCTCGACCATCCCGATCGAGTCTATGTTGACCTGCATGGCGTACACCTGACGCCGGAACTCGCCAGCAAGACTGCGTTCGTGCACAAAGGCGGGGTCTCCGACATCCGGCTGGCGCAAGCCCAACCGGACACCGTGCGCGTGGTGCTGGACCTGGACAAGCGCTTGGATTATTCGGTCAGACAGCAGGCCAATCCCGCAGCCGTGGTCTTGAAGCTCATGCCCCACGCGCCGGCGCACAGCAAACACCGGCCAGCCGCGGGCCCGACCAAGAAAGCTCCTGTCAGTGATAGCGTGAACCGAAAAAGCTAGCGCGGCCCTGGTTCGAGGACCAGGCTAGGTGCCAGCGAGGCCACGAATTCCGTCAGGTGCTGCAGCAAGGAAACCGCAGCCTCGTCGAAGGTATTCGGCCTGCCGGAAAAAACCTGCAACACTCCCAGCACTGCATCACCGGCCACGATGGGGGCGATGGCGCTGGACCTGAGATCCAGGCTGCGGCAGAGGGCCGCATCGACGCGCTCGTCCTTCTCCGCATCCCGCCAGATGAGCGACTTCCGGGCAGCGATCGCGTCTCCCGCCAGACCACCCGCGACGGAGAAGCGGATACCGGCCAGCGGAGCCATCCCCGCACTGGCGCAGCAGACCATGTCCTCTTCGTCGCGCAAGGCGATGGCGGCGCCGTCCGCGTCGGTGAACGAGCGGGCCCGCTCGACCAACAGGTCCAGCGTCTCCTCGGCCGAAAGAGCGGTGGAGCGTATCTCCTGGTTCAGGCCGGCCAACAGCGCAACCGGATCGCGCTGGGCCGATTCCGCGCGTCGTTCCGTACGGGAAGATTGCGGCTCGAGACTGACGCCGAGTTCCTGGGCGAGAAGTTGTACCGCCGCAACCAGCGCTTCCCGGTTTTCCGGCGACACTCCCGCCACAAGATGCTGGCGCTCCTTCGCTAATTCCCGGCAGAGCTGGGTGCCGAAGCGGACGCGCTCGGAATTGACGCTTTCAAGAATGGCACCGTGGCCTCGGGATTCCGGCTGAAGTTCGATCCACTGCTGCACTGCCCAGGCCGTGTTGCGCAAATGGCCGGCGGCGGCATGAAATTCCTGCGCCACCTGCGCCACCGTCCCCGCAGAGTTCACTAGACCATCCAGGCTGCGCAGCGAAGCCAGACAAGTCTCCAGCGTGGCCGCCAGTTCGTCGGTCCGGGATGGTCCGATGACGGGACCAGAATCCGCGGCCGGTCCGGCATCCTGCTGAGCGCGAGCCGCCGGGGGCGGAGCCTCGTTCCCGGCCGGGCTGGAATCGGCGCTCGCTGGCGGTGGTGCGGCTGCGGGCGGCCGGGCCGCGGCCTCCCGCACCGGCTCCCGGTCGACGAACTCTTCCTCCGGCAGTTCGATCCAGATGAAGTGCTCGCCCTCGACGTATTGAATCCCGGCCTCGTGGTTCGCGTTCCACACCACGCGGAAGCGAGCTTTGCGCTGCTTGTATCGCACGGCGATGATTTCGCCGGGCTTCAGTGCGGCCTTGACGCCCGCCAGCTTCGCCCCGCCCGTGCTGATGTCCAGGGTGTAGGCGAGCTGATGGAAGGCTTTGCCGCTGCTGTCGGTGCCAAAGATGCTGACCGGCAACACCATGCGGAAACGCGGCTTTTGTCGGCGTCCCATTTTGGTTCTTGCGCCGGACGGACGGTGCGCGCACCGGCGATTCGACAATGCTAGTTTAATATGCACTATTTTGCGCTCTGTTGTAGAGTTGTGTACCCGGTGCGGAACTCGCTACTCGTTTCCCGGCGGGCGCGGTTAACGTAGCAATTGAGGATCAGCGGCCTCTACCCGAGACCGCACGACCAGCGTTGCAACGGCGGGAAATGACGGTGGGCAGTCCCACATCCCAGACCATGACGCGGCGCAGCACCCGAGTGCGCGCACGCATCTCCATCCTGATCACCAGCCTCGACGCGGCCATACCCTTCTCGCTGCTGTGTGAAACCCTGATGGTGAACGCGCACGGCTGTGCGGCGAAGGTTCCCCAGCCGCTTGAGATCGGCATGCCGGTGCGGCTGCGCGTCTCGCCACCGCCGGCCAACAAAGCCGGGGATCCCGCCCCGCGCGACACCCGTGAGGCGACCGCGCGGATCGTGCTCTGCCAGCAGATCGGAGGAAGCCAGCCTAGTTGGGTGGCGGGAATTGAGATGGATAACCCCGGCAACATCTGGGGCCTCACGCCCGCTCCGGAAGACTGGAAACGCTTCGATGCGGGCGCAACAGCGGTCAAAGCCGGCGCACCCGCGGGCCGTCCGGCGATTGAACTCAAGATGCCGGTGTGGCCGCTGGCCTCTCCCGCGGCAAAAAGCGCAGCGCCGGCCAGGGCCAGCGACGATGAACTCAAGAAGCAGCTCGCGGCGCAGCAGGAGACGATCGCCCGCCTCGAAAATCGGATGGCTACGTCGCTGGCGTCGGTGCCCGGCGTGGTGCGAGAGCAGCTTGCCGAAGCCCAGCAGGAGACGGTGGCGCAAGCGCGCCAGCAACTCGGCGCCATGCTCGCCGAGTCGGCGCAGCAGCAGTCCCCTGCCCAGACGGACGCGATCGCCAGGCTGCAGGAGCGGCTGGCGGCGCTCGAATCCTTACCGAGCGCGGTCCGCGAGCAGTTGGCCGAAACCCGGGCGTCGCTCGCATCCGTAGCGGAGACGGTCCGCAACCAGATTGCCGGCACGCAACAGGAAACCCTTGCACAAGTGCGCCAGCAACTCGGCGCCATGCTCGCCGAGTCGGTGCAGCAGCAGTCCCCGGCCCAGACGGACGCGATCGCCAAGCTGCAGGAGCGGCTGAGCTCACTCGAATCCGTCCCCGAGACGGTCCGCAAACAGCTTGCCGAGGCCCGGGCGGCGCTTGCATCCCTGGCGGAGACGGTCCGCAACCAGATTGCCGACACGCAGCAGGAGACCCTGGCGCAAGCGCGCACGCAACTCAGCGCCATGCTCGCGGAGGCGGCGCAGCAGCAGTCCCCTGCCCAGACGGACGCGATCGCCAAGCTACAGGAGCGGCTGGCGGGGCTCGAATCCTTACCGAGCGCGGTCCGCGAGCAGTTGGCCGAAACCCGGGCGTCGCTCGCATCCGTAGCGGAGACGGTTCGCAAAC
>JBIOFT010000197.1:0-5992 GCA_044447375.1 Terriglobales bacterium | reverse complement strand
CTGCTACAACGTACATATAGGCAGGTGATCTGATGTCAGACGAAACCAAACCCGGGACCCCCACCCCACCCGGCCAAAACCAGGCCGGTCAGGGACCCCAGATGGAGTGCACCGAATTCGAACTCCTGCTCAGCGAGGCCATAGATGGTGATGGTGGCGGTGACTGGCAGCTGAGCGGCGCTCGCACCAGTAAAGACCGCTTCGACGCGCACTCGCGTAGCTGCCCAGTCTGCGGTCCGCTGCTCGCCGAGGTTCAGGCGGGCCGGCAGTGGCTCCGCTCGCTCGAGGCAGTCGAGCCTCCGGCGCACCTGGTGCATAACATTCTGGCCGCGACCACCGGTATCGAAAGCTCCCGGCTGGGGGCGGCAGCGCCGGAAGTCCGCCGGACTCCGTTCAGCGAGCGCTGGCGCGAGTGGTGGGACTCGTTCTTCGCCCCGGCGACCGCTTTCGTTCGCCAGCCCCGTTTTGTGATGTCGTTCGGGATGATTTTCTTCTCGTTCTCGCTGGCGCTGAGCGCGGCAGGGGTGAAGCCGGCGGACATGGCCAGGATCAACCTGCGGCCGTCGGCGTTGCGCCATGCCTACAACGACGCGCAAATCAAGGTCGTCAAGTACTACGACAATATCCGGTTCGTGTACGAGATCGAATCGCGGGTGCGCGAGTTCAAGCGGGCCACCACACCGGCCGAGCCCGCGCCTGAAGAACAGAAACAAAATCACAAGAACAACACCAGTGGACAACCAGACCAGAGACAGGATCGCAACTACTCCCGGGAAGAAAACCAGCCGGTGTTAGCCGGACTGAGGGATGCACCACCTGTTGTGGCGGTGACCATGAACAGGAGGTTTGTATGAACTGCGCCAATCATGCTGACGCGTCAGCCGTGGCCTATTGCCGCACTTGCGGAAAAGCACTGTGCGCCAACTGTACGCGCCCGGTCAGAGGCGTGATCTACTGCGAGGATTGCCTGGGAGCCAAAATGGAGGGCGCTGTTCCGGCGGGCGCCGCCGGATTCGTTTCCGGCACCGTACCCCCAGCAGCAGCGGCCCGACAAGTCTCCCCGCCTCCTCCGCCGGGAAGCGGCAGCGGCCCGAACCCCACTGTGGCCGGCATCCTGGCCGGTTTCTTCCCCTTCGGCGTGGGCGCGGTGTACACCGGGCAATACGCCAAGGGTTTAGCCCACCTCGTCATCTTCGGATTGCTGGTCGCCGGATGCAGTGCCAGCGACAGCGGGCACAGCGAAGCTCTGGGCATCATCTGCGGCTTGGGCCTTGCCTTCTTCATCGTCTACCAAATCATCGACGCGGTGCGCTCGGCGCGCGCCATTCAGTCGGGCCTGCCCGCTCCCGATCCCTACGGTTTGGCGGCGACCTTTGGCGGCGGGGCAAAGATCGAAACCAGTAAGATTCCGATGGGCGCGATCGTGCTCATCTTGATCGGTGTGCTGTTCCTGCTGCACACCCTGGGGCAGGCGGATTTCCTCGACCGCTTCTGGCCGGTGATTTTGATCGCACTCGGCGCCTGGCTGTTCGCCCGCAACTGGGGCCTGATGGGTTCGTGTTGCACGGGCTGCGGATGTGCGCGCTGCCGCTCGCGGCGGCTGATGGGCCCCGCCATGCTTCTCACCATCGGCGTCTTGTTCCAGCTGGAAACCCTACGCGTGGCGAGCTTTGGCCGCACCTGGCCGGTGATCCTGCTGGTGGTTGGTGGAGTCAGGTTGCTGCAGGGAAGCGCATCGCAAGCGGGACACGTTCCGTCAGCCGGGGTGAGCGCGAACTCGACAATCTCGGGAGGCCCGGTTCCTCCGCCTCCTCCCGTTCCACCGGCCCCTCCCGTTCCGCCGGCAAGCGAGGTGCGCAATGGCTAGCCCAATCATGACTTCGCCTCCGACTCCACCCATCCCTCCGGCTCCGCGCCCGCAACGTTCCATTGCCGGGCCCATCGTTCTGATCCTGCTGGGCGTGCTCTTCCTGCTGGGGACGATGGGGGTTCTCGACCGCTACTCCCTCGGGATGCTGTTTGCCCGCTACTGGCCCGCCTTGCTCATCCTGTGGGGCGTCATCAAGCTGATCGAACACGAACGGGCGAAGCAGGCCGGTCTGCCCGGCCGGGGCATCGGCGTCGGCGGCGTCTTCCTCATGATCTTTCTGATCGTGGGCGGGCTGATTGCCACCGGGGTCTCCCACGTCGACTGGCAGAGTGTCCGGGACCACGTCCAGCTCGGCGATGACAAGGATTTTGAAGACTGGTTCGGCGGCGGCAGCAGTTTCGACTACAGTGACGAACTCAGCCAAACCTTCCCGGCCGGAAGCGGCCTGCACATCACCGATGAGCGGGGCACGATTACCGTTAACGTGTCCGACGACAAAATGCTGAAGGTCTCGGTCCGCAAGAAAGTCCGCGCCGAAAAGCAGCAGGATGCCGATACCTACAACACCGGCACCAAACCCCAGATTACAGTCGCTGACAAGATCGTCACTCTGAACGCCAATACGCAGGGTGCGGGCGACAAGAGCGTAAGCACCGATATGGATGTCTATGTTCCCCGCAACACCGATCTGGTAATCGTTTCGCGGCACGGGGATGTGACCATCACCGGCATGAGCGGCAATGTGGAGGTCAATCACCAGCGCGGCGAGGTCAACCTCAGCGATCATACCGGCAACGCCTCGCTCACCCTGGAGCGCAGTTCTGCCCGGGTGGAACGCGTGAAGGGCGACGTCACCATCCAGGGCCGGGTCAATGAAGTTGCGGTGGAGGACGTGGATGGCGCCGTGCACATGAACGGCGAGTTTTACGAGAGCACCCGGCTGGTGCGCGTCAGCAAGACCGTCAGCTTCCATTCCTCCCGCACTGACATGGAGTTCGCGCGCCTGGATGGCCGGCTGGATCTGGATTCCGGCGACCTGCGCGCCGACTCCCTTGTCGGCCCCATGCACCTGACCACGCGCTCGAAGGACATCAGCCTGACCGGCCTCTCCGGCGACCTGCGCCTGGAGGACAGCAACGGCACGGTCGAGGTTGGGCTGTACAAGCCCGGCAGTATCCAAATCGAAAACCGCAAGGGCGACATCCAGGTTTCGATTCCGCCGAACACCGCCGTAAAAGTCGAGGCCCAAGCCCGCCACGGAGAGATCCAAAGCGACTTCAACGAGTTGAAAATCGAAGGGGGCGACCGGCAGGCGAGCGCCAGCGGTTCGATCGGAACCAACGGCCCCCGGCTGGTGATCAACGGCGACAATGGAAGCGTCGAAATCCGGAGGGGAAGCGTGACGGTTGCCGCTCCAGCGGCTCCGGCAGCGCCGGCAGCTCCGGCAACGCCGGGCAAACCCGCGAAGAGCCTGACGGCGCCGAAGGCGGCGCCGGTGGAGAGCGAGAACTAGGCTCTAGGCTCTAGGCTTTCGGCTCTAGGCGCTCGGCTTTCGACTTCCCGAAACATTCGCCGTAGAGACGCAGCTTGCTGCGTCTTCCCTGCACGGTCAGCTGTCAGCTCTCAGCTTTCGGCTCTAAGCTTTCGGCTCTCGGCTTGCCCAAACATCCCGCGTATCGATAACGGCGGGAGACGCAGCAAGCTGCGTCTCTACGAGTGGGATTTCCGTGCGGATTTCCGTGGGATCTCCGGGGAGCGTTCAATGGGCATTCGGAGAGACGTCTCGATGGAGCGTTTTCTTAGCTCCGCCTCGACCGCGCCGTGCTCACGGTCATCGCGGACGAAGAATCAACAACTTACAGAATATATCAATAAGATAAGACGATTGCACCGCCTCAGACAGGCTCCTAGCTCCGGCATCGCCGGTCCGGTCGCCGTCTAGAATGCCCAGTAAAGGCCCCTGGAAAGCCCGCAGATCGACGATCGCCTCTCGGGACGAGGAAAACATCATCCGGAGGTCTGGCGTCGCTGGAATCGCCTCCTGGCGCGTTTTATATCGCTATGGGCTATCGCGGAGGAACGCTCGGGCCGACTGTTGGCCGGCACGGTCCGCAGGAAACGATTCCCGGCGCCGTTCTGCTGTATTGACATTTGTGTATTGACTGTAACCGCAAGCAGCAAACCTAGCGCCCTCCTTCGGCCAAAGCCTCAGGGCAGGCTCGTCGTTGTCTGGGCCTCCGGGGACACAGGTCGAGACCACACCGGTAACGTCGGGAGACGCAGCAAGCTGCGTCTCTACGGGTGATTAACTAGCAGCCAGTAGCCGGCAGCCGAAAGGCCGGTGCGAACAGCGAAGAGCGAATCGCGCCAGCGAAAGGCGGACAGCGATCACCATGCTAGATTGAATCATGCGTCTCATGTTGCAGAAGCGGCCGCTGCGGTTCGTGTTCGCGGCGAACGTCATCTCCATGCTGGGCAGCGGCATGAATTCCGCCGCCGTGGCGTGGACGATTCTGCAGAAAACGCATTCCGAGATGGCGCTGGGCACGCTGGCCGTCCTGCAAACGGTTCCCGCCATGCTCATGCTGCCGTTCATGGGCGTCATTATCGATCGCGAAGATCGCCGGCGGCTGGTCATGATGCTGGACGCGGGGCGCGCGGTGGTGATCGCAGTAGTTGCGCTGCTCGCCTTCCTCGGACGGGTCCACGTGTGGCAGCTCTATCTGATGAACACGCTGGTGGCGGCGGGCTTCTGGATGTTCTGGCCGACCATCACGGCGCTCATCCAGGAACTCACGCCGGAAGGCAAGTTCGTGCACTCGAACACCCTGTTGCTGGCGGGCGTTCAGGGGGGCTGGCTGATCGCCGGCGCGCTGGTCGGGTTTACCTACGAGCACATCGGGCTGGGGGGCGTGCTGCTGATTGACGTGAGCACCTACGTGCTCTCTTTTCTGTGCTACTTCGCCGTCCGCCAGGGCCGGCACGTCGTGCCCCGCGCCGTGGAACTGAAGCACGATTTGGAGGCTGCGGAAACTGCGGTCGGGCGCTTCCTGCGCGAGATGCGCGAAGGCGTGGTCTTCCTGCGTGACCATCGCCGCGTGATGTTCCTGGGCGCCAGCTGGTCGCTGTTCCTGGGCGCCATGCTGACCGGGGTGGTGGTCACGCCGCCGCTCAGCGACCGCATCTTCCATGCCGGCGCGACCGGCTATGGCTGGTTGAATGCGGGCTGGGGGGTGGGCGCATTCCTGAGCGCGCTGTACGCTCCGGCCCTGATTGCGCGGATGGGGACGCGCGGCGCCATGGCCGTTTCCACCGCGGTGGTGACGGCGAGCATGGCGCTCCCGCCCTTTTCTCCCTGGCTGGCGCTGGCCGTCCTGCTCTACGCGGCCATGGGGTCGGCGCGCGGGGTGACCGGCGTAGCCATGAACACGAGCCTGATGGAACAAGTGCCGCCGCAGGTCATGGGGCGGGTCCAGAACACGTTCTATTTTTTTGGAACGCTGCTGCAGGTCGTGCTCGGGCTGACGGTGGGCTGGGTAGCTTCCCGGATCTCCCTGGCCGCGGGATTTGGCGTGATTGCCGCGGTCTATGCACTGGCGTTTGGCTGCGCCTGCTGGCCGGTGAAGACGCCGCAGGCGGTGGCTTCGGTTGCGGACTAGCAGCATTGGGCTGCGAACTACGGGCTGCGAGCTACGAGCAAACACGACCAGGTTGCTCGAGGCTCGTGGCTCACAGCTCCATACGCTGGTATTCTTTACACTCTCCAACAAGGAGCTCCATGTTCGAGGACTTGAAAGGCCGGACGGCCGTCGTCTTCGGAGTCGCCAACAAGCGCTCAATCGCCTGGGCGATCGCGCAAGGACTGCACGCGGCCGGCGCGAACATGGCCATCACTTACCAGAACGAGCGGCTGGAACAGGAGGCCAGGGACCTGATTCTGTCTTTGCCGGGCGCCGAAGGTTTCATGTGCGACGTAACGAAGGACGAGGAAATCACGCGGCTTTTTGACAAGCTGAAGGAGCGCTACGGGAAGCTGCATGTTCTGGTGCATAGCGTGGCCTTCGCCCCGCCGGAAGAACTGAAAGGCGATTTCGTCAACACGACGCGCGAAGGCTTCCGCAT
>JBIOFT010000196.1:0-6022 GCA_044447375.1 Terriglobales bacterium | reverse complement strand
GGCCGAGAAGAAAGGCTTGATGGAGCGCGTGGACACCCTGCGCAGCCTGGGACTGAATCGCCACAACTTCTACGATGTCAGCCTGCGCGCGGCCTCAGTGAATCTGCCTTCGGGCGCGGAAGTGCCGATGGACCTGCGCTTCATCCGCGGCGGCGAAGAAGTGCGTCTCCAGGCCAACGAGGAAGGGCAGATGAAAGTCGGCGGCTCGACTGGCACAGATCTGGCCCAGCACGCCCCCGGCGTCTCGCAAGTGGCCAGCATCAAACAGGGCAAGAGGCGGGCGCAGGAGTTCCGGCATCCGGTGGCGACGCTGGAAGTCGCGCGCGCGGCTCGCCTGGAGTTGCCGGCGCAGCCCGAGGTGCCGCGCGCCACCGAGCAACCGGTTACCATCCCCCAGGGCACGCATGCCGAGTTTCTGCTGCTCACCGAGCTGCGCGCCAGCGACAGCAAACAGGGAGACACCTTCCAGGCTCGGCTCGTAGAGCCCATTTTTCAGCCCGACGGCCATCTTCTGGTGCCGGAAGGCAGCCTGCTCGATGGGCACATCAGCAAGCTGGTGCAGCCGCGACGCATGAGCCGCGCTGCTTCCCTGTATCTGGTCTTCGCCCGGCTCACCGAGCCCGGCGGCGATTCGCAGAAGGTCGCAGCTTCACTCGCCGGCGCGGATGTGGGCAAGAAGGCCCCGGTCAACATGGATCCCGAGGGCGGTTTGCACGGCAAGGGTGGCACCAGGAACCTGGCCAAGCGCCTGGTGGTTGGTGCGGCTTCCGAGCAGGTGGTGGACGAAGCGGTGGAGATGGCGATGCACGCTGTAGCTCCCTACGCCGGCGCCGCGACCGGTCTGGTCATCCTGCTGGGCGGCCACGGCAACGATGTCGACCTGCCACAGTATTCCGAGTTGCAAGTTGTGTTCGGACGGCCGGTGACGGTGCCGGGACAACCTGCGGCGCAGCCCAGCCAGCCCGCCGGCAGCAGTCCGCCGCAGATGCACTATTAAATCATCGAGGAGTCGATCTGACTTCTGTGCTGTACCCGCTCAGCCCGCGCGTCAGTAGGTCGGCGCGTATGGCGTCCTTGATCTCAGACCACCAGGTCACCACCCCCACCTCGCGGACCGTAAGAGTGTAATTGGGCGGGGGTGATTCGTCGAAGTGGCGGCGACTCCGCAGAGAACACGCCAGAGCCTGCGTCCACGCTTGCCGCTCGCGCATCCAAACCTGCGCGTGATCCGTTCCGCACTCATTCTGGCCGGCTTGGTGGGGATGCAGTTGTGGTGCGTCTCGGTCGCCGCCCAGGACAACTACGAGATCCAGGTGTACGGCTCTGAAACCGTGCCCAAGGGCGGGACCATGATCGAGTTGCACAGCAACTTCACCGCCGAGGGCCGCAAGACCGTCGAGGACGGTCTGCTACCGACCGACCGCGCATTCCACGAGACCCTGGAGATCACGCACGGTTTCAACGGCTGGTTCGAAGTCGGCTGGTATGTGTTCACCTCGGCCCGCTCCGGCGACGGCTGGCAGTGGGTCGGCGACCACGTTCGTCCGCGTGTGAGCGTGCCGGAAAGCTGGCACTGGCCGGTCGGGGTCAGCCTGTCGAACGAGATCGGCTACCAGCGCCGGCAGTTCTCGGTGGACACCTGGACATGGGAGATCCGTCCCATCGTGGACAAGCAACTTGGGCGCTGGTATCTGTCATTCAATCCCACCGTCGATCGCGCGCTGCACGGCGAGAGCACCAGCAAGGGCTTCGAGTTCTCGCCCAATTTCAAGTTCAGCTACGACGTCATCAAGCAGGTCGGCCTCGGCCTCGAGTACTACGGGAGCCTGGGACCGATCTCCAACCTCGATCCCATCGCCCAGCAGGAGCAACAGATCTTTCCCACCATCGACCTGAACCTCTCTCCGCAATGGGAGGTCAATTTTGGAGTGGGTGTAGGGATGACACGCAGCACCGACCACATGATCGTGAAACTGATCCTTGGGCGGCGCTTCGAACATTTCCCCTGGCCGTGCGCGAAGACCCGGCAGTCCGGGCACTGATCACTTGAGCTTTTTCATCCACCATCGTGTCATTACCAGTTCTAGCAATCTCAGTCAGTCCGGGCTTCAGGACAACCTTGAGTTCAACGTCGAACTCTGCAGAAACTGTTCAATGGACAACATCCACAAAGCCAAGAAGGCTCTGGGCGGGGCGGGACTCTCGTACACCGAAGGCACGCTGGAACAGTTTGAACTGGCACACAAGCCCGGCGCACTCGCGGAACTGGCCGGGAAGCTGGCGAAGAAGGGCATCAGCATAGATTGCGCCTACGCCACTGTGCACAAGGGCGCGAAGAAGGCAGTCGTGGTGCTTGCGCTCTCCGGACCTCCGCATAGGAAAGCAACCGGATGGCGCTTAGTGGCGGGGCAAGCAAGCGATAGCAGGGCGGGAGAAAGCTAGCCCTCAGCACTCCTCCAGAAGCGCCATGAAGAACTCATCCACGGTGAGCAGGAGCTTGCGGACGTAGTTGCGCAGCATCGTTTGCCGCAACGTGTCACCGGGATGAGGTTCGCGGAACGAGACTGTGGCCGGTTGGCGTGCGGGATTGAAGAACACCCTCGCCGACCCCCGCCCCGCCTTTTGCGGGCGGTAGCCGAGCCTGTGGAGAACGCAGAGAAAACGCCTCCACGGGAGTTGAGCGGGCAGCCCGGACACTCTTTAACTTTACACCGAACCGGCGCAAACACTCGGGCTTCTACCCGGCGTAAGACCGATGGGATGAAGAGACTCCGACTAGGCGACCTTCTTCTCCGCCTACTGCTGCGCTCTCACCTTGGCCCACCGGGCACGCTGGGCAGCCGCCATCCTCTTCCGTGCTACTCGGCTCACACGCCGCGCTGGCTTGGAGGTCTGGACTGGTTTCGCGCTCGCCCTCGGCTTCATCTTCCCCTGCGCCCACCTCTGCTTCAGCAGCCGCGAGAGTTTTCTCCGGGCAGCGGCGCTCATGCGGCCACGCTTTGGTCTCGCCGAAGTTTGAACAGCCTTGGGCGGTCGCCCGCGTCTGGGTTGTGTCGAAATACCGTTTAAGGCGGCGATGGCTCTATCGAGCAGGTTCCGCTCGGCGGTTAGTGCTGCAACGATTTGCTGAATGATCACAATGGCTCCTGAGTTTGGTTTTATTGCGGACTGAGTGTATCAGGCAGATGTGGTCAGGGCGTCAGAGAAATGACAATCCTACTCTCCCGGAAGAGAACTCAATCTGGGTCATCGCGAATGTCGCGACGCTTGATCATCACGATCTGACGCACGATACCGAAACCGAATGCAGCAAGCCCGATCAGCGCCCCTGAGGCCGATTACCCCGCGTGCATAAAACAATCCTATGAACGTCTCAACCCCAGCGCAGATGCAGAGTACGGCGATGTTCCAGCCTACGGCTCCCTTTATCCCTGCTTGTTGAAGCATTACGAGGATGTACCAGTCCTCACTTCCCAGCGCATTTTGAGCATCTTGCCATTGATGTGTCTGTCCCAGCTTGGTGTCGTGCTGGTACGCCCTGCGAAGCAAGCGGGCGATCTTGACCTCATACGCATCGCTGTCGTACTCGCTGTCAAAATTCGGGACCGCCTCAATGTCTGCCGCCGATGCCGCACCTTCCGAAACGTCGAGCATTCGTTTCTCAAAATCAGAGAGCATGACGCCATCGCTAACTGCCTGTCTCAGCACCTTCGAGATCAGGAACTGTTTTGCGGACTCTGCGGGTTGGGTTAATGGCGGCATTGCCGCGGATTTTACCCCGACCTTTCGGGACATGCCGTGACCCGTCGTAGGCGTTACCCGGTTCCCACGCCGCAGGACGTTGGTGAGGGCGCGGAACGTCGTGTGGCCGTTTCATCCGCAGAATTTCACAGCCTGCCGGAAACGCCGCATTCCAAGTTACCAAGGTTACATTGATCCGGCAGGATTTGGTTATATCGTTTGAGTTAACGAGGCGAGATAGGAATTCATAGGAGTGGCGCATGCTAACGAAGCCGGATGACGGTGGACACGGCTCTGACGAATCCACGCCAGAATCCCGGCGGGCGACCCGTTCTCAGCGCCACGTTGAAGAGGTATTGGCACGCATCATCGCCAAGCGCCGAGGGGCGCAGAGGAATTCTCCGTTAACGAACCTTGATGGCGAGCAGGACCGGAGGCACTGGGAGTAGCCTCTGGTAGCGCTATCCCACACGCTGACGGCCAGCCCGACCGCAGAGACCGTCCATTTCAAGGTAAGTCGTATTCTCGCCGGGCTTCAGTGCCGGAACTCCTGCGGCGACACGTGGCCCAGAACCTCGTTCAGCAGGGCCGCAAGCCGCAGGCCCGCCAGCGCCAGCCGCTCGTCCACGACCTTGATCTGCTGGCGGTAGTACTGCTCGTCCACCGACCCGCCGTCGTTGACCCAAGCCGCCTTCGCCAAGGCGAACGACTCGTTCGCCCAGTCGGCGGGGTTCCCGCTGGCGCGGAGATGCTCCCGTGTGATCAGTTGCTCCAAATGCGCCACGTAGGCTTCCTCGTCCATCCCGGTGTGCTCGATGAGGCCGCTGTCCCAAGCCGAGTGCAGGTTGCAGGGATAGCGCCCGCATCGGTCGGAGCCAAACTCGGTGATG
Organism: Terriglobales bacterium; assembly: GCA_044447375.1. GTDB lineage: Bacteria > Acidobacteriota > Terriglobia > Terriglobales > Acidobacteriaceae > JAHFUA01. Next base: position 1,391 of record JBIOFT010000196.1, on the reverse strand, counting down.
TGGATGCCGTTGCCGCCTTTCGCCTCCCCGATGGCATGGAACGGCTGGTGGATGTCCCCGATGAAATGGACGATGAACTTGAGCGCCTCGGTGCGGTCGTCGCGGGGCGCATTCCTGTCGCCCAGCACGCGCTTGAAGTACTCGATCCTGTCCACCACGCAATTCTGGCGGTCGTCCTTCGCGCCCTTGTGCGTGTCCTCCGGGCGGTAGCAGTCTCGCGCATCGGAGAAGCCCTGCGCGTCCTTGGGAATATCGACGAAGTGCCAGCCGAAGGTCTCGTCGCGCTCGGGGCGAATCTGGTCGGCCCAGTTGGCGACCGAGGCCAGAGTGTTGTTGCCGATCAGCGACTGGACGTTGCGCTTGGCGACCTCGGTCAGGCGCTCCTGCGCGATGTCGGCGACGATGCGATGCCCCTCGTGACCCCAGCCGTAGAGGGCGACTGCGGGGGCGAGCACCGCTGCCAGCACCGCCACCGCTGTTCTTTTCATCGGGTCCCCGAATGATCGCTCGGCAGGGGCTGTTCGCACCGAAGGTAGGCGTCGGTCTTGGCAATCCAGTCCTCCCGCGGGGGAGTGAAGATGTCGAGATCGACTGTGTCTTCGAGGGCAACGGCCTCGTGCGGCACATCCGGGGGTATGCAGAGGACTTCGCCCGCCCGCACGACGACTTCCTCGCCGTTCAATCCGAACTTCAGAGCGCCTTCCAAGATGTAGGTGACCTGCTCGTTGTGGTGGCTGTGGAGCGGAACCACGCACCCTTTCTTCAAGAGGACGCGTGCGACCATCACCTTCTCCCCGACCACGAACTGCCGCCTCAGCAGGGGATTCAAGTGCTCAAGCTCAACCGAATCCCAAGGGACGTACTTGTGCTGCGCCATAACCGTTTCCTCCTCCTCGGAGCGCCTTATGGGTTTACCGATACGCCGCATCATCGACCGTTGCCCCGAAAGACCTCGCCCTCACACTCCAACAAGCCCGGAGCAGGGGTGACCGCCGTCACTGCTCATCTTTTGCCCTCGCCGCATACTGAATGTGGGCTGACAGTGCTCACCGCGGAGGAATTCCCATGGCAGGCAAGCCCACATCTCGGGAGGCCTTGCTCCTGCGCCCCGTTGTGCAGGAGGCCCTCAAATGAGTAAGGGCAAGGCATTCCTGAACAGCGCCATCGTGCTTTACTTCGTCGTCTGCCTCGAAATCCTGATAATGATAAGCCCCTTTGCAGGCTTCTTCTATTCGGCGTTCAATCCCCTTCTTCTCGGCCTGACAAAGTACCCGGCAACGAAGTGGCTCAGTTCTTTTTTCTTCACGCACATGGTAGTGCCGCCAGATGATTTCCTGAAAGGCATACGGATAATGGGGTCAGTGCTCTTTGCCCTTGGGCTTGCGGTCTTT
>JBIOFT010000195.1:0-6046 GCA_044447375.1 Terriglobales bacterium | reverse complement strand
GACCTGGGATTCGGTATTGATGTTCACCACCGACGGCTCGATCTGCTTGGCGATCTGGGCAAAGGCGGAGGGGGAACCCTGCTGCAGCGGCGGCACCGTCAACGGCGTGGCCATCTCCCCTGGCTTCTGCGCTTCTTTCCCCTTCACCCCAATGGAGATGACGCTGCCGATCAGAATGCCAACCGCCAGCGTCAGCACCACCAACAAAGTGGAGCTCACGCGACGACTCTTCATTTTGTCTACAAGACCGTTTACACGCGGATGCATTACTTTCCCTCCGGCGGAATCCGATTATACCTTGCAGGGTGGTGTTTCCCTGGAATGGACATGTACAGAAGTACCAGTAACATTAGATGCAACTCACGGCAAAGCGTTACCCAGCTTCTTCTCTGCCGATCGTAACTCCCGCCCCGTTCCCTAGTTCTGCGCTGGGCTGGCTGGCGCTACCCTTCAGTTCCGACAGCAGCACCCCGGCGACAATCAGGATCGCGCCCAGGCCAGCGCGAGTCCCTAGGCGCTCTCCCAACAGCAGGTAGGAGCTGGCCCAGGCGAATACCGGCTCAAGGACGAAGATCAGCGCGGTGTGGGTGGGTGGGGTGAACTGCTGGGCCCAGGCCTGGATGGTGAAGGCGGCAGCCGTTGCCAGCAGACCGGTAACCAGGATTGCGATCACCACCCGCGGCGACCAGACCACGTGCGGCTTTTCCAGCAGCGGTACGCTGACCGCCATCAGCACCGCCGCCACACAAGCCTGCAAGGTCGCGATCTGCTCAAAGGGATGCGAGCGCATCGCGCGGCCCATGAAGATGATCTGGAAGCCAAACGCCACGGCGCAGCCCAGGGTGAGAGCGTCGCCCTTGTTGATCCCGGAGAACAGGCCGCCGGAGCCGGCGTTGGGGACGGTGAGCAGGTACAGGCCGATCAACGCGGTCAGCACGCCCAGCGATGTCCAGCGGTTGATGTGCCGGCGCCAGATTAGCGCCAGGAAAAGCGGCACCAGCACCACCGACACTCCGGTGAGGAACGCCGACTTGGAGGGCGTGGTGTAAACCAGGCCGGTGGTCTGGAATTCATAACCCATCCACAACAGCGTTCCCATCCAGATGCCGGTGCGCAGCGCGGCGGCGGTCATGCGCAGGTGTTTGCGGAAGATCAGCAGCAGGGCCGTCGCCGCCACGGCCATTCGCACCGCGTTGAACAGCAGTGGCGAGACGTCGTTGAGCGCGTCCTTGATCTGGACGAAAGTCACCCCCCAGACGAACGTCACCAGCACCAGCAGCAGATGGGCTTTGAGGGAGCGGGACACGGGGAATTTGTGATTTGTAATTTGTGATTGGCGATTTGTAAAGCGCCAGTCGCGAGCTTCAATCGCAAATCACAAATCACAAATCGCAAATCACAAATTTCCTGCTTACCGATGAAATTCGTAAACCGTCTTGCCTCCCACGACGGTCCGCAACACTAGTGTTTTGAGAATTGCGGCGGGATCGACTCGCGTGATGTCCCGGTCGAGCACCACGAAATCCGCCAGCATGCCGGGCTGGAGCAAGCCCTTGTCTTGCTCGGCGAACTCCGCGTACGCCGAAGCCGTGGTGTAGGCGGCAATGGCCTGGTCGATGGTCAGCCTCTGCTCGGGGAAGTACTCCTGCTTGCCGTCCTCGCTGCGGCGCGTAACCGCCGCGTACAAGCCGCGGAACGGCGTGATCGGCTCAACCGGGTAATCAGTCCCGAAGGCGAGCGGAACTCCGGCGTCTAGGAACTCCTTCCATGCGTAGGAGTGGGCGAGCCGTTCTTTGCCCAGGCGCGCTTCCACCCAGCGCATGTCGGTCAGCAGGTGGTTGGGCTGGATGGAGGCGATTACCCCCAGCTCTCCAAAGCGCTTCACCTGCGCGGGCGTCGTGATCTGCGCGTGCTCGACGCGAAAACGGAAGCCCTGGGCTGGGACTTGGCCGCGCTGGCGGGCATCGCGCTCGGCTTCGGCGAAAGCATCGAGCGCCATTTCAACCGCGCGGTCGCCGATGGCGTGAAACCCGAGCTGGAACCCGGCCCGCACCCGCTCGACCGCCATCTGGTCGAGCTTCGCCTGGTCGTATCGCGCGAGGCCCGTGTTTCCGGGATCGTCGGCGTAGGGCGCCAGCAGCGCCGCCGTGCGTGAACCCAGAGAGCCATCCATGAAACCCTTCAGCATGGTGGTGTGAAGCAGGTTGTCGCCTTGCGGATGATGGCCGCGGCGCACCTCGAGCAACTCCAACGACGCATTGAACGGCAGCCATTCCGCAACTCGTAGCGTCAGCTTGCCTTCCTTCTCCAAAGCCTCGAAGACGAGGAAATCTTCCCACTGGGAATTGTCCTGCGCCGAGGTGATGCCCGAGTGCGCGGCATCGGCGAGGGCCAGCTCCAGGGCGCGGCGGCGCTGTGCTGGCGAAGGCGGAGGGATTCTGGCGAGCAGATCGTCTTTTACCGTTTCCCGCAGAATGCCGGTGGGCTCGCCCTGCGGGTCGCGATCGATCTTTCCCCCTGTGGGGTCGGGAGTGGACGCGGTGATCCCGGCGAACTTCAGCGCCGCCGAATTTGCCACCGAGATGTGGCCGTCCACGCGGGTGAAGAGTGCCGGATGATCGCCGGTGACCGGGTCAAGGTCCTGGCGAGTGGGGAGCTTCTGCCCCGGCCACAAGGTATGGTCCCATCCGCGACCGGTGAGCCAGTCTCCCGCCGGCGTGCGCTTCGCGGCTTCGGCGATGCGATCCTGCATCTCGGCGAGCGAATGCACGCCAATCAGGTTGACGTAAAGCTTCTCGAACCCAGCGTTGGCGAGGTGCACATGTGCGTCATTGAATCCGGGCATAACGAAATGCCCGCCCAGGTCCACCACCTGGGTGTGCTTGCCCTTGAGCTTCTCGATCTCTACATCAGAGCCGACGGCCACGATGCGGCCGCAACGCACGGCGATGGCTTGGACGCGGTCCATGGGCATCGCCCCGGCGAACCAGTTCGTGCCACTCTTCGTTAGGAACGAAATCATCCCGGGCAGCACATCTCCATGAAGAAAGATCGTGTCCGGAGAGTTGTCATTCACTTTTGTCGAACCAGCTTGAGCATAGGAAGGAAGTCCTGCCACTAGGAAAACGATAAGAAATATCCGTACAAATCCGTGCAAATCCGTGGCGGTCTTTTTCATTTCACGCCGGCGAGCGCCAGCACGGCCAGCAGCACGCGCTTCAATCCCAGATCGCGCTCGGCCGGGTCATACCATTCCTGCAGGGTGTGAGCGCCGCCGCCGCTGCCGCCGGCGCCGATGGAGATGGCTTCCCGCCCCAGCGACAGCGGGATGTTGGCGTCGGTGGAGGCGCGATGAGGCCGGGCGCGGTTGCCGAGGTGGGCGTCCACAGCGCGGATCACGTGCAGGATGCGCGCGTTGGGGTCCAGCTCCGCCGCGGGACGGCAGCCGATGAGCTGGATCTCGCAGCCGATCCCCTTGCTGCCGTTGCGCGCGCGCTTGGGATATTCCGCCGCCGCCTCCGTCACCGCTTCCCGCAACGCGCGTTCCACCCGGTCCATTTCTTCCGGTGAAGCCGAGCGGATGTCCACCCGCATGCTCGCCGATTCCGGGATGGAATTCACCGAGGTCCCGCCGCCGATCACGCCTACGTTGGCGCTGATCTTGGGCTCGACCGGCAGCTCGGTGCGGCTGAAACGGGAGATGGCGCGCGCCAGCACCACAATCGGGTTGGGAGCTCCAAAGTCGCTCCAGGAATGTCCCCCGGGACCGCTGATGGTGACCTGGAAGCGCCGGCTGCCCAGCGCCTGGGTCACGACCGTATCGGTAGCGGCGCCGTCGAGCACGACCGTGGGCCCGATGCGGTCTTTCCAGGGAGATTCGCAAAAGATGTGCCGCATGCCGCGCAGGTCGCCCTCGCCTTCCTCGCCGACGTTGCCGATGAACAGCAGGCCGGCGGAATGGCGTACCTTCGCCGAACCGAGCGCCGAAGCCAGCGCCAGCAGGCCGACGATGCCCGCACCGTTGTCGGAGATGCCGGCGCCGTGCAGGCGGTCGCCTTCGCGGCGGACGTTCAGGGGCGTGCCGGCGGCGAACACCGTGTCGATGTGCGCGGTGACGGCGACCAGCTTTTCCCCAGCTTCCGAGCCGGGGAGTACGCCCAGCACGTTGCCCACAGCGTCTACCTGGACGTCTTCCAGCCCCAATTCGATGAATCTGGAGCGCAGCCACTCGGCGCGCGGACCTTCTCCGAACGGCGGCGCGGGAATGGCGGCCACTTCCAGTTGCCAGTCGCGCAGCTCGGGCTCGTGGGAGCGGAACCACTCCATTGCGGTATGGACATCCCGCAGACCGGCCAGCCGTACGATTTCATGCTGCACCGCTGTATGGGCGTTGATGGAGGCGGGAAGCGCCATGGCTGAGAGGCTCAATATTACAACAGCACTCTGCAGTCAGCACTCAGCAGTCAGCAAAACCTAGTGATGATTACCGTTTTGGCTGATTGCTGATTGCTGATTGCTGAGTGCCGCCTTCATCCGCCTATTGTTCAGGATGTCCTCCGGCTACGGTGGCTCCGCTGCTTCGCAAACATGCGCGGATCATAGGTGAGTGGCTCCAGGCCGCCCACCATAATTCTCTTGTAGTCGGGATGCTCGGGGTTGATCAGGCAATTATTTTCAGCGGGAGCAAGCACTGAGGGTATCCGCAACAAGCAATGCTGGGCTCGTTGAGCGAATTCATCGCCGAACCGGGCGAGTTCCGGCGGAGCCGCGGGCTCGCGCCAGTTCGCAGGCAGATCACTGGCTGCAATCCGCTCTCGGCTCACGTCGTCGGGCACCTCCGCAACCGCTAAAACCAGATCGGCTGGAGGATCGTCCTGGTCGAGATGGACGAAATACTCCAGCAGGGCGAGGGATTGATGCTCCGACGCATAGCTGAGGCGAGTTCCGGGGCTCGACCAGCGCCCACCATAGCGGTAGGCTCCTTCCCCATCCAACGGCGTGCGAGCATACTTCTTGCGCAAGACCCGATAAACGCGGCTCAACTAATTCCGCCGTAGGCGATGCGGCCCAAGATGTTCTCTACTTGGCGTGCTCCCAATTCGGTGTCAATGGCCGTGACGGGAGCGAGACCGCCCAGGGCACGATTGGGACGCTTGAGCCAGCGTACGGCGCTCTCGTGGCCGCCGAGATATTCATTGGCGATGGCGACAATGCGAGCCAGACGGTAAAGCCGGTCGGATTCGTAACGCGCCAGCCTGCCACTGCGCCGCCGCCGCTGCAAGCTTCGGGGTGAGAGATCGAGGGCGTTGGCCAGTTCTTTCAGGGTCAAGCCCGAGGCCCGCATCAATTCCTCGACCACGGCCGGCGGGAATCCTTCCCGGATTGCCTCGCGCAGATCGTGGTCGCTGGAGAGCGGGCGGCCCAAGGTGTGCTCGCCACCTAATTCCCGTACCACCGCCCGCAGCTCATTGACCATTCTGTCGCTCATGATAGCGACAAATGGCGTACAGGTCAACATCAGCAAGACGAGAGTGCTGAATGCTGAGTGCTGCCTTCAGAACCGCTTGGTCATGTGGATTTCCGCCCCGCGGCGCTCGAAGCGCACTTCGTCCACGAGCTGGCGAATCATGAACAGGCCGCGGCCATGATCGGCAGTCAAGCCGGCGCTTTCCATGGGATTGGCGACGCTGGCCGGGTCGAATCCCGGCCCGGAATCGCGCACGATGATGGTCAGGGCGGAGCCCACGGCGATCACCTGGCACCGCACCTCGAGCGAGGCATCGTTCTTGCTGCCATGCTTGATGGCGTTGGCCAGGGCCTCGGTCAGCGCCAGAGCGAGCTCCTGCTCTTTGTCGGTTTCGCCGTGCAACTGCCGGGCCAGGGCAACCACTCTCTCCACCACTCCGGCGATGCGATCCACTTGCGCGGGGAAGGTGATGTCCAGCTTGGTCTGCGGTTGGGGTTGGCCGGCGTCCGGAGCTGAATGCTTGGACATGGCGCGGCTCTAGGCGGAGGTCCCGTTGCAACAGGCCAGGATCTCCTGTTC
>JBIOFT010000194.1:0-6062 GCA_044447375.1 Terriglobales bacterium | reverse complement strand
GATGGTGAGTTTCATGTACCGCATGTGTCACAACCCGGCGGCGGCGGAAGAACTGGCGCAGGAGGTATTCCTGCGGGTTTACCGCTCGCGCAGCGGCTACGAACCGAGCGCCAAGTTCAGCACGTGGCTGTACCGGATCGCGACCAACCTGGCCGTGAACCACGCCCGCGATACGCGGCACGAGCGCCCGGAAAAGACAGTGCGGCTCGATGAGCCGGACCAGGAGACGGGCACGACTCCGGACCTGGCCGACGGTGCGCTCACGGTGGAAGAACAGATGCTGCGCCGGGAGCGGCTGGCGGCGATCCGCCGCAAGGTCGAGGCCTTGCCGGAACGCCAGCGCCTGGCCGTCATCATGCACAAGTATCAGCAGATGGGTTACCGACAGATCGCCGACGTGCTGAAGCTGAGCGAGTCGGGAACGAAATCGCTGTTGTTTCGCGCCTACGAAACGCTGCGCGAGCAACTGAAAGAGTTTGTTTAGGCAAGTCGAGGGTATTGGTATGAACTGCAATCAAATTCGCGAACGGTTGTTGGACCTGGCCGCTGGCGCGGACCCGGGGACGCCCGAGATCGGGAAGCACATGGCGTCGTGTGCCGCCTGCGCCGGCAAGCTCGAGGAACTGCGGCAGACCATGGCTCTGCTGGATGAATGGAAAGCGCCGGAACCTTCTCCATATTTCGACACGCGTCTCCAGGCGCGCTGGCGCGAGGAGATGGCGCGCCAGCCGGCGGGATGGCTCCACTGGCTGCGGCGGCCGGCGTTGGCGGTCTCGCTCGCGGCCGTGCTGGTGGCCGGTGCGGTGGTGGCGGGCAACAGGTCCTACTTTGGCGAGATCGAGGCGATGAATACCACGCCACCGGCGCCCAGCGTTCCCATTCGGGCGGGAACAGCGTTGGGTGATTTGCAGGCGCTCGAAAGAAACAACGATTTGTATGCGGATTTTGACATGCTGGATGAGCTGCAGGTGCAGGACGACGTAACGGCGAATCCGTGAGATTCGCGGACAATGTGAGAGCAAGGGACCAAGCTATGTTGGGCCGGGGAATAGGCGTGTGCTGTCTGGCAGCGCTCTTGCTGTTGACGCCGTCGTTCGCACAGCCCCGGCATACGCCGCCGCAGCCACCGCCGCACCCGCAGCCCCAACAGGGCCAACAACAACAGCAGCAACGTCAGCAGCAACAGCATCAGCAGCGACAGCAACAACAACGTCAACAACAGTTACGACAGCATCAGCAGCGACAGCAACAACAACGTCAGCAGCAGGAACGCCAGCGCCAGCTTCAGAAAGAGGCTCACCCCAACCCAGTGCGGCCTGGCGAAGCTCGCCCTAACGAAACGCGTCCGCCGTTGAACCAGCCTGGCCATGCCGGCTACTGGCTGCGCCGTTACAAGGACCTGCCTCCCGAGCAGCAGCGCCGGGCATTGCAGAACGACCCGAACTTCCGGAAGCTCCCGCCCCAGCGGCAGGCGCAGCTGCAGCAGCGCCTGCAGCATTTTTCCAGCCTGCCCCCGCAGCAGAAGGAACAGACTCTCAAACGGATGGAGATCTGGGAGCACCTCAGGCCTGATCAGAAACAGCAGGCGCGCCAGCTTTTCGGCCAGATCCAGCAGTTGCCGCCGCAACGCCGCCAGATGCTCGGGACCGCCATTCGCGGCATGCGCGACCTGACCCCCGAACAGCGCGAGCAGCTCATCAATTCCGGCCGCTTCAGGAGCATGTTCTCGGACCACGAGCGCGCCCTGCTGAGTGGAGCCTCCCGGCTCCCGCTCGCCCCGCCTGACGGGGCACAGCCCGAACCGCCAGAACAGTAAGCTGGCGCCTGTGCAGGTGTTCTTCAGGCCCGTGATACGCATCCAACTTGGCTGTGAGGGTGGGACGTTTTCGGACAGAGGCTAGGAATCAGGCGGGTAAAAACAGCACCCCCGCGCCGCCCTTCCCCGTGGCGACGCGGAGGATTTTTCTTGGAAACTCGAGTCTCGATCTGAAACTAGCGAGCCACAGACCCTTTGCACCCAACCGGATCAGGGCACATAGCCGAGGGGGCAGGCTCCGTTCCGGCCAGGTTGGTTCCCATGTTGTGTAACGAAATGGCGGCGAGAATCCCTTCGTGGACACGAAAATAAAAGATCGGAACACTCTTGAGGCCCATGCATCGTCTCCCGCAGTGATCTATGGGCGCAGCAGGTTCTTGGCGATAAACAACACATTCGCTGGACGTTCCGCCAGCCGGCGCATCAGGTAGGGATACCACTCGGTGCCGAATGGGATATAGACCCGCATGCGCCAGCCATCCTTGACCAGGCCTTGCTGCAGGTCGCGGCGGATGCCGTGTAACATCTGGAATTCAAAGGCGTCGCGGGCTATGTTCTCGCGCGTGGCGAAGGCCTTGGCTTCATTGATGATGGCTTCGTCATGCGTGGCCAGGCCGTGATAGACGCCGCTTTTCATCAGGATCTTCATCAGCTTCACGTAGTTCGAGTCCACTTCGGACTTTTTCTGAAAGGCGACCTCCGGCGGTTCCTTGTAGGCCCCTTTGCACAACCGGATGCGAATGCGCTCGGAGAGCAGCTTCTCGACGTCCGCTTCGGCCCGGCGCATATAGGACTGGATGACGGCGCCCACGCACCCCGCGTTCCCGGGGACGCGGTGCAGTTCGTGGACGAAGGCGAGCGTGCGCTCGGTGTAGGGAGAGCCTTCCATGTCCACGCGGACGAAGTTCTTGGGCGACATGCTGGCGGCCTTGGCCACCAGGCTGCGGACCAGCTCGTGGGCCAGCGACTCATCCACGTCGAGACCCATGTGCGTCAGCTTGAGGCTGATATTGGCATCGAGTTTGTCGGCGGCAATTTCATCGAGCAGGTGATGATACAGGCCGGCGCTCGCCCGGGCCTCGCCGGCATTGGTGACGTTCTCGCCGAGGTTATCGATGGAAACGCCGGCGCCGAATTGGTTGACGGCGGCGGCGGCGCGCACCGCGTCCGCGACCTCGGTGCCGGCGACAAAACGGCTGGAGGTGCGCTGGCCAAAACGGGAGCTCTCGGCTACCCGGCGCAGCGACCGGCTCTCCGACAGAGCGATGAGGATTGCCCTCAGCACGGCGCACCGGGTTCGAACGGGATGGGACTGCCAGAGACGTACATTGGCATTACAGTATTTTGTATCACAACCGTAGCGGCGGCGGTCTGTGACCCAGCCCGGCACGCAGTCGTGTAGAATAACCCTTTGTCTATGGACCTCTCCGCCATTCAGAAGGCCTTGCGCGAGCGCAACATCGACGCCTGGCTTTTCTACGACCATCACCATCGCGACCCGATCGCCTACCGCGTGCTGGGGCTGCCCGCGGGGCTCATGGTGACGCGCCGCTGGTACTACCTGATCCCGGCGAAGGGCGATCCGGTCAAACTGGTCCACAAGATCGAAGCGGGACACCTGGACACTTTGCCCGGCGCTAAGCGACTGTACGCCGGATGGCAGGAGCTTTTCGACAGTTTGAAGACACTGCTGGCGGGGCAGCGCGACATTGCGATGCAGTACTCGCCCAATAACATCGTCTTTACCGTCTCGCTGGTGGACGCCGGAACGGTGGACCTGATTCGGGGACTGGGCAAGAACGTGGTCAGTTCGCAAGACCTGGTGGCGCAGTTCGAAGCGACCCTGACCGAGGAGCAGATTCGCACCCACTTTGCCGCCCGCGACCGGATTGACGCCATCACCTCCGCCGCCTTCCCCGAAATCGGCCGGCGGGTGCGCAGCGGCGGGACGACGGAGCACGAGATCCAGCAGTGGTTCATGGAAGCTTTCACCCGCGAGAAGTTGATAACCGATGATCCGCCCGTCGTCGCGGTGAACGCCAATAGCAGCAATCCGCATTATGGGCCGCGCGCCGATCATCCGGTGCCAATTCGCGAAGGCGATTTCGTTCTGCTCGATGTCTGGGCCAAGCAGAACACGCCGGGGGCGGTGTACTACGACATCACTTGGACGGGCTTCGTCGGCAAGACACCTTCGGCCCGCCAGCGCGAGATTTTCAAGATTGTCACCGAAGCGCGGGACGCGGGAGTGAAAACCGTGCAGGACGCCATCGCGGCCGGGAAACCGATCGCGGGATGGGAAGTGGACCGCGCGGTTCGCGGGCACATCAAGAAGGCGAAGTACGGAGACTATTTCATTCACCGCACCGGGCACTCGATCGGGACCGAGGTCCACGCCAATGGCGCCAACATGGACGATCTGGAGATCCACGACGAGCGCCGCATTCTGCCGAACTCGTGCTTTTCCATCGAGCCGGGCATTTACCTGCCCGAATTCGGAGTGCGCAGCGAGGTCAACGTGCTGGTCCGCCCGGGAAGCGCCGAGGTTACGGGAAAAATTCAACGCGAGATTGTGACCATCTGAATGGCCAATCCAGAGAAAGAGAAAGCGAAATCTGAGGCGAAGCCGGCCGAGCCGCCCCTCACCACCCTGTCCGTGGTGGCGCCGATTGCCGGCTGGTTGGTGCCGGGCGCCGGGCACATTCTACTGAAGCGCTACGTGCGTGGCATTCTGCTGCTGGTGTCAATTGTGGCCATGTTCCTGATCGGGCTGGCCCTGGAGGGGCACATCTACCAGCCGAATGGGGGCGACATCCTCGACATCCTCGGATTTATCGGGGACGTGGGCGCGGGAGCGCTGTATTTTCTGGCCCGCATCATGGGCTGGGGCGCCGGTCCGGTGGCGCACGCGACCGCCGACTATGGCAAGACGTTCTTCATTGTGGCCGGGCTACTGAACTACATCGCGGCGGCAGATGCGCATCACATCGCGCTGGGGAAGAAGCCGTGACTTTGACTGTGTCGCATTTCACCGCTGCCGTGTTGTTCGCGCTGTTCACCTCGGTGGTCTTCGGCATCACGCAGCGCAACACGGCGGCCGAGCAGGTCCGCTACGGGCTCTACTGCTTCGCCATGTTCGTGGGCGGACTGTTCGTGGCGGGGTGGGTGATGTGGTTGTTGCGGCAGTAACTCTTAGCTACTAGCTTCTAGCCACTGGCTTGTAGCGAACAACTCGTATGTCCCTCTTGCTCCTCACCACTTGTCGTTCTCTTTTCGCGGATTGTTTTTCTTCTGCTCTGTTCCCCGTCTCGATCAATTGAGAAGCGATCACTTCCTTGCGCTGGGGCTGGTTTCAATAATCTTCTTGAAGGTTCAGAAAGCCGGCCCTCAGAGGCTAAAGCCCGCATTTTAAGCGGGTCTTGGCGGCACGGCTGAAGCCGTGCCCTACCCAAAACCGAATTCTGAAACCAGTTTTCCAGGGACTTCGGTAGCGGCCCTTCCGTTTCTCGCTGCGCACCTTCACCCTTCCCACACAAAGGCATCGAACACTCTGGTGGATTCGAAACCGATGCGGTGGTAGAGGGCGATGGCTCGGTCGTTGGCTTCGGTTACGGTCAGCGAGATGGAATGGAAGCGGCGCTCGCGCAGGACGCTGGTGGTAGCCGCCAGCAAGGTCTCGCCGAGGCCGCTGGAGCGGTACTCGGGCAGCACGCAGACCTGGGTGATGTGGCCCACGTCGGCCCGCACCAGCGAGCACAGGATCAGGCCCACCAGGGTGCGGGTGTGCTTCTCGAAGACGAGAAAGGACGCTTGCGGGTCGAAGGTGCCGCAGCCGGGAAAGCGCACGATGTTGTTGAGGAAGCGCAGAGATCCGGTGAGGGTGCGGTACTGATCGTTGATGTCGGCGTCCACGTGTCCGCGATAGGCAGCGGTAATGAGGGCAGCGGCCGCCTGGTATTCCTGCTCCGACCAGGGGCATAGCTCGAAGTCCGGTGGCAGCGCGGAGCCAGGCTGCACCTCTCCCCGGATGTCGAAGGTCATGAAAACGCGGGGGTGGCGGCTGAAGCCCTGCTGCAGAAACGGGCGGACCACCTCGCCGGTATCGTGTGCTAGCAGTTGCGCCTCGACGCGGCGGACGCCGGGCGACTGCTGCAGGGTTTCGATGACGTGGGTCAGAAGGCGTTCTTCGACTTCGTGGCGGTCGGAAGTGCGTCCGCCGTCGCGGACGAACAGGTCTCCGATGACG